>CAMQYR010000001.1 GCA_947039385.1 uncultured Mycoplasma sp.
CGAGATAATGAGCGGTGACTGGAGTTCAGACGTGTGCTCTTCCGATCTTAAAGAAAACCATTGGGGTTAAATTTAACATTATCTCCCACTAAAGGATTTTGTGATGTCTCACGTAAATTTCCTGAGCCTCTAGTTCGAAAAACTTCTCCATTTGATAAAACATCATAAAATCCTGCATTAATTTTAATAATTTGACCTATCATAAAATTATTTATGAACACCCAAAACAACACCCAAAACAACACCCAAAACAACAATTACAAAAACGCAAATTATGATAAGAATAAATCATTTTGAATTTACATTTTCCTGCCAATTTTTTTTCGGTTTTGCACTTTCAGTTAAATCAACTTTTTTTTCTGTTATTCTATTTTGATTTAAACATGTTGATAGATCTTGTGACAATTGTCTCATAGATAGGTAACGATCTTCTTTTCTTTTTGCAGTCGCTCTGGCTACAACGTTTGCTAATGCTTGAGGAATTGATGGGAAAATTTGGTTTACAGGTCTTATTTCTTCTTTTTTATGTTTTAATGCTGTTTCTAAAGCATCTTTTCCTTTGAATGGAGGTTCGCCAATTAACATTTCAAAAATCATAATTCCTAATGCATATACATCTGTTTGTGGCGTTGCATCTTCTTGGTTCACAATTTCAGGAGCCATATAATGAACAGAACCGATTACTCTTCCTGTTTGTGTGTATCTTGCTGAATCTTCACTTATTGCTATACCAAAATCAATTATTTTAACTTCTCCTAATGTAGAAATCATAATATTAGATGTTTTTAAGTCTCTGTGAATAATATTTTGAGCATGTATTTCAGCAAAACCCTTTGCAATTTGTATGGCAAAATTAACAGTTTCATCAACATTTAATCTACCTTGCTCTTCGATATAATCTTTTAGCATTTTACCTTCAACATATTCCATTACAAGATATTGTGTTTCACTGGTATAACTTCCTTCATAGAATTTAACAACATATGGAGATGAAATAAATTTAGCTAACCTAAGTTCTTCTTTAAATCTATTTTTGTTTGTTAATGGCATATTTACATCATTTAACAATGTTTTAATTGCAACTTTTTGTCCAGTTTCTTTATTTAATGCAAGATAAACTTTGGCCATACCTCCCGAACCCACTTCACGTAATATTTCATATTTAGATGGTAAATTTGGTATTTTAGACATTTTTACTCCATTTCTAACATAATAATTGTAAGATTATCTGTTGATTCTCCCATAATTGCTTGTTTAATAAGTTTATCTGTTTTTTCTGTAAAACTTTCATTTCCAGAAACAATCATCTCAAAATTTGGTTTTGTAATATAATCATGTATTCCATCAGAAGTTAAAATAATAGTTCTTTTATCGTCTGAATTTTCAACAGTAAAAGCTTCAATATTTGTTTTTTTATTTGGACCTAATGCAGAAGTTAAAGCTGCAGCACCAGGGAGTTTTGAAGCTTTAAATTCTGACATTTTTTCTTCAATAATATAATAATTCATTAAATTATGATCAACAGTTATTTGGTGCAATAAACCATCAAAAATATAAGTTCTTGAATCTCCAATGTTAAAAATAAAGATATCATTAGTATCTTTATAAATGATAGCTGCAGTTACAGTTGTACCCATGTCTTTCTTTTTTTCATCATCTCCTGCCTCTTTAATCATATTATTTTTACAATGTTTAATGGTGTTTTTGAATCAGTCAAAAATTTTAGATTTATCTATTGGAACTGATTCTATTTCTTTTTCAAAAGTATTAATAGTTATTGATGCGGCTAAAGAACCACCGTAGTGTCCACCCATACCGTCACAAAGTAAAGCTAAAACGACAATGTTGTTGTTGATAACCGTTGCTCTATCTTGATTTTCCTCTCTAATAACACCAATGTTTGAATTAATTTTATAGTTCATATGTTTTCTCCTTTATGATTTCCATGATTTCGTTCACAGAATTTGATAAATTATTATTACTAATTATAAACTTAAAATTGTTTGCTTGTTGAATTTCTTTTTTAGCTTTTAATAGTCTTTTCTCAATGGACTCATCATTTTCAGAATTTCTTTGCCTAATTCTTTGCTCTAAAACTTGCAAATTAGGTGGCTTAATAAATATTGATATAAATTCATTATTATTTTTTTCTTTTAATTCCTTTATTATATTAATTGCACCCACTGTGTCTACTTCAATGAGAACATTCCTTCCATCCATTAATAATTTATTTACTTCAGAGTTTAAGGTTCCATAATAATTATCAAAGTGCTTCGAATATTCCAAAAATTCACCATTAATAATTTTTTTTTCAAATTCAACTTCATTTGTAAAAAAATAATGTTTCCCTTCAATTTCACCATCTCTCTTTAATCTTGTAGTCATTGAGCAAGAAAGAGCTAAATTCAATTCCTTTATTTGGAAAAGATGTTTTTCAATTGTACCTTTGCCAACGCCTGAAGGACCTGTAATGATAATTATTTTACTCATATTTATACAACAAATTATATATTAATATTAACAAATAAAAACACACATTAACTCTATTTCTTTAATAATTATTTTTAACTTATAAATTATTATTTAAAATAGATACTTTTTTTAAGTATTATTTAAATATGATTTCATTGAATGGCAAATTTATAAGATACATTTATCAAAATGTTGAAAATAATTTTTCTGTAGCTCTTTTTAAATTAGGAGCAGAGCAAAGTGATGAAATATCTCAAAATATACTTTCCTTTAAAAATATTGTTATTTCAATAAAAGGAATTGAAATAACAATAAATAAACCTTGTAAAATACAAGTTTCTAAATCAAAAAGTTTAAAATATAAAGATAGTTTTGAATTAAATTTAGTTGAAAAACAAATCGTTGATTCCACTGTTTCAGCAATTGACTATTTGTCTTCTAAAAAATTTTCATCTATTACAAAAACCATTGCCAAAAAAATAATTGACAAATTAGGTTTCGATTTTTTAAAAGAACCAGAAAAAAACATGTATGATTTATCGAAAATTGTTTCTGAAAAAAAAGCTGAATTGATTATTGGTCAAATTAATTCTGAAAAAATTTATCACAAAGTTTTAGAAATATTTACCAAGAATGATTTATCAATTAGACTTTTATATTTAATTGAAAAAAAATATAAAAATGATGATTTATTAAATTTTTTGGAGAATGATGTTTATTCCATTTTAGAGTGGAATGAAGGGGTTAATTTTTTTGATGTAGATAATGTTGCAAAAGTATTTCTGAAAGAATTTTCACAAGAAATTAGAATAGAAAGATATATTTATTGATCATTACTAAATTTATCGTTTTCAGAAGGGTCCACAATATTTGAAATAAAAGGGTTATATTTTTCAATTGCAAAAACATTCGGAATAAGTAAAGAAAATTTTTTATCTGGCGTTAAAAGACTAATAAATAAAGGATTTGTTATTGTTTCAGAAGACAAAAAATCAATAACGGCTGTGTCGATTTATGAGAAAGAAAAATATATATCTAAAAGATTGAAAGAAATGAAAAAGATAACTCCAACTCAACATTCAAACAATGAAAATTATAATGATATTGATGATATCCAAAATGCAGCACTTAGATATGCATTAAATAATTCATTAACAATTATCTCCGGTTATCCTGGTACAGGGAAAACAACACTTGTAGATAAACTAGTAAAAAGCTTAAGTACTACAGAACCCAATACTTTTAATTTATTAGCTCCAACAGGGAAAGCTGCTTATCAAATATTTCTTAAAACAAATTACAAAGCAAGAACAATTCATTCTTTTCTTGGGATGAAGAAAGGTAGTAATTTTTTTAGAATTAATGAGCAAAATCCATCAAACGTTAAAACTTTAATTATTGATGAATTTTCAATGATAAATATTGATTTATTTTATTCACTATTAGTGGGTTGTCCTTATGTAGAAAGATTAATTTTAATTGGCGATAAAAATCAACTTCCTTCAATTGGTGCTGGTTATTTACTAAATGATATTATAAGTTCTGGGCAATTTAAAACATTTTTATTAAAAAAAATTTATCGACAGGAAGTGGGTTCTTCAATAATTCAAACGGCTCTTGTGATAAATAAACAACAAGTTCCAAGGTTCAATAATAATGACTCAATGTTTATTCAAGATACTGAGAAAAATGCAATGAATAAAATTTTGGACAAAATAGATTTATTTATAAAAGAAAAAGTCAAATTAAATGATTATCAAATATTAGTACCAATGTATGCAGGAGAATGTGGAATTGACAATTTAAACATTTTAATACAAAAAAAATATTCAAAAAATAAAGATTACATTACAATTAGAAAAAATACATTTTATATTGGAGACAAAGTTATTCAAATTGAAAATGACAATGATGCAAATGTTTTTAATGGTGAAATAGGATATATTGAAAAAATTAATAATAATGGTAAAAAGCAAGAAATTACAGTTCATTTTGAGGATGGAAAATTAATAAAATATACATCTTCAAATTTTATTAAAAATATAAAATTAGCATATGCAATTTCTATTCACAAGTTTCAAGGAAGTGAGTCAAAAAACATAATTTTGGTTATTTACTATTCACATTATGTTTTATTAAGTAAAAAACTTTTATATACTGCGGTTACAAGAGCAGTAGAAAATTTATTTATTTTTGGTGAAATGAGAGCAATCGAAGCATGTGTAAATAAGGATGACGATTCAAAAAGACTAGGAAACATTTTGCAACTTTTATCTAAATAAAATGTTGTATAATTTTAATATGAAAATAATTATTGGACTAGGTAATCCGGGCGTTGAATATGTCAATACAAGACACAACATTGGATTTCAAATTATTAATCAAATATGTGAGATATCTAAAATAACATTAAATTTAAATAAATTTGGTGGAATTTTTTTTGTTGAAAAAGACGTTATTTTTGCAAAACCACAAACATTTATGAATAATAGTGGAACTTTCTTGAAAGACATAATCAATTTTTATAAGATTAAGATTGAAAACATTTTGGTTATTTTGGATGATTTAGATTCCGAGATTGGTCAAGCAAAAATAAAAACTGTAGGTTCATCTGGCGGACATAATGGAATGAAAGATATTATTAATAAATTGGGAACAGACGAAATAAAAAGATTAAAAATTGGAATTGGAAGACCAGAAAATTCAGAAGACATCACTAAATATGTTTTGTCTAAAATACCAAAATCAGATGCTTTAATTTTGGACAAAGTTAAAAAACAAGCAGTTAAAGCGGCTTTAAGTTTTGTTTATAATGATGTAAGATTGGTTGTAAATAGTTTTAATGGAAAAAAATAATAAGTTGATTGCCGTAAGTGGAGGGGTTGACTCAATGTTTTTGCTTAGTCAATATAAAAATAAAAATAATATTATAGTAGCTTATGTTAATTACAATGTGCGCGAAGATGCAATGATAGATCAAAAAATTGTTACAAATTTTTGCAATGATAATAACTTGAAATTAGAAATTCTTTCAATTCACGAAAAACATAAAGGTAATTTTCAAGAATGGGCTAGAAAAAAGAGATACACTTTTTTCAAGACTATTTATGATTTGTATGATTGTGATCAATTAATAATTGCCCAGCATAAAGATGATTTTATAGAGAGCGCCATTATGCAATGAAGATTTCATAGAAACCCTTATTTATTTGGAATAAATAAAAAAAATAAAATTTTTGGAATGAATATTTGCAGACCAATTCTTTTTAAATATTGAAAATATGAAATTTATGAAATAGCTATTAAAAATAAAATACCATTTAATGATGATTACACTAATTTTACAAGTAATTATACTAGAAATAGAATTAGAAAAGAGTTTTCTCAATTTCCAAAAGGGCTAAAGGAAATTTTATTAAAATCATTTCAAATCATTAATATTCAAAAAAGCATAAATAAGATAAATATTATTAAAAAATATTTTGAATGATTTAATTCATCATTCAAAATTGACTTTCTTTTAGAAAATAATAATTGTGCAAAAGATTTGATTTTCAAATATTTGATTGAAAATTATGACGAAAAGATTAATATAAGTTCTAATATATTAGAATCAATTTATGTTTTTTTAACTTGCAAAAATGGGAATAAAACTTTTATGTTATCTAACAATAATAAAATAATCAAATTTAACAATAATGTAATAAATAAATAAAAATCATTTATAATTATTAATAATTGTTTATTAAATTAAAACTAAAACTAAAGGAAATCATTTATGAATGAAAATAAGAAAGATAGAACTCCAAAAAAGAAAAACTGATTTTTAATAATATCAATTTTAATTATTTTAGCTTTATTTGGGTTTTTAATGTACACACTTTTTAATCCTAAACCTGAGGTAATATCGTATAGTGATTTTCTTGCGAAGTTAGAAAAAGCCAGTGAATCCTCTACAGATGGTGATTATTTTAAAAGTATAACAGTCATTGATTATGAAAGACTTATTCATGCAACATATATTACTGATAAGGGAGTTCAACAAAATTTTGCTATTGGTATGGTTGGAGAACCTTCAACCGAATTGATAAACTTATTTAATGGTGCAATTAAGAATACAGGTGGTGCAGGTGGTGATGGTACTTGAACTGGACAAGCGGTAGCAAAACAAAGCTTGTTTGTTAGTTTCTTATTTTCTTTTGGACCAATATTACTTATTCTTCTTGTTACATTCTTTATATATAGATCTCAAATGAAGGGTGGAGCCGGAGGAATGTTTAATCCAGGTAAAAACCAAGCAGAAAAAATTAAATCCAATAAAAAATTTACTGATATTGCTGGAAATATTGAGGCTAAAGAAGAAGTTTTTGAATTAGTAGATTATTTAAAAAATCCGAAAAAATATTCTAGTGTAGGTGCAAGAATTCCAAAAGGAATATTGTTAGGAGGTCCTCCAGGAACTGGTAAAACACTTATTGCCAAAGCTACAGCCGGTGAAGCAAATGTTCCCTTTTACTTTATATCAGCATCTAATTTTGTTGAAATGTTTGTTGGTGTTGGTGCTAAAAGAGTGAGAGAAATGTTTAAGGAAGCTCGTAAAAATGCTCCTGCAATTATTTTTATTGATGAACTTGATGCCGTCGGTAGAAGTAGAGGTGCTGGAATGGGTGGAGGTAATGATGAAAGAGAACAAACTCTAAATCAATTGCTTGTTGAAATGGATGGAATTACTGAAAATGGTGGAATTTTGATTATGGCAGCTACAAATCGTCCAGATGTTCTTGATCCCGCATTATTAAGACCCGGAAGGTTTGACAGAATAATAACTGTTGGATTACCAGATATCAAAGAGCGAGAAGACATTTTAAGGTTGCATGCAAAAGGGAAAAGAATAGATAAACATATTTCATTTGAAGGTATTGCTAAAAGAACTCCCGGTTACTCTGGTGCTCAATTAGAAAATGTAATCAATGAAGCATCTCTATTGTCTGTTAGAGAAAATACTGGCATTATAAATGTTGACCAAATTGATGAAGCTATTGATAGAGTTATGTCTGGTCCTGCTAAAAAGAATAGAACTATCTCTAAAGAAGAATTAGAAATGGTTGCTTATCATGAAGCCGGTCATGCTGTTGTAGGACTTACAATTCCAGGAGGAAACAAAGTTCAAAAAATTACTATAATTCCTCGTGGAGAAGCTGGTGGTTATAACTTAATGATTCCTGAAAAGGAAAAATATTATTCATCAAAATCTGATTTAGAAGCATCAATTAAATCATTTATGGGTGGTAGAGCTGCCGAAGAAATCATTTATGGAAAAGAAAAAATTTCCAATGGTGCAAGTGATGATTTTTCTAAGGCAACAAATATTGCTAGAAAAATGGTAACTGAATGAGGTATGTCAAAAACATTAGGTCCAATTAAATATGAAGAAGCAGGAGGAAGTCCGTTTTTAGGTAGAGATTATAATAATAAAACTCAATCATTTTCGGATTCTATAGCTCTTGAAATAGATACTGAAATTAAATCAATCATTGAAGATGCGCAAAAAGTTGCCTTAAAAGTGATTAAACAAAACATGGTCTTATTAGAATTGATTAAGACATCACTTTTAGAAAACGAAACAATTGTCTCCGAAGAAATTGAATATATTGCAAAACATTTAAAATTACCTCCCAAAAAAGAAAAAGCAAAACCAAATGAAGAATCAACTTCCAGCGAAGTAGATTTAGATAATTTGATTAATGAAGTTGAGGTTGTAGAAAATGAAGTTGAGGTTGTAGAAAATGAAGTTGAGGTTGTAGAAAATTATCAAAATTATCAAAATTATTCTAATGAGGAATCAACTTCCAGCGAAGCTAATGTAGATAACCAAGTTGAAGTTGAAGCTAATGATGTAAAAAAAATTCCAAAACCAAAACCCAAAAAAACAAAAACAAAAAAAGACCTTGATGTTAATAATAATTAATATTGAAGAAAATTAAGAATTAAAATAAATTTTTTAATCTTATGAAAATAAGTTTTTTTTATTTAATTAATTCAAATATATCATCACCAATATTAGATTTATCAACACCAAAATTAGTTGCAACAATATTGCCGAGAGTTGCAAGACCATTTAAATCATTTAATCTTTTTGGTTTTCCTTTGAAAGATTTTGAATAAATGGTTGCAGGTAGATTTTCTCTTGTGTGATCAGTACCTCTAAAGGTAGGATCATTTCCGTGATCTGAAGTAATAATTAGTAAATCATCATTATTCATTGCATTAATTAATTTTGAAAGTTTAATATCAAATTTGTTAATATTTTTTGCATATCCTTCAACATCTCTGCGATGACCATAATGTGAGTCAAATTGAACAAGATTTAAAAAAATAAATTCGTTATTTGTTTTTTTTGTGGTCAAATCAATCAGAATATCCATTCCGTCTTCATCTCCTTGAGAAGGAAAGTTTATACTAATTCCTTGGCCAGAAAAAATATCATTTATTTTTCCTATTCCGGTAATCTTAATATCTTCATTATACAAAGAAGTTAAGATGTTGTTTTTTGGTGGTAAAACAGCATAGTCATGTCTATTAAATGTTCTAACCCATTTTCCAGCAGATCCAATATATGGTCTTGCAATAATTCTTCCAACATTTCACTCTTTTTTGGATGAGCATATTTTTCTAGCAGCTTCTGCATAACGATATAAAGTTTCAAGTCCCATATATTTTTCATGACCACATATTTGCAATGTTGAATCTGCCGAAGTGTAAACAATAACAGAGTTATTATCAATTTGTTTTTGTGCGAGTTGATCAAGAATTATAGTTCCACTTATTGCAATATTACCTATTATTTCTTTTCCATCAAATGCTTTTGAAAGTTCACTAATTAATTCTTTTGGAAACCCATTTTTGGTGAATGTAGGAAATGGAAATTTTGTTTCAATTCCCATCATTTCTCAGTGCCCTGTTAAAGTATCTTTACCATTAGAAATTTCGGTAATTCTAGCTGTGTAAGCTAATTGTTTATGTATTTTCCCGGGATTATGTATTTTTGCAATAGAAGTTATTCCTAGTTTTTTTCATGTAGGTATTTCTAAAGAAAATTTTTCTGAAACATGCAAAAGAGTGTTTGCACCCTCATCATTAAATTCCTTTTGTCTTTCATCACCGCCAATTCCAAGCGAATCCGTTACTACCATTAATATTCTGTTATATTTTCTCATTTTTCTTCTTTCGATTTTAAATATGTATTTATTATTTATAAAAATGATATATTAAAAATTGGAACTAATGGATAAAAAATATAGAGTCTGTTTTACTCAATAATTATAGTTGCTAATATTTTATATTGACTTATCTTAAATTAATGGTAAAAAAATAATCAAAGTTAAAACTAATTATGCTATAAATCAATCTAAAAATATATAGAAGACTTGTTTTAAAATAACATTTATTTGGAATGTGCAGTAGAACAATAACAACATTAGAGTGTACCCATATCTAAAAAAAGTTAGTTCAAAATTTAAAATTAAATACTAAATTCTTTTGATTCACCTGGTAAAATATTGAATTTTTCCAAATAAAATTCGCCAATTTTGATTCTATTAAGTTTAATTACCTCATTGCCAATCAATTTAAAAATTCTTTTAATTTGATGATATTTTCCTTCAGTTAAGGTGATATTGCATTTGTTATTATTAATTTTGTTAATTTTAATAGGTTTTAACTTCTTTCCATCTAAAAACAACTCTGAATTAATTTTTTTAATCATTAAATCTGTAAGTGGTTTTTTTAATGAAACTTCATATTCTTTTTCAATATTTGATTTTGGTGATTTTAATTTATGAGATCATTCACCATTATTGGTTAGAATAATAAGTCCTGATGTGTCCTTATCCAACCTACCTACAATATGTAGATGAACACCATTATATTTTGGGATAATATCCATAACTGTTTGATATAAATTGTCTTTTGTGGCACTAACATAACCAATTGGTTTGTTTAATGCAATATAAATAAATTCCTTGTAAATAATTATATTATTGTTAATTGTTATTCTATCTGAATGAGGATTAACAATAAAACCAATGTCTTTTATAAGCTTTCCATTAATTAGAATATTTTCATTTTTAATTATAATTTTTGACTCATTCCTTGTGACAAAATTTTGTGATGATATAAATTTATCTAATCTCATTTTTAAATTATAACTATATTTTAGAAAATTCAAGGAAAATTAGTTATGTAAAATTAAACAAAAAATAGAAGTAGTATAATTTAAAAAAAGTTAAAAAATTATTTTTTTACAAAAGTATTGTTTTTAGATATGAAAATAATTCTATAAACTTCTTGGGCACTATTATGTTAGATTTAGAAGTAGTTGGTTCAGGAGGATTAACAGAATTAACTGCCATAAAAAATATTGCACACAATATCGAAATAATATCAAGCATCAAGAAAAAAGGCACTTTATTTTTTAACCAAAATTTTCTAAAACCCTTTGATTCTTCTATAGTTTCTTTTGGGGTAGGATGAACAAAAGAAAAATATGAATATATACATGAAACAATAAAAATAACAATAAAAATAGAACCAAAAATATAATAGGCCCAATGATTACCCAAACCCTTAAATATATTTTCTCAACTACCAATAGAAACATCAACACTTTTCATTTGATTACTTTTAATTAATTCACTAATGTTCATATTAACATTATATATGTGTTTTAATACTATTGCATAAAATAAATGAAGTTAGTGGTATAATTTAACTAAGCATATTTACTTTATTAGTAAGTGTGCCCAAAATTTAAAGTATAGTAAAAGGATTTTATGAAAATAAATTTAAAAAAAACTTTAGTTGTTTCTAAAATAGTTTCTGCATCAGTAATGGTGTTAGGATTATCATTTTTTATTGTGGGTGGGTATGGGAATAAAATTACTTCCTTACCTCAAATACAAAATTCAGGATATTTTGGTGTAAATTCATCTTTTCATAATGAATGAACAAATGAAAAAAATACAAAAACAAAATATGTTAATGCTTTAATAGAAGATTTGAAAAAACCTTCTAAGGATAATGTAAAAACACTTAAAGAAGAAAATATTAAACTAGAAGGTGAATTAAAAGTAAAAAAAGATGGGTTAAAACCATTTGTTAAAGTTGTAGATGATTCTTTAAAAAAATTTAATGAAGATAGAACTGATAAAAATAAAGATGCCTGAGATAACGCAAAGGCTAGTCTTGAACTTGAAAAACAAAAAATAGGAACTAAAGAAATTGATAAAATAAAAGTAAATAATGATAAGATTTCAAAAATAACTCAATCAAATTCTGATATTAATTATCTAAATAACTATAAAATTTGAAGTGGTTTATTTATTTCTGGTTCAACATTATTGTCTATTGGTGCTATTGTGCTAATTGGTTCTATTGGTTATTCTGTATTTTTAAAAAAACAAATGAATAATAAGAAAGAAAACAATTAAATTTATGTATGGATTAATTCATCATAAAAGAGAAAGAGATTCTATTTTTTAGATAACTTTCCAAACATCTCATCTTCTTCTAATTTTTGAATAAGTTGAGTTACAATATAAATATAAATTTATATATTAATATATATAAAAAAAGAAAGGGAATTATGAATTCAAAATTAGCATTTTTTAGCAAATTGCCAAAAAGAAAAAAAAGTTCTGGCTCTGGCCGTGAATTTATTGGTAAGCTTTCTAAAGGACTTATGTTACCTATTGCAATGCTTCCTATAGCTGGTTTATTTCTTGGTATTGGAGCAACAATTGTCACTCAAGGTGCAAACAATCATATAGAAGGCTTAGTAGTTTTAGGTAACTTTTTAAAATTACCTGGTGATGTTATCTTTGGTGCATTGCCAGTTTTATTTGCAATTGCAATTGCAATTGCTTTCACTAAGGACGCTGGCGCCGCTGGACTATCAGCCTTAGTCGGATTTTTGGTATTTTCAGGAATCCAAGCATCTCTCATTGTAAAAAGTGGAGATGGATATAACGTATTATTTTATACAAACGGAAGTTTAGGCTTTCAAGATTATGGATTACCTAGTTCATTATTTGGTTCTGTTTTAGGAATAAATCAATTACAAACATCAGTGTTTGGTGGATTTATTGTAGGTTTTACGGTTGCATTTTTATATAATAAGTTTAGAGATATTCAATTACCACCAGTATTAGGATTCTTTTCAGGAGTTAGATTTATTCCTGTTGTAACATTTGCAGCTTTATTCCCTATAACAATATTAATTCTTATGATATGACCTTTAGTAGGTATGTTTTTTAATATTATAGGTGGTGCCCTTGGTTCTAATATGTATGGATTTAATGCATTTATTTTTGGATACATCGAAAGAGCATTGGTTCCTTTAGGATTACACCATGCGTTTTATTCTCCACTATGATACACAAGTGTCGGAGGTTTGTTAGATCTTAATGATACCGCAATTGTTGGAGGTCATTTTCTTCAAGGAAATATGACTTGATCACAATTAGTAACATCTCTTAATCCAGGTGAGTCTTTTGATACATCTGTTGCTGGTGATCAAAGAATATGATCATTCTTGAATTCGTTTTTAGTTGGTAGACAAGCTACATTGTTAGATGGTTCAAGTCATGTTATTCAATTTAGCGATTTTACTACTACAGTTTATTCAAATAATTTGAATAATTTAATATCCGCTGGAACCTCTGGAATTACCAATACAGTACAATCAACCGGAGTAAATGTTGCTCAATATATGCAAGGTAAATATCCATTTATGATGCTTGCACTACCAGCAGCAGCAGCAGCAATGGTGATGGCAGCGCCAAAAGAAAATAGAAAAATGGCTGCTTCACTTGTTGTTTCAGCTGGAGCAACTTCATTTTTAACAGGAATTACAGAACCTATTGAATTTACATTCTTATTCTTGGCTCCTTGATTATTTTGAGGGTTCCATGCATTCTTTTGTGCGCTTTCATTTGGTATCATGACTTGAATAGGATTAATATTCCCTGCTATAGCTCCACATATTGGACTAACATTTTCAGGTGGTGCATTAGATTGAATTATTTATGGTGCTGTGCAAATACCTGGCGGTTCAAATGCTTGGTTATCTCTATTGGTTGGTTTAGTATATGTGCCTATATACTACTTCTTCTTCTTGTGAGCAATTAAAAGATTTGACATAGCAACACCTGGTAGAGGTGAAAATACAAGACTATATTCCAAAGCTGATTATATAAATAAAGAAAAAGAAAAAACTTTAAATTTAACTGATAATAAACTACTTGCAATACAAGTAATTAAAGCATATGGTGGATTAAAAAATATTAAAAATGTTGATGCTTGTATAACAAAATTAAGAATTCAAGTTGAAAATCAAGAAATTGTTAATCGTGACTTGCTAATGCAACTTGGAGCTTCAGGGGTAATTAAACCAACACCACAATCCGTTTATACAATATTTGGCGCAAAAGCAGATTTAATTAAAAACCAAATAATGGAAATACAATCAGATATTAAAAATAATCCTTCATTAGAAAAAGAATGGTTTTTAGGAAATAAAGAGAATGATAATAAATCATCTCAAAATTTAGGAAACAATGAAGAGTTAAGTAATGAATCTATAATTGTTTATGCACCTATTTCAGGACAAGTAGTTGACATAAAAGACATTCCTGATCAAACTTTTTCTGAAAAAATGGTTGGTGATGGAATAGGTATTGTTACAACAACAAGCAAAGTTGTTGCTCCTATTTCAGGTGAAGTTGAACTTGCATTTCCTGGTGGTCATGCTTATGTTATTAAGTCTAAGGGCGGAACAAATATAATGCTACATATAGGAATTGACTCAATAAATCTTAAAGAAAATGGAGTTCCTATTGAAATATTTGAACCAATTGTAGAAACAGGAAGCATTGTTAAAAAAGGAGACATAATTGTTAAAGTAAAATCTGATAAATTAAAAAGTTTGGCAACCTCAAACATTTCCCCAATATTAGTGTTGAATGATTCTATTAAAGGCAGAAAAATAAATATTTTAGCTAAAGGTAAAGTAAAAATTGGAGATCCTATTTTTGAAATAGTTCCAATTAAAGAAAAATAATAAAATATAATATTGAAACATCTAAATTACTTAAAGTATTTAGGTGTTTTTTTTATTCTAATTATTATCATTTATAACTTATAATTAGTTATATGAATAACGATTTTCTGAGTAAACAAAAAAATATTGATTTAGATAAAGTGGATTCAGGTATTTTTGCTAAACCTATAAAAAAACTAATTGATACAAATTATGATGATATAGATTCGGAAGATTACTCTTTAGAAGTTGTAAATGGAAGAATATTATCGAAGATTGATAGTTCATCAGGTTTTATAAATGATTTATCAGTATCAAATATAGGAGAAAAATACATTTTATATTTACAAGCCATAAATATTAGTGATAAAAAATTTTTAGTTATAAGTGATAATAATATTGATGCAACTGTTTTTTCTCAAATATTTGCTTCATCACTTAAACAAAAAAATATTGATGTAACTTTTCCTATGAATAATAATCCAACAAACTTTTCACTAGGTTTTACTCAAATGGATGAAAAATTTGGTGGAATGATTGCATTTACTATGTCAGAAACAATATCAAAAATATTATCAATTAGTTTTTTTGATAACGAAGGAAAGTTAATTTCTAAAGAACAGTCTTCAATACTTAATAAATACATCTTTGAAACAGAGGATATGACTTTAAAAGTTTATAATAATAAAATAGATACTTTACAATTTCTTGATGTTAATAATTACCTTTCCACTCTTCCAAAGCAACAAGATCTTTCAAATCTTAAAGTTTCAATAAATAATAGTTTTGATATGAATAAAGATATAATAAACAATTTTTTTTTAAGAAATAAAATTGAATATATTGAAACAAAAAGTAGGCATCCAAATAAGAATAAGACAATTAAAAAAGCATATCTTAGTTCTATGTTAATTAAAAGTGATGTTGCATTAAGTTTATCATCAAGTAATAATTTTTTTGAAATAACCATTTTGCATAAAAAGCAATATCATTTTTTAAATATGAATGATTTAAGTGCAATTTATCTTTACTATTTACTAAAGTGTGGTAATTTTGATGATAAATATTTTAATAATAAATATGTTGTTACAAGCATTGCATCAAGTGACTTAACTTATATTATTGCGAAAAAAAACGGAATAAAAGTTAAAGAATATGAAAACTTTTTATCAAGTCTTTCAAGCAATGATAAATTAAACTCTAATATGTTGTTTGCTTGTGATGGTAAAAACTATTTTATTGATATTAATAAAAAAAATTATATTTCAGATCCTTTTTACAATCTTCAAATATTTCTTGAAATGATTTCATTTTTTAAAAAACAAAAAATGACCCTTATAGATGTTATGGAAGAAATTACTACTGAGTATGGAATATATAGATATTCCAAGAGTGAGCAAAACATGGATGATGTTACAATGAGAAAATTTTTAAATATTATTAAAAAAAACATGGTATTTGCAGAGCAAAAAATAATTAGACTCGATAAAATTATGATCGATGACAAAAACATTTGAATAACAAAATTTATCTTGCAAGATAAGACAAAAGTAACATTCATTTATCATTCTAAGATAAATTTATTAAAGATATATTTATCTATGCATTATTTAGTTGAAGATGAAAATACTTTATATAGTAAGAAAACTGCTCATGCATTATCAAAAAACACTCATTATATGGATTTGGTTGTAAAAGAAAAAAAAATAATTGAATATGTCAAAATATTTAATGATGACTATAAAAAGAAAACTACTACTTGGAAGGATTTTTTTAAGTACTTTATTTTTGTAGGAATCTTTCTAGGAATCTTTGTAATTTTGTTTACTACACTTTATAATATTGAAGGTGGTGGACCCATTACTATTTTCAAAAAAATAATTGAAATAGTAAGAAAACCTTCTTTAAAGTATATTTTTCCATTATTTATATTGTTAATTTTGGTTTCTATACTTTGTAATTCAATTTTAATTGGGAGAATGTTAAAAGTGCAAGGACAAAAAGTTAAAATGAGGCATTTGATTATTTCATCAATCATCGGTATTGTTATTACAAATATAACTCCTCTTTCTATTGGCGGTGATTTGGCTGGATATTGGTATCTTAGAAAAAAATCTTTTGAAAGAGGACCTTTAATAGCCACTTATCTAGCATCATCTCTTTTATATCAAGTGACTGGGGCGATAATCGCATGTATATTTGTTCCAATGGGTTTTATTGCTTTTCCTGAAATATTAAGTTTAAAAAATCCAAACTCAATAGTTATTTTGGTTTTCTCATTAATAGGATTTATTGGTAATGTTATTGGTGCTATTTTTATAGGTGTATTTTCCTTTAGCAATAAAATACAAAGTATCTTTATTAAATTGTGAATTAAAATCATTTATTTAATACCCTTTATAGTTTCAAGAGATCCTAATTCAAGAGCGGCAAGTTTTCAATATGAATTTTTAAAAATTAGAGCTAGTTCATTAATAATATTTAAAAATATTTTTACAACATTTGAATTTATTTGTTGAAGATTATTTCCGTTCTTTTTTCATGGTTCAGTTTTTTTAGCTATTGCTACAGAATTAATGAAACCCTCTAATGACTTATGGGGTGGTCAATATATTAATTTAATGATTGGATTTTCAATATTGACAGCAGCAAACTCGATCTCTATTACTCCTGGGGGGGCTGGAACAAGTCAATATTTTCAATCACAAATATTTTCAGAAATGTTTAAATCACCAAGTGCCGAAAATTCAATTGTATTTTCGTTATTTTCAACAATAACATTTTTTGTTTTTCCAACAATTATTTCAGCTTTAGTGCTTTTAACTGTTTGAATGGGTGAAAAAAGAATTGAAAAATATGAAAAAATTAAAAGAGTTATGTATTATGAAAACAAAACAAAACAAAACAAAAATATTAGGAAATATACAAGATTTCACAAAATTTCACTAAGTGTTTGAATTACTTGTACAATCACTATACTATCTGTTTACTATATTTTAATCTAATTGATAAATTCTATTTTTCTCTTTAATTTTAAGAGTGCCGCTTTTATTATTTCATTAATTTTCATTTGAATATCAATTCTTTCTATTGCTGAAATAACAGTTGAATGATCTCTTCCATTAAAAAAATTTCCAATCTCTTTATATGTTACATTTAGCATATCTCTGATTAATCACATTGATATATGGCGACCCAATACAATATCTTTTCTTCTATTTTTGCTTTGTAATTCTGTTCTTGTTAATCCATAATATTTTGCTACAATATCTACAATTTTCTCTTTTGTAATGTTTTCTTTTTGTTGTTTTAGTGATGAAAAAATTTTACTAATAATTTGTTGAGTATATTTAATGTTTCCAATCTCTTCTTCATAAAATTTAATTCTATTTACAGCACCTTCTAGGTTTCTAATTGAATTAGAATGATTTCTAACAATAAATTTTAATGCTTCATCCTCTCATTTATCAGGATTAATATTTCTATTTATTAATTTTTTTCTCAAAACTTTTGTTAAATCATCAAAGGATGGTTGTTTTATTTCGATGGTTAATCCACCTTGAAACCTTGTTATAAATCTATCCTCGAATCCTCCCAGTAGTTCAGGTTCTCTATCAGAAGCTATAATTATTTGGTTATTTTTATTAATGTGATGATTTATAAGGTTAAATAAAACATTGAGTGTTGAATTTTTACCAGCATACATTTGTATATCATCCAATATAATGATGTCAAAATTTTTATATTTATCAACAATCTTATTAATTTTTTCTTGATTATTATCCATCAAAATAGGAACTAATTTTTTTGTGAATTCTTCAGGAGTTATATAGCAAACTTCTTTATTTTTATTAATATATTCCATTCCTACCGCATATAATAAGTGAGTTTTACCTAAACCGGAAGATGAATAAATAAAAAGAGGTGAATAAACAACATCACTAGATGAAACAATTTTTTTAGCAGCTTTTACAACATCTTCATTAAATTCAGCAACAACATAATTATCAAAAGTAAATGAAGGGTTAATGTTTGATTTTTTTGCAATATCTTTGCCATCAAGAAGTTGGTCAATATTGTTTAAGTTTATATTTTTGAATTTTGATTTTTCAATATAAATAATTTTTGTATTATTAGGAAATATTTTTTTGTTAATATTTTCTAAAATTCCTTTATAGTTAGATTGTATATATGAAATGGCATCTTTTGTTGAAAAAACAATATATAGTAATGTCGGACTAATTATATGAACTTGTATATCTCTTATGAAACTAGAAAAAATAAGTTGATCATTTAACTCTTTTTCAAATTCAATTAAAAGATTTTTTGTGTATATACTATTTTCGTTTTTGTTCATATTCATGCATAAACAATCTTAAACTAAATTGGCAATAGCATTGCAAAAAATAACAAAAAAATAAAAAAGAATATGTAATAAAAAGTAATTTTTTTATTTTTTTGCTATACTTTATATATAAATTAATATATTGCTTATTTAGTAATATAAAACTTATAATATATAATACAGGAGAGTTTTATGAAAAGAACATATCAACCAAATAAGAGAAAACACATTAAGACACATGGTTTTAGAGCTAGAATGTCTACTCCAGGTGGAAGAAATATTCTATCTTCAAGAAGAGCTAAAGGGAGATTTAAATTAACCGTTTCTGATAAATAATGAAAAAAAACGAAATTGTTAAAAAAACTCAAGAATTTCAAAGCATCATTAGAAATAAAAAACAATTTGTTTCTAATAACTTAATTTTATATTATGTAAAAAATGATTCATTCCAAATAGGGATTTCCATACCTAAAAAATTTATCAATGCTGTTGGTAGAAATTATCTTAGAAGACAAATAAGATCAATAGTATCAAAGATAAATTATAAAAATATAAAATATAAAATAATTTTAATAATTAGAAAAGATTTTATAAAATTAACATATATTGAAAAAGAAACTGAAGTTAAAAAATTTATTGAAAGGTTGATAAAAAGGTAAGTCGATGAGTAACAAAATAAAAAGATCTGATAAATACGACTTTTTTAAAGGTACTATTAATAATCAAAAAAAACAAAAAACTCCTAAAGAAAAATTTAAGTTTGGTTTTAAATTTGTTAAAATTGCTTTTTATCTTTTTTTGTTATCTCTTTCCCTAACAGGATGTATTCAATCAATTGCTATTAAATCTTCTTCCACTACAGGTAGTGGTATTGAATTTTATAGAAATGTAAATGATATAGCTCCATTTGTAAATTCATATAAAATAGTTGAATTTAAAGATAAAGACGGTAAAGTTGTTAGTCAAGAACTCATTTTAGATAAAAAAAACAATTATTTGGTTACTAATTCTACATCTAATCCAACAATTGAAGAATTAAAAACCCAAATTAATAAGTATGGTGAAAATTTATATGGACAATATAACAATTATTCTTCATCCTTAAGAATTGTAAACCAATCTAACAAGTTATTAGAAAATACATTAGATATCAAAAGTGAGTCTAATGGTCAATTAATAAAAGGTACTGATAATAAGAGTAATTTTTTATTTTTAAATTCTTCAATGCTAAACAAAATGAATAATTCTAATGATAGTTATAAAAATGTTAATCAACTTATGGATATCCCCGTTTTTATAAACCCTAAATTCGAAGCTTATCACCCCATAACAGAAACCGAACCACAAAAAAAAGTTGAACAAGACAAAACAGGTAATTATTTAGATCGAGATGGTAGACCATATGATTATAACGATGAAGATGATAAAAAAGAAATTGATAGTTTTATGTATAAATTTAATTTTGAAAAAGCTGTGTTGTTAAAAGATTCTACTACTGATTCTAATTCTCAAAAATTTGCTAGAGATTATGTTCAATCTCTTGTTAATGTGTTTATGCAATTTAATCAATATAGTGCATTGAATAAATTGCCAAATACTACATCATCTGAACCACCAGCAGATACTTCACAATTAACACAATACAGACTAGAACAATTGAACAGTATAAAGTCAAATAAGCTTACTGATGAACCTAATTCAACAAGCAATTTTTCACTTAATAAAAATTCTAATTATTTGAAAGAAGAAGATGCAAGTTATACTTTAAAAATGAAAATATCAATACAAAATTATCTAATGACCGTTTTGCCCATAATATCAAAAGCCGGTTATTCTATGCCTGCAAAACCAAAAGTTGGTCCTCCTACATTTGAATTTAATAATAAAAATTTTATATCTGGAGGATCTATTATTGGACAAAAACCCATTGTAACTTGGGGAGATGCTTGAGGACTAGGACCGTTTTATGGTTTTGTTGTATATCCTATATCATATGTTGTTAATTCACTTGTAGGATCACTTCCGATTTCAATGGGCGGTGGTGTTGCACTATTATCAATTGTAATATCAGTTATAGCAGCAAGAATGTTAGCATTATTACTAACATATAAATCAGTGTTTGCACAAGTTAAGCAACAAGAACTGGCTCCCAAAAAAGCAAAAATTGATGCTAAATATGCTGCCTATAAGGGCAACAAACAAATGGAACAAAAGAAAAGGCAAGAACTTTCAGCGCTGTATAAGAAAAATAATATTAATATGTTAACTCCTTTGTTATCATCATTAGTTTCTATGCCAATTTTCCTTTCAATGTGGAGAATTATTCAAGGAATACCTTTTATAAAATCAACATCCATTTGAGGGATAAACTTTTCTCAAACTTCTTGACGGGAGTTATTCGATGGTCATTGACAATATCTGGCCTTGATAGTACTAGCTGTAGTTATTCAGGCGGGGTCTCAATTTTTACCCAAATATTTGAATAAAAAAAGAATGAAAGAACGTTCCAATGTTGCTGAAAAAGAAGCTATGAAAAAGGCTAATAGAACACAGAATATAATAATGGTAATTTTTATATTTATGGCAGTAATATTTCAGGCTGGAGTTCAAATTTATTGAATTGTTGGAGGGGTTTGAACTATGTGTCAAACACTACTAATACATCATATCCAGAAAACAAAATTTTTCAAAGAAAAACTTATAAAATATGTTTAAAATTAATATCATTTTTGATGATATTAATTTTTTTTCTTATTAGGAAATATTTAAAGTATTTTTTTGTTATGTTATAATATATTTTTAAAAATGAACAATAAAAATAAAATGGTGAAAGATCCAGCCATAAAAACAAATTATAAAGAATCATGACTATTTTTCTTTCAATATTACAAAAAACATAAATGGTGAACAATATCAATGATTTTAATTTCTTTTTTTATTTCATTGTCAATAATATCATTGCCATTTTTAACAATGTTATTAAAAGAAGGGTCAAAAGAAGGGTCAACAAATAAAAATGCATTTTATGTTTTTGCAACACTTATTTTAATTATTTCTGTAATTAAAATAATACTTAGTTTTTTTTCTAATTATGTTAGTGGTGTTTTTGATTTAAAAATGGAAATATCAATAAGAAAAGATATGATGAAGAGATTGCATTCTCTTTCTATGGAACAATTTGATAATTCAGCAATTGGAGTTTATTTTTCTAGAGTTTTAAATGATATTAAGGAAGTTAAGTTAAGTGCAAGCCATTTAATTCAAAACTTTGTGACTATATTTTGCTTAGTTATTGGTGGCTTTTCATTTATATTTTATAGTAGTTGAATCGCTGGAATAATAACCTTATCAATATACATAATAACTTTATTAATTTATATTTTTTTTAGACACAAATTAGTGTATCATCAACAAGTTAATAAATCTTTAAATACTTTTTTAACAATTGGTATTGGTGAACATGTTCAAATGATAACAGAAATAAAATCATATAACAACTCAGAATCAACAATTAAAAAGTTTGATATTTTGCAAAACAATTATTTTAAATCAACAAAAAGCTATATTAAAAAAATATCTTGGTTTAAAATAATAGGGATTGGATCATCTATTTTTATTTCAACGTCAATTTTATTAATTGGTTCATTTTTTTTAAGAATAAAAAATCCATGAGAATTGGCGGGTTTGATTATGGCAGCAAATATTTTAATTATACCTATTGAAAAAACAGCAGTTATTGTAACTGATTTAATCACATTAAATGCCACAATAGTTCGAGTTAAGGAGTTTTATAGTTGGAAGAATGAAGAAAATAATGGAACAATTAAAAAACTTTTTCAAGGCGAAATTGAGTTTAATGATGTGTGTTTTTCTTATAAGGTAAATAACAATGTTTTTCAAGTATTCAACCATTTTAATTTGAAAATTAACAGAAATAAAAAAACTCTTTTGTTTGGCAGTTTTGGGACAGGAAAAACAACAATATTTAAATTGTTAATGAGATATTATGAAATAGATTCTGGAGAGATTTTAATTGATGGAATTAACATAAAAAATTATGATTTAGAATTTTTAAGAAAAAACATAGCTTACCAAGCTTATATTCCTAAATTATTTTCTTCTTCTTTGGATAAAGAAGATTTGTATCCTGATAAGCAAAGATTGAATGAAATTGTAAAATGTCTAAAATTAGAAGATTTAATAGAAAAGAAATCAAAAATAGATATGAATATTAATTCACAAGGATTGCAAGTATCTGATAGTGAAAAGCAAATGTTATCTATATTAAGGTCATTGTATTTTAACACAAATGTGGTTCTACTTGATTTTACTGAATATTGTGTTAATCAAGAACAAATACTACTTGTCAAAAAAGCATTAAATATTTTTGCAAAGGATAAAACCATAATTTTTACCTCATATAAAAAATTAAGTTTTTTTGAATTTGATAATTATATAGAGCTACCAAAACAATGTGTATAATTTATATATGGTAATAAACAAGGAAGAATTAAAAAAAAATAAATATTTAAAAATGATTGTTGAGTCATTTATTAAATATGGTTTACCAATTGGAAGTGAAAACTTAATTAAGCAAAATAATCTTTTGATTTCATCTGCTACTATTAGAAATATAATGGTTTCTTTGGAAAAGGATGGTTACATTGAAAAACATCATTCATCAAGCGGACGAATTCCCTCAATAAAAGGTATAAAATATTATGCAAATAATTTAACTTCATCCCCTGATAAAATAATTAAATCAAAATTGAGAGATATTTTTGCAAAAAGAAGGACTTCAATTGATGAAACTATTGATGAAGCAGCAGCAGCAATTTCTGATCTTATCGGTCTTACATTTATAACCTCAAATATTGATTATAGAGAAACTCTAAAATCAATAAGTTTGACAGAAATTAATAATAATCAAGCAATAATAGTTTTAATTACATCTATTGGAAGAATTGAAAATAAAAAAATAAATATTGAAAAAAGCATTAAATTTAGTGATTTTAAAATTGCTGTTAGATTTATACAAGAAAGACTAATAGATACTCCAATTAGTGAATTAAGTACTAAGGTGGCTTTATTAGAGCCATTATTTAGAACACAAATAAAAAGTGTTGAAGAATTAATTGTAACATTTGTTAACGAAATATTTGATTTTGCAATTTATCATAGTCCAAAAATATATGGCAAATCTTTTATTATAGAATCTGAAGATATTAAAAGAACAGACCTTGCAAAATTAATCAATATGATTGAGCGTGAATCAATTTGAGATTCAATTGAGGGGAGAAGTGTATATGGTGAAAATTTAAAAATAGATATTGGTTCAGATAACACATCAATGATTTCTAAAAAAATCACAATTGGACAGTCAACTAAAGAAATGTCTATTGTTGGAACACATAGAATGGATTATTCAAAAGCTAAAAATATATTAAATATGATTGAAATATTTTTGAAAGAATAATTTTTTTTTCTTGAAATTAGTGTAAAATAATTTTTATGAACAAAAAACACAATATTAAAAAAAATTCATTGATAACTTTTGATTACCAAGTTTATGATTTAAATCAACAATTAATAACAAGTGGCACACAAGAAAACATGATTGTTGGTCAAGATTCTCTTTTCCCAAATTTATCAAAATCGCTTTTAACACTTGATGTGAATCAAACTAAACATGCTTTTAATTTTGTTTTGCAAAATCCAAACAATACTTTTTCAGATGTAATTTTTAATTTAACAATTAAGGATTATAGTGAAAATAATGCAGAATTATTTAATAATAATTTTGAAAAGCAACAAGCTATTAAGCAATCAAAAAACGAAAAACAATTAGTTTCAGAAATTTCTAATCTAGAAAAAAAACTATTAGAATTTGAAAAAAATGAGGAAAAATTAAATGCTAAAATCCATTTAATTTTTGAAAAAGCACAAGATGAAATAAAAAAGTTTAAAGAATCAACAAAACAAAAACACAACACAGAGATACAAGAACAAAAAGACTTTCAATTTCAAAGTTTTTTTGAAAAAATATTAAATCCATTGAATAATTTGTATATGGCTGTAGAGTTTGGAATAAAACGCTCTGAAAATTCTGAACTCGTCGGGTATATAAAGGGGTTTGAACTATTAATAAATCAAATGTTCAATGTTTTAGATTCATTTGGTGTTATTCCAATAGAACCTAAAATAGGTGACGAATTTAACCCTGAATTCCACAATATTGTGGAATTAATTGCTACGAAAGAATTTAAAAAAGACAAAATAGTTGAAATAAGAAGTAGAGGTTATCAATTAAATGGTCGTGTAATATTCCCTGCAAATGTTATAGTTTCTAAGAAATAAAAAAATTAGCAATATTTTAAATAGAGTGCTAATTTTTATGGTAACATTATAAATGTACATGTGTAAATATAAATTAAAATGTACAATAATAAAGGATGTATATTATGGCAAAAGAAAAAATAATAGGAATAGATTTAGGAACTACAAATTCTGTAGTTGCAATTATAGAAGATGGTAAACCAAAAGTTTTGGAAAATCCAAATGGGAAAAGAACAACTCCATCTGTTGTTGCTTTTAAAAATAACGAGATAATAGTTGGTGAAATAGCTAAAAGACAGTTAGAAACAAATCCAGATGCTATTGCATCTATCAAAAGATTAATGGGTTCTAATAAAACAGTAAAAGCAAATGGTAAAGATTATAAACCTGAAGAAATTTCAGCTATGATTTTAACTTATTTAAAAGAATATGCAGAAAAAAAAGTTGGTTCAAAAATAACTAAAGCTGTTATTACGGTTCCTGCATATTTTGATAATGCAGAGCGTGAGGCCACAAAAACAGCAGGTAAAATAGCAGGATTAGAAGTAATGAGAATTATTAATGAACCAACAGCAGCAGCGTTGTCTTTTGGACTTGACAAAAAAGATAAAGATTTAAAAATACTTGTTTATGATTTGGGTGGTGGAACATTTGATGTTTCCGTTCTTGAATTATCAGAAGGAACTTTTGAAGTTATTTCTACAAGTGGTGATAATAATTTAGGTGGAGATGATTGAGATAATGTTATTGTTAAATGAATGGTAGAAAAAATTAAAAATAATAAAGAAAATCCATTTAATATTGAACAAGATAAAATGGCTATGTCAAGATTGAAAGAGGAAGCTGAAAAAGCTAAAATCCAATTATCTGGATCAAATGTTGCTCAAATAATGTTGCCATTTTTAGCAATTACACCTAAAGGGCCGCTAAATGTTGAATTAGAACTAACTAGAAGTGAATTTGAAAAAATGACTGTTTCATTAGTTGATAGAACTAGAAAACCAATTGCCGATGCTTTAAAGGAAGCAAAATTAACATCAGCAGATTTAGATGAAGTTTTATTAGTTGGTGGATCAACAAGAATTCCAGCAGTTCAAAAAATGGTTGAATTAACTACAAATAAAAAATCAAATAATTCAATAAACCCTGATGAAGTTGTTGCGATTGGTGCAGCTATTCAAGCTGGTGTTTTGGCTGGTGATATTCATGATATTTTATTGTTAGATGTTACTCCTCTAACATTAAGTATTGAAACAGAAGGTGGAATAGCGACTCCATTAATTAAGAGAAACACAACTATTCCTGTGTCTAAGTCTCAAGTATTTTCAACTGCTGTTGATAATCAAGAAGAAGTTACAATTTCTGTTGTTCAAGGTGAAAGACAATTTGCAAGAGATAATAAAAATCTTGGACAGTTTAATCTTTCTGGAATTGATCGTGCTCCAAGAGGTGTTCCTAAAATTGAAGTTTCCTTTTCTATTGATGCTAATGGTATTACTAAAGTTACAGCTAAAGATCAAAACACAGGCAAAGAACAAACAATAACTATTAAAAATTCATCAAACTTATCAGAAGAAGAAATTCAAAAAATGATTGATGATGCTGAGGCCAATAAAGAAGCAGATTCAAAAAGAAAAGATGAACAATCTACAATTATTAAAGCTGAAAGTTTGATTAATCAATTAGAAAAATCTATTGAAGAACAAAAAGACACAATGGAACAATCAGCAAAAGAACAAATGCAAAAAGAAATAGAATCTATTAAAAAATTAATTGAAGATAAAAGTATAGAAGAATTAAAAATCAAAATAGAACAAATTGAAAAAATAGTTGAATCATTTGCCCATCAATCCGCAGAACAATCTGCTAATAAAAAATCTGATGAAATTCCTAAAAATAATGAAATGGACATTGATCCAGATTTCGACAAAAAAGAGGAAAGCAAAACACAAAAATCTAAAAAATCTAAAAAATAATATTTTAAAATTGAATATAATTATAAGTCACAAAAATTGCTTTTGTGACTTATTTTAGATATTTAGAATTCAAAATAATAAATATTTAAATATAAATAATGTATAATAATTTAATTAATATTCATAACATGCCAAATAAGAATAAATTAAGTTTATGAAATTAAAAAGAAAGAATTGGAATAAAAAATGTGTAAAAAAGATGTATCTACAACCAATGATAAAGTAGAATATAAGTGTCATCAATACAACACAAATTTTTAGGTTTTAAAATGAATGCAATCGATATTAAATCAAAATTTGTTACAATAACCCTAGAAGATAATTCAATAGTTGAAGCTGAAGTCGTTTTTACTTTTGAAGAAAATGGCGATACATTTATATTGTATGCAATTGATGAAATTGTTTATCCGGCTAAAATTGCAGATGATGACTCTTTAATTGTTATTCAAGATGATGAATGAGAAATAGTTGAAAAAATATTTAATGAATTTCTTGAAGAAAACTTAGATGAAATTAAAGAAAACGAATAGTATTTATGGCAATAACTTCATTAACTAGAAATATCTTAATATACTCAGTAGTAATTGTAGTTTGCTTTGCTGTGATATTCCTTGCATTTGTTTGATTTAGAGTTCATAAAATAAGAAAAACAATAAGAAAAAATAATCTTGACATTATTTCTAATGATTCAATTATTGAAGGTCATCAAAGAGTTATGAATAGAAATGATTTAGGGGAACCAATATTTGAATTAAGAAATGCTGTCCATAATCCTCTAGATGATGAAATTGTTGAATTTACAATAAACACAATAATAAAAAACAAGTTTAAAAATATCTTAATGTTAGATTATAAAACAACATATGAAATAATTGCAATATCGAATAAAACAAATACAACAATAAATGTTTTGTCAAATGAATTTAATGAAGAAGAATACGGTCAGATTAAAAACACATTATCATTTGATCATAAATTAAATGTATTGGAAAAAATAAACCATAGTGATAAGTTCGATTTAATTACTCTTTTATCTTCAAAAACAAACTATTCATTTGTTTATGAACAATACATTGATAATTTATCTGAAAAAGGAATGTTTTTAATTGCCAATGTCAATAAAAACAAACCTTGAAAAACAGAAATAATCAAAAAAATAAACCAAAAAAATATTAAATATGATATTCTTAAATGATATAAAGGTTTTATTTTAATTGTAAAATAGTTATTTAAGGAAGAAATTATGCAATCCCCCAAAACATTACTTACTCAAGAAAAAATAAATGAATTGAAAAGTGAATTAAATAAATTAATTCAAATTGATAGAATTGAAGTAATTCAAGAAATTAAAGACGCTAGAAATCAAGGTGATTTATCTGAAAATGCCGAGTTTGATTCAGCAAGAGAAAAACAAGGTTTTATTGAAGATAGAATTAGAGAATTAGAAACATTATTAGAAAATTCTGATATTTTAAAAAAACAATCATCAAATTCTTTGGTTTCTATTGGAACAACTGTTGAATTAAAAATAGGAAATTTGGAAAAAACAGAAAATTTTACAATTGTTACTACTTATGAAACAAATCCATTTAAAAATAAAATAAGTAATCAATCACCATTAGCAATTGCACTAATGGGAGCATCAAAAGGTGATGTTGTTATTGTTGATGGTCCTAAAAAATATGAAGTAACTATTGTAAATATCTTGGTTTAATAATTTTATGGAAAACGATATTATAGATGATAAAAGATTTGTAAAAATTCTTTTTACACAAAAACAAATTGAAGATAGAATTGTTGAACTTTCAACATGAGTAGATGAAACTTACAAAGATTCTAAAAACCTTATTTTAGTTGGTTTATTAAAAGGATCTATTCCATTTTTAGCTCAACTAATAAAAACTGTAAAAATTGAACATACATTAGATTTTATGACTATTTCTTCTTATAAAGGTGGTACTGAAAATAGTGGAAATATAAAAATAATTATGGATTTAATCACAGATATTAGAGAGAAAGATGTTTTAATTGTTGAAGACATTATTGATAGTGGAAAATCATTAGAAAAAATAAGTGAAAATTTAACTTTACGAGGTCCGAAATCATTAAAAATTATAACATTATTGGATAAACCAGCAAATCGTAAAGTGAATATTAAAGCTAATATTTCAGGATTTACTGTTCCTGATGAATTTTTAGCTGGTTTTGGTTTAGATGTTAGAGAAAAAATGAGAAATATTCCATATATTGGCATTTTTAATAAAAAATATTTAGATAAATTATAATTAATTTTATATTATAATACATATATGAAATTAATTATAATTGTAGATTCATCATGTGGTTTAACAAAAAAAGAAGCTGAAGAACGAGGTTGATATTTTTTACCTCTTTTTTTAACAATTGATGGAAAAGAATATATGGATGGAATAGATATAACTCCAAAAAACTTTTTTGATATTTGTAAAATAGATTCTATAGTTTCTAGTTCATGTTCAACCCCTATGCAAATAGAGATATTTTTAAATAAAATTATTAATCCAAATTCTTTTGTTGTTATATATCCAATTTCAAAATATTTATCATCACAATACTCAAATTTTTTAGCAGTTGTTAAAAATAATAATTATAAAAATATTCATATTATTGATTCTAAAAATATTTCAATACCAATAATTAAAGAATTAGTTGAGTTAGAAATTGGTGTTAAAAACAAAGAATTCTCCATTGAAGAAGGCATTGACATTATTGAAAATCAAACACCAAGGAATTTAAATAATATGATTCTTTTCCCTAAGTATAATGACAATTTAGTGAGAGGCGGGCGACTTTCTTCCTCTGAAGCGAAAGTCGCAAACTTTTTAAAAATAATACCAATCATTACGCTTAGAGAAGGAAGATTAGAAAAACTTGGTAAGGGTAGAGTGTTCAAAAAGACGGTTATTAATAAAACTGTGGAAATTTATAAAACACTAAATGATAAGTCTGAAGAATGAACTTTAATGTATGGTTACTCTGGAAAAATAGATGAATTAATTTATGATGAAATTAAAGAAAAAACAAGTGGTCAAAAACCATTTATTAATTTATACATTCCTTCTATAATTTCTATACATACCGGATTAGAAGCAATAACTCCTTGTTTTTTAAACTTAAAATATGATGTTGAAAAATATGGGTTTGATAAAATAAAAGGAGAAGCATAAGATGAGTAAAAGATTCCCTGAAGTTTTCGCTAAATCTTTTGTCAAGCCAACAGCAAAAAATAGACTAATATCTTTTTCATTAATGTGAGTAGGCATTGGTGTTGCAATAATTTTTTTAATGACATTTTTATTTATGTTAAATCCTGATAATTGATTTATTAATAAATTATCAAACTCATTAACTTGAAGTATTCTTATAGTTATAAATTTGGTATTGATTATAGCTCTTTCTTTTTATTCTTATAAAATGAGTCTCACAGTTATGTTTTGAATGTATATGATTTTTATTTTTATCGAAGGGATATTTGTTTCTACTACAATATCAATGTATTTTCCATTATTTAATGAATCAAGTGTGAGAAACATATTTTTGTTATTTTTAGTTCCTTCAGGTATTTTTGTAATAATGGGACTTCTAGGATTTTTTGAAGTTCTTGATTTTTCCAAATTATTACCATTCATCTCATTTGCAACATTAGGATTAATAATATTTTCAATTTTTTTACTTTTTTTTGGTGGCTCAAGTTCGGAAAAGTGATTTTCACTTTTAGGAATTATTATTTTTTCATTTTGAATAGGTTTTGACATTTGATGAATTCAAAGAACGTCTGATGAGCTTGAATCGTGTGGTGGAGTATCAACACAGGAAATGCTTAGATTAAGTTTATTTTTTGGACTCCGTTTATTTGTTGATTTTGTAAGAATATTAACTTTGTTTCTAAGATTAACTAGATAATCATTTTTACTTTTAATAATTAATGATATAATTTTTCAATAGTTTTAAAACAAAAGGAGAGTTGTGTTTAATTTAAAGAAAAAGTATTCAATTTTATTATTACCATTAATTGCTTCAATCCCTCCTCTTTTAATTTCTTGTTCTTCTCATGATTATTCTATTGAAAATCAAATTATAGAAGATGAGATACAACAACAACAACAACAATTAGAACCATTAAAATTGCAAGATGGAGTTAAACCTATAAACTTTAATTTATTAAATGTTGCAGGTGATAATTATCAGTTAGAAAGAATTTTTAAATTACCATCTTCAAAAACTATCAAAAAAAATGGAGAAATTTATAAAATATGATATTCATGAGGTTTTTTAGAAAAAAATATAGTTTCGTTTGAGCAAAATGGGAATATAAATTTTGAGGTAAATGTTAATTCTGGTATATTAAATTCAAGTGATTATGTAACAAAACCGATGAAATTAAGAATGTTGATAGAACCTTCAAAGACTTCTACTACACAGGAAGCGGCTTCTTGTTATAGTTATAATGGAATTAAATTTAAATCTGTAAGAAGTGATGTTTTTGAAAAAAGCACTTCATTTAATTTAGATTTTTTTTCCAAAAATTCAATAATAAATAATAGGCCAGTTATAATTAAAAATGAAAAAAAAGCTAGAAATTGATCAGCAATAGATGCTTATTCAAATGAATCGTTGGTAGAAAATCCTGAAAAATCTGCAAAATATGAATTTAAAATTGATCTTGCTGATTTTGATGAACATCACCCAACAAAAGGAATATATAAAATAAAAGTTTCTCCTAATCGAGATGAATCATTTAACAATAGTGTAATTGAGTATGCAAAATCAAAAGGTATTTCGTTTGATAAATACTATTATTATTATGAACAAAATGTTAATTTTAAATATCCTACTTCTAACAATATTTCTTCGCACAATGAAATAAACACTGAACTTGCAAATAAAATTGGAAATCAATTATCGGAATCTTCACTAGCATTTAGACCTAAAGTTAACAATTTCAATGCGATTTTAGGTCTAAATGCAAGCGAAATAGTCAAAAAAAATAATGAAATTGGAGGAATTTTTAGTCCCCCAAACTATTATAGAGAGCATTCTATAGAACCATATAAAAAAGTTGTTTTTGGTATTGAATCAGTTGAAGCTTCCGGAGATTCTAATTATTTAATTTTTAAAATGAAAATTGAAGTAGGTAATTCCGCTCAATTTATTGTAAGCAATGTTGTTGATAAAACGATTTTAGTTAAAGACTTATTTTAATTTTTTTGAGTTGAGCAATAAGTTTAAAGATAAATTTAAAAAAAATGTACTTTTGACTTATAATGTTATTTGAATTGAGTAATCCAAATTAATAGGTATTTATTATATTTATTCAAGTTAAGTTTAAAATTATTAATTCATTTTTAGTTAATAAATTTTAATTATTTGTTAAATGTGATATAATTAAAAAAATTATTTATTGTTTAAATGATTTTAAATTTTAGAAAAAAGGGAATTTTATGGAAGATAGAAATATAAACTTAAAAGAAAATACACAGAATAATTTAGCAAAACCAGTTAGCTTCGAGCCTAAGTCCGCTCAAGAAGGTAAAAAATTTTCAGGAACTTTATCTTATGAAGATATTATTTCTCAAACTAAAGAAATTGCTTTTACAACAAGTAGAACAGAAAAAGAAATAATTGAAGAAGATTCTAAAAAAAGAATTGAAAAAATAAATGCTTTAGATGAACATTTTAATGACTTAAATGCTAAACCTTTATCATCTGTTGATTCTTATGAAAGCTATAATTTGGTTTTAAATAAATCGGTTTGAAACTATAATGAAATATCACAAAGAAATACAAAATTTTCTATTAAAGATCTTGTATTACAAACTCATATTTATATTTATGATGGTGTAATTATTCCTGTTGAAGAAGTTGAAAAAACATTGAATGACTTTTTACAAGTAGTATTGAAAAAAATTGTTTTAGGATACCCTGTTGTCTTGAATCCAATTTTAATTATAGATGTTATTCGCTTTGATAAATCTAAAATTATTCCTGTAGCAATTGCAAATCCAAAATTATTGCCTCCATTAGGTGTGGTTGAATGAAATTCATTAGTTGAAAATAAAGGTAATAATTATTTAATAATTGATGCATTTATTAAATTATTGGATAATGCACTTAATAATGGTCATGAAGTTGAATTTTTTGAAGGAACCTTGTTAGTTAGAGGTATTAGTGGAATCACTTCATTATTTGTTGATGAAAAAGCAGCTATTAATTTCAATAATCTTGTTTTATCCTTAGCAAGCAATCAAAAAAAACATAAAAAATAAGATTTAAGAATAATTAAGAAAGCATTAAGGAGAGGTATTTATGAAGTTAAAAGAAATAAAAGATAAATCAGAAAGTTTATCTTTTTTTGTAAATTTTGTAGAAATATCTAAAATACGAGTATTACAATTATTAAATTTAGAAACAAAAAAATTGAATAATATTCAAGATTTAAAAGCAGTTAATTTAAATTTATTGAGTGCAATTGATGAGCGTTGATTTATAAAAAGGGGAATGAGTTTTTTTGAAAATAAAAAAAATTCTAAGTCCGAAAAGAATCAAAAAGATATATGTATCTATTTTTTAGTTGATCCACAGAAAATAGATGTATACTCGAATAATATGTTAGAAAAAATGGAAGAAACTCTTCTTAAGTTAGTAACAAAAAATGATTTTGTTGTAACTTTCGGTATACATGTTAACTTAATTTGTCAAAAATTAGAATTAAATGTTATTGAACATTTTGATTATTCTTCATTTGAAGATGCAAATGAATTTGCAGAAAAAGTAAGCTCATTAATTGAAATAGGTGTAAAAAATAATTTATTCAATAAAGCTGTTATATTAATTACACAATCATCTAATTCTCAAAGTGAACCAATTATCACAAAACAAATTCTTCCATTTGAAAACGTTGTTACAAAACGAGTTTTAGAAGAAGGTTTAATGGAAAAAGAACAATTTGAACATCTTAAAACAAATTCGGAAATAGTTGCAAATTATAAACATATTGTTTCTAATATGAATATTGGTAAAACTGAATGAAATCCAGATGTATTTGTGTTTCATGAACAATTTACAAAAACAATCATTAAACAAAGTGTTCATGAAATGAAGGTTACTAGTAAAGTAAGACAATATAATTTAGAACTTCAACTTCTTGATGAAAAGAAAAACAAATTATCAGAACAACAAGAAACCTTAAAAATGAGTTACCATCGCGTTAGAAAAGAAGAATCTACAATGCAATCACTTTTATTGTATTCAGCATTTAAGTTAAGAAAGAAAGATGAAGAAGAGTTCCCTCTGGTAAAAATTAAAGGACGGGTGGAATAATGAGTATAGATGATAAAAGAAAACTAACATTAGCAACATCTATAAATCCAGATTTATTAAATTTAATTTATGATAGCAACCAAGAAATAATCACAAATATCACTATTCTAACTGTTGATTATAAGCCTGTTGAATTAATTTTAGATGTGTATGCAAAACCTAGATACAAAAAGGTTTCAGATGTTGTGACTATTTATGATGTTGCTGCGCTTATTGTGAAGAGTATTGCTAAAGATTCTGATTCTAAAGACAACAATAAAGAAAAAACAAAATTTATAATGTCTGAAGACATAGTAAGAGTTTCTAATGATTTTGGAGATCTGGTAATGTTAAATGGAAGAATAGATGTTATTCCTGATAAAATGTTAGTAGATGTTTACAAAAATTTTTCAAATTTAAAATCAGTAAACTTAGAACAGCTTGAAGACATTTTAGAAATTTCTAAAAATCAACCAGCATTAAAGGCATATAGTCAGTTATCAAATTATTTCTCTGCTGAGAATTATTCGAAAAATAACAATGTGTTCAAACTTTTACAACATCAAAATGATGTTGTAAAAGTATCTAAAAAAATATTATTAAAATCAATGGTAGCATGAGAGATAAGGAAATAAAAAAAAAGGGGTATTTATGACAAAACAAACAGAAATAAAAGTAATAGCTATTACAGACAATATTATTACGGTTGAAGGAGAACATTCTTATCAATTTCTTGAAGAAATAAAATTCAGTAAAGAAGTTAATGGTATTGTTCTTAAAGCAACAAGCACAAGAGCATTCGTTGCTTTATTGACAGTTGAATTACACAATTCACTACAAGTTGATTCAAAAGCTATAGCTACAGGAAAACAATATGAAATTGGTATTTTAAATAATTTTTGAGGATCAATAATTGATATAAATGGACTTCAAATAGTCGCAGGGACACCAGTGAAGGAAATAAAAAAACTTGCTTCAAGAGGTGTTTTTGAAGAGGCTAAGCCTATTTATGCAAGAAAACTTTTAAATGAACCTTTGTTTACAGGAACTTCGGTTATTGATGGTTTATTACCAATTGGAAAAGGTCAAAAAGAATTAATTCTTGGTGATAGAGGAACTGGTAAAACAGGTCTTGTTGTTACAGCTATGTTAGCTCAAATTGGATCACAAGTTAAAAACATTTACGTTGCTATTGGTAAAAAGCGTGAAGAGGTTATTGAAATTTTTGATATTCTTAAATCAAGAGGAGTGATGGATCAAACCATTATTATTGTAGCCGCTTCTGATGACACAGCTGCTTCTAAATATCTTGCTCCTTATATTGGTACATCAATTGCTGAGTATTTTCAGGAACAAGGAGAAGATGTGCTATTGGTTTTAGATGATTTAAGTAATCATGCTGATGCTTATCGTGAACTTTCTCTTATAACCGGTATGTCTCCAGGTCGTGAAGCATTTCCTGGTGATATATTTTATACTCACTCGAGAGTTCTTGAAAGATGTGGTAAATTTATTGATGAATTTGGTGGAGGATCAATTACAATTATCCCTATAGCTCAAACTTTAGGTGGAGATATTTCAGGATATATTCCAACCAATTTAATTTCTATTACTGATGGTCAAATTTATACTTCAACTACAGTGTTTAATGAAGGTAGAAGACCAGCTTTAGAAGTAATATATTCTGTTTCTCGTTTGGGTTCAGCTGTTCAAACTCATTCAATGGCTTTGGCAACTTCTGGATTGAAACGCATGGTTTCAGAATATGAAAATCAAAAGAAAAACGCTTCTTTTAATTCAAATTTATCTGATGAAGACCGTGAAATTAACACTAAAGGAAAAGCATTTGAGATGATGATCGATCAAGGTGAATATGAAGTTGTTGAGTATAACACTTCTATAATATTATTCTTTTTATTAAGAAATGGATTTTTATCTTTCTATAAAAATGAAATATTAAATGAAGTATATTTAATAAAAAATGTTCTTAAAGTGTTTTTATCAAAAGATGTTATTGGAATTAAACTTGCAAGACTTATTAGTAGACGTTCAATTTCAGATGAAGTTGTTCAATTATATTTAAAACATATAATTTTACCTTTATTAAAATACCATATTTTATCAGAAAATAAATGATTACGTAATAATCCAGAGTTTATTAAGGCGTTCAAAGATATCAGAAATGATGGAAGGGTATTATTGTCTTATGAAAGAAGGGGATATGAAAAGGGGATAGCATATGAAATTTAATTCTAAACAAGAAAAAGAGGATTTTTTTAAAAAAATCACTTCAGATAATTTAAAAAAGGCAGCAAAACTAGGTAAAATTGCAACACCAGGTAAAATTACTAAAAAAACAATAATTGATAAAATTATAGCATTTGATATTAAAAACAATGATTTAATTATTAATGCAGTTTCAAATAATATTTCTAAATATTCTTCGGTTTCTAAAACCAAAACCATTAATAATGTGTCTAAAACTTCAACAATTAAAGTTTCTGATTCATTAAAGTCAAAGTTAGATAAACCAGAATTATTAATTGTAAATAATAAAAAAACAAATTCAGTTTCTCCAACATTAAATGAAATGAATGTAGAGGTAAAAAAATCATTTGAACGTTTATCAAATGAGTCAAAATATAAAATATATTTGCCTGAAAATTTGGCTTTAATGACTGATTCACAATTAAATATTATTTGTGACATTCATAACATATTACAAATGAATCGTCCTAATAAAATTGGAATGATTAAAGCGATTCTTTTAGCACAAACTGATATTAAATTTATTAGAAAAACATTATCTATAGAACAAAAACAAGCAAAATTTATTCCAACAAATCCAGTTCTTCCGATGGAAGATAGACCTGTTGTTATAAAAGGTATGATAGTTGAAGTTAAATCTCAAGTTTACAAAATACAAATTGTTAAAGCTTCTGAAAAACCAAGTGTTGGTTCAATTTTTGAAATTATATTAGAAAATGGACAAAGACGCGTTTTAGAAATTTCTGATATTAAAACCGATAAATTAGTTTTAGCATTTGTTTTAGGTAAAGAAGATGGATTAACTATTGGAACCTATTTGGAATCTAAAAATCAACCATATTCATTGAAAATTTCAGAAAAAATTTTAGGACGTGTTGTTGACCCTATTGGACGTATTTTGGATGAACCAAATTTTAAATTAAGTGGTAAATTATATACTCCAATGCAAGTTGCTGAAAAATTAGAAAAACAAAGATACAATATTATTCCAAAATCTGAAATACTTGAAACTGGAATTAAAGTTATTGATATTTTATTGCCTATTCCAAAAGGTGGTAAAACAGGTTTACTTGGTGGAGCTGGTGTTGGTAAAACGGTTATTGTTCAAGAATTAATCAATACATTTATTAAGCACCATGATGGTTTATCTGTTTTTACTGGTATTGGTGAACGTATTCGTGAAGGTCATGAATTATGACAACAAGCCAAAGAATTAGGTTTTTTAGATAAAACAACTTTTATTTTTGGACAAATGAATGAATCTCCAGGTTTGAGATTTAGAGCTGGTTTTACAGGCGTTAAAGTTGCAGAGTATTTTAGAAATAATTTAGGAAAATCTGTTTTATTATTTATTGATAATATTTTTCGTTATGTACAGGCTGGATCAGAAATTTCAACTTTATTAGAGAAAACACCTTCAGCTGTTGGATATCAACCAACTCTAGTTTCAGAGATGGGTAAATTACAAGAAAGAATTAATTCCACACTTGAAGGTGATATAACTTCTATTCAAGCTATGTATATTCCTGCTGATGATTTTACAGATCCTGCAGCGGTTGCAGCGTTTGCTCACTTTGATTCAACTATTATTTTAAGTAGACAATTAGCTGCTGAGGGTATTTATCCTGCGGTAGATCCATTGGCATCATCTTCAAAATTATTATCTAAAAAATATGTTTCTCAAAAACACATTAATGTTGCTAAGTCAACAATCAAATTTTTAGAAAAATTAAAATCACTTGAAGATATTATTAATATTTTAGGTTTTGATTCTCTAACAGAAAATGATAAGAAAAATGTTCGTATTGGTAAAAGAATTAAAAGATTTTTAACACAACCATTTATTATTGCTGAGAAATTATCAGGTGTGAAAGGTAAATTTGTTTCTCTAGAAGACTCTTTATCAAGTATGTCAAGAATTTTATCTGGTGAATTAAACCATATTCCTGAATTAATGTTTTCTTATGTAGGTGCAGTAGAGGAAGTTATTTCAAAATATGATAGTAAATTAGATGCAGAAACAAATAGAAAATCAATTAATAAAGTTGCGTTTAGAGCATAAACATTTTAAATCAATATTCAAATATAGAATATGGTATAATAATTGAATTTAAGGAAAGAAATGTTTAATAAAAATAAAAAAAGAAAAATTTTATATATTTTTTTTAGTGGTTTAATTACTACTATTGTTTTTATTTTTGCAATAACAATAGTAGTAACTTCAATTTTTAAAAATTAAAGTTTAAGGATATAAATTATGAAAATAAAAAGCAAAATTGGATTAATAGTTTTGGGCTCAAGTATGGCAATATTATCACCTGTGATAATATTATCATTTATTCAGTTACCTAATATTATAAAAAAATCTCCAATTCAAGTAGAACTTGAAAAATTTTATAATAGCAATAAAGCTATTATTTTTGCTAAAGATAATTTTACTATATCTCAACCTGAGCCAGAAGGTAATAAATATTTAGTTAAAAATATAGATTTTCAAAATATTATTCTAAATGAAATTCAAAACTTGAATAATAGTTCTTATGGATTTGAAGTAACTAAAATTCACCCCTCTAAAACAGAAGCAAATTTTACATTTGATTATATTGTATTTTCATTAAAAGATAAAAAATTTAAACTTGATGGAACAAGTGCGGTGTATTCTCAATATATGCAACAAGATGGAGAGATGAAAAATTTTTCAAATTAAATTATGATTAAAAAAAGAAAATCATTGCTAATCAAAAGCGGGTTTTTATTAGCATCTATATTACCCATAATTTTGGTAACTTCTTGTGGATCAGTTTCTAGTAAAGTTTTAAAAGCAGAAGACATATTAAATGAAATAAATGAAGAAATAATTATTCCTAATGAAGGATACGAACCAAAAACATTTCCATGTGAATTATATTTATCCGAAAAATCACCCTTTAAAAAAATAGAAGATGTTTTTCATTTAAATCCAAAAATAAAAGATTTAGGATTAAGTTTTGAATATTCAAGTATTAGGCCTGATGGAGATCAATCAATTGCTTTTAATTTTAAAATTGGTAATGAATATATAAAAAACAAAAAAACAAAAAAACAATTTAACTATTCAATAAAAGGTTATATTTCAGAAACAATTTACACTAGTGAGTTGGGAAGTAAATTAAGTTCCTTAGATTTAAAACCAGATATACAAAAAAAATGAAATTTGAAAAATTTTGTAAAAACAAACTTTTCAAAACCTATGAATTCAAAAAATGGTTGAACCAATTTAATAAAACCAATTTCAATACCAGGAATCAGAATTAATTTTGTAGATATAGAAACAAAAAGATATGATTATAATAATCAAGAATTAACGATTGGTTATTACTCTTCAGATGTTTATAATAATATCCATGATAATGAAATTAAATTATCAATAACTAATAACTTCAAAACACCTACAAAACCACTTTATGTATATGTAGTTAAAGGTAAAATACCAGTACTAAAAACAAATGAAGACATTAATGCAGAATTAATATTAATTAATAGGCAAACAGATGGCAACCTCAATATAGAAGTGAACAAAAACGGATCACGTTTTACTAGTAGTGCTATATATGGCGAATTAGATTTATCTAGTTTTAATGTTGTAACATTTACTAATGTTGTAACATTTACTGGTGATAACATGATAGAAAAGATGGGTTTTTTTCAAGATAATTTTATTACATCAGTTAAATTTCCTAAAAAAATGACCTTGTATGAAGGAATGTTTTTAAACAATAAAATAGTTAAAATTGAATTTTTATGTAATAATATAATTAATAAATTTAATTCAAATTTTTTAGATAGTTTTGATAGCACAGTTAAGTTTAGTGGATTAGAATATTCGGGGATCAAAAGCATTTATGATAACGAGAAAAAACTATTAGATTTATCTAAATTTACTGATTTTAGTAAATTTTATGATCAATTATCTTTATGAGAAAAAACTAATATTATTGGAACATTGAATATACCAAGCAAATTAATTGCTTCATTAAATAAATCACAAATTGACAAAATAAATAATTTATCTATTGAAGTTGATAATGTTGTGTTTTGTGCTGATAAAAATGATAAATTAACGATTGGTAGTAAATTAAATCTAGTAAAATGAACAATAAATAAGGAAATAACTATATCTAAGGGAGTAGCAAGGTTTGCCTCTTTGTCAAATCAAGGTGATGCAAAATTCACGAGAGAAATACCAAATGAACTTGAAGAAATTTTGAAAAAAAATGAAAAAGAAGAAACTTTTTCATTAGATTTAACTAATTCAACAATTTTTAAAAAAGATACTGAAAATTTTTATGAATATTTGAATTACTTTAATAAAAAGATTACGATTATAAAATTACCAAACAATTTGGATGCTATTCCACCAAATGCTTTTAACAATATAGATTTAAGTAATTTAATCATTCCTAGTTCGGTTAAATCAATTGGTGACAACGCCTTTTCAAACAGTAAACTTATTTCCTTAGATTTTGGACTTAATTCAATGTTAGAGACAATTGGAAACAATGCCTTTTCAAACAACCAAATTACCAATCTAACCATTCCTAGTTCAGTTAAATCAATTGGTGACAACGCCTTTTCAGACAACAAACTTATTTCCTTAGATT
>CAMQYR010000002.1 GCA_947039385.1 uncultured Mycoplasma sp.
ATCTTGAACATATTTCAATTTTTTTAGTTAATTTTTTAAGTTGTAGTGAACATGTTTTGTATTTTTTATCTCTTACATATAATTGTTTCACAAAAGGTTTTTCCCCCTCAATAACTTTATTAAAATTTAAGTCTAAAGAAAACTCTGCAATTTCATGACCCAAACTATGAAAATAATCCATTAATAATCTAGTATATGTTTCTATTCCGCCAATTCTATTATGTGTGTGTTCTGTTAAAATTAGTATTTTCATTACTTCTCAGATTGTCAAATTATATAATCAAGTTGTCCGGGTTCATTACTTAATGAAGATTTTATTTTATCAATTAATTTAACTTTGTCAATATTTCATTCATATTCTTTAACTTTAAATGTATTGTATCCTCTATCTTCTAGGAAATATTGGCGATCAATTTCTTCAATCATTTCTTTAACGGAACGATTCGATTTTCATTCTTCTATTAATAGAGCTTTTAATATTTTTTTAGATTTTTTATTTATGATTAATAAATCAATTTGTTTTGAGCCAACCTTAATATTAACCTTAATATCATATTTACTACTTAAATTTTTAATTAAATCACCATAAATATTTTTTACAATGATTGATGAAAAATCAATTTCATCAATCACATCATCTTTAATATTTGAAACATTAAGCAATCCCGTTCCTTCGTTAATATCATCAATATTTTCCATTTCATAGTTAACAACCTCAATAGTTTTGTTGGCTTTTGTTGCATCTAAGTATTCAATAAATTTTTTAAATATTATGGCATTTTTATTATTTATATTCGAAACTCTGATTTCATCACCCATTAATGACTTGACAATAATCATTTTTGATCTTGCTCTAGTTATGGCAACATTAAGTCTGTTTGAACCACCTTTTGCATTAAGGGGTCCGAAGTTATTTCTGATCACACCCTCAATGTTTTTTCCATATGATATAGACAAAATAACCAAATCACCTTCATTTCCTTGCACATTTTCAAGATTAGTTATTACAATTGTATTGTTTTCAATCTTTTCTTTAAGTAAGTCAGGAAACTTGCTTGATTTTTCAATTAGCAAATTTTCAATTAATTGAGATTGTTTGGAATTAAAAGTTATAACTAATATTTTTTCATAAGTTTCATGATGTTTAATAAGTAAATCAATAACCATATCAGCTTCTTCTTTATTCATTTGAATTCAAGTTCCATTAATATCAATAACTTCTATTCCTTTTTCGGTAATCCCACATTTTGTAGCAACTTCAAGATTGTTGTTGTAAATAAATTTATTTGAAAACTCAATTAACTCTTTAGAATCAGATCGATAGTGATTTTTTAAGTGAAATTCATTTCATCAAGAAACCTTTGCTCTATCTAGCAAAGATTCTGCTGCATCAAAATCATCTAAATCAAAGTCAACATTTGTTATTTTAGATGCAAAAAATGAAGATGGTTTTAGTTGCTTGTCATCTCCTGAAACAACCTTAACTTTAGCTCTATAAACAAGAGGATAAGATCTTTCAATGGACATTTGGGAAGCTTCATCAAAAATACCATAATAAAACTCTTCTTGGATTAGTGGAATCATATCAGAAACATTATCAGGACGACAAACTCATACTGGGAATAACTTTTTAAGAGAGTGATAATATTTTTTCACAAACGGCGTAATTGGAGGATAAGTTCCTGATGATGCAATACGAAGAACATTAGCAATTTCATCTTTTTCATCTTTTGATAGTTTAACCAAATAATTTCTTAGTGAATTGATATATTTTTTAAATATCAACTCTTCAACCATTGATGATGAACGAATAGCTTCTTTTCTAAGTTGTGTAATGATGTCTTGTAAATGGAGTCCCTTTACTTCTAAAAACATAGGAATTTCCTTGACAATATCATTTCATAGTGAAATTGTTTTAAGTTTTACAAATTGATCTTGATTAATTGGTGAAGTTATATGTTTCATAATTTCTCCAACAACTGATAAATTAAATAATGTAAAATTTTCTAGATACAAAACTTTAATATATGGTAATGATAATCATGATCAATCTCTGAGAATTGTTTGATTTTTAGGACTAAAAATATCTTTAATTTTATATAACTCTAATAATAATGAATTATCAAATCCAAAAAAATCTTTAAATTCAATAAAATCTTCAACAAATTCTAACTCTAATATATCAATATTTTTAATAAAAGTTCTAAACATATCGATAACTTCAGGCATATTTTTTGAAGTTAATTTAACAATTTTAAGTGGTAAATCACAATTATCAATGTCACTAATAACTTTTTTATTTTTTACAAATTCAGCAAAGATAATTTCTGTTTTTGCTACATCACTTGATGATTCATCAAATATATTTAAAAATTTATTGATTTTTTTACCATTTTCTTCAAAAAACTTAAATCAATCATATCTAGCAATTTCTTTTTTATATTTATCTTTAAAATTTTCACATAAATTTGAAAATCCTATTAATTCTTCTTTGGAAACCTCTTTTAATTCCGGTTTTTTTGAAAACAATTTTTTTGTAAAAAATATATAATCATCAATTCTTTCTAAAAAATCACTTTTTTGTTTAGGAGATTTTACAATAAAGTCTTCGTATTCTTTTTTATTTTCATATTTTTGCTTAAATTCAAAAAAATTTTCAAACAATATATTAAGTTTTTTTCCACCTAATAAATATGATTCAACTAATTTTATATTTAGTGAAATCTTAGATTTAATTTTTTTAATGTGTTTTATTATTTCAGAATCACTTTTCATTTCTTCTAATTTATATTTCTTAATAAATTTTTTATATTTTAAATATTCATCAAAAAAATCATTAATTTTAGAAATATTATATTCAATCATAAGTTTTTGCATTGTTTCATAAATGGTTGTATTTTTTGAAGATTCAATAGATATATTGGATAATCACTCATTGCATATTTGTTCACCTAAATCATTTTTTAATTCTTGATACTTTGAATAATCTAAATCAAAAACATTATCATTATAATCTTCAATTATTCAATGTTTTTTTACTAATGTAACTAATTCCGAGTATCAGTCTTGGTAGTTATTAAAGAACATTAATTCATTTTTTTCCATTTTTAGTGATTCAATAGTAGCATTTTTTGTATATCGCGAAGGTTCGCGATATCATTGTGTTCCTAAAATTGAATTCAATGAACCAATTTTCTTGTAAAAATCTTCATAATTTCTATTATCACAAAGATATAATGTAAATTGAGAAAGAGAGTTTATACGAGAGGTCAAAACATCTAAAGCTGCTTTTTTTTCAGAAACCATTAAAACACTACGCCCTTTTATTAAAGCGTTTGAAATAATGTTTGCAATAACTTCAGATTTTCCTGTTCCTGGAGGACCATAAATTAAGGTTGATTGTTGTAATGAAGAGGCAACAGCATATTTTTGAAAAACATTTAAAGGACGATTAATTTCCATTATATCCGATTCTTTAATAACCTTGTCTTCGTAATATTTAATAGACTTAAAATTTCCATCCATTTGTGATTCAAAAGGATCTAAATTTAATTCAATTATTTTTTCTAAATCTTGTTTTAAGGCAGAACCACCAGGTTCAAAAATTCCAAATACAGTTGAAGCTTCAATTTCTAAAATTGAATATTTTTCTGTTAAGTCTTTACTATCTTCTTTAATAAAGTTAACTAAGTTGTTAGCATTATATTTAATTTTATATCCAACCATTGATTCAAATGTTTGGATATTATCTATAAGTGATAAGGGTTTTAATAAATCGTTTGAGTTTATTTTAGATGGGTATTCTTTATTTAATATAACACGAAGTTTTTCATTGACAATTATTTCATCATCTATTCTTCTAAGGAAAAGTTTAGAACCTTCTTCAATTACTTCAACTTTTTGGACCACAATGGGTGCTTTAATAGCCAAATTATTTCCAATTTTACCTTTTAGAAATTGATAAGATACATAAAGTGGTCAAATTGCTGAGTCATTGTAATATTGTTTTGCAATTTTATTAATTCCAATAAATGTTTTTTTTGCTGATTTCATTTCTAAAATAAAGTAATTCATTGCTTTCTTTTTATTTGCTTTAAAATTAGAATTTAGACCATTTAGCATTACTGTTGAAATATAAAATCCATTATCAGAAATAATGTTTGCAAATTTATTAATATCATTAGCTTTGTTTAATTCTTCTTCAAAAAAAGCCACACCAGAGGCTGTTGAAATTTCAAGTTGACTAGTTTTTTTATTGATAAAATCCAAAAAACCTTCTTTTTTAACATATTTTAATATGTCAATATGTCTATTTGATAAATTTGTTCTAACACAATAATCAATTGGATTTATAGTTATTAGATTTAATAATTTCTGTTTAATGGCTCTCTTCATTTTGTTTGTAATCCTTCTTATTTATTATATATAACAATAATTTAAAATATATTTTTATTACTTATTATATTATCATTCTTGCTTGAATTTTTGGTATTTATTACTTATTATTATTTTTTTTATTTTTTTTATTTTTTTTTATTCATATTTATTTTTTTAGTTCTATAATGATTGTTATAGATATTTCTATACACACAATAATAAATTAAAACGAAAGGTGTATTTATGAATTTTATTAAATCAAAAAACAAACAATCAAAACCTATAAATAAAAAAATTTCTCTATTACAGTTAGTTGGACTAAGTATTGCGTTTTTTGGATCAATTAGAAATGTTCCACAAGTTGCTAAAGGGGGTTATTCATCAATATTGTGAATGATTATTTCTCTTGTTATTTTTGTTATCCCTATGGCTTTTATTGCTGCGGAACTTGCAACGGGTTGATCTAAAAAAGGCGGGCCTGAAGTTTGAGCAAGAGAAGCTTTTGGTCGAAAATGAGGTTTTTTAGTCTCTTGGCTCCTATGGGTCCAAATGTTTTTTGGAATGGTTATTATTTCTGTTGGTCTTGCAACAATGCTTGCATATGTAATAGGAAACCCAGAAATTACTACCTCATGAGGTAATGGCGAACTTAAAACTTATTCGCTTAGTGAAGACCCAATTTATTTGTTGTTTATGACTATTGTTATTTATTGAATAATAACAGGACTAAATATTTATTCAACTAAAGTAGGAAAATCATTAGTTAGTATAGGTTCAATTGTTGGTATTTATATTCCATTTATAAGTTTAACATTATTTTCTATTATTTATATAGGTCAAACATCTGCTGATGGTACTTTTATAAATAATATACCTGATAGTTTTTTCCCAAATTCAGATAGTGTAGGAGTTGTTCCAAAGAGTGCTAATGGATTACAATTATTCTCACAAATAATGTGAATATTTATTGGACTTGAAATTGCATCTACTAGAGCTAATGAAATTGATAATCCTAAAAAGAATTTTTCGCTAGGTTTATTGATTGTGCTAGTTTTGATGGTTGTGTTTAATCTTGGTGTTGGTTTATTATTTGCTGCAATAGTTGAACCAGGTAAAATCGCTCTTGCTGATGCTGTAATTATTCCATTTAAATTAATTACAGAATATTGAAAAGTTCCTTGAATTATGAATATATTTGCTTTATTAATGGCATTTGGGATGTTTACACAATTGAATTCATGAGTTTTAGGACCATCAAATGCTATGTATGCTAGCGCCAGCAAAGGAACAATGCCTTTAGTTTTCCATAAAAAAACAAGCAAAGATGTTCCAATAACTTTTGTAATAATTCAAGCTATTGCAGTTACTTTATTCGCTACATTATATGCAGTGCTTACTATTTGTGGAGCAGGAAATGTGTTTGGAATATTGTTAAATGAAACTATAATTTTATATTCTGTTGCATATGTAGTTATGATTGCTTCATTTATAAAATTAAAATATTCAAGACCGAACGTTGTAAGAGGTTTTACCATTCCGGGTAAAAAAATAGGAGCTTGAATGTTTGCAGGTTTAGCTATGTCTGGTGTTTTTATGGCTATTCTTATGACTTTCTTTCAAGATCAAAAGAACATTACAATGTTTCTTGTTCAAGATATTGTAATTTACATTGGTCTCTCTACAATATTAATTGCAATACCGTTATTGATATCTTTATCAAAAAGTTTTAAAAATAATTTATGATTGACTGATGAAGAAAAACAAATAATTGATGAAGAAAAACATGAAGAGCAAAATGAATCTGTTATGCAACAAGAAGAAGTAAATAATATTGAAACAAAACCAATTCATTCGAGAAAAAAACGCCCCCCTATAAAATAAATAATCAATAGTATTTAAAACACAAAACAATTTATTAAATTAAATCAAAACAAAAAGGAAAACAAATAATTATGAAAAACAACAAACAACAAATAGATTTTAAAGCATTATTTTTAGGCTCTAAATCAGAAAACTTTAGCTCTTTCAAAGAATTAATAATTAATTCTTATGACGATGCTGCATCATGAAGAAAAAACTTTCACTCAAAAGATAAAGACATAATAACATCTTATGATAAAAAAACAAAATCATATATTGATACACAAAGCAAAATGGAGGGTGTTTTATCTAATCTCTCATCTTTATTGAGAGGCGGTAGTATTCCTTGACACTCACCTAGATATATTGGACATATGAATAGTGAAACACTTATGCCGGGTCTTATTGCCTATTTTGAAGCAATGTTTTATAATGGAAATAATGTTGCGTATGAGTCATCACCAGCAACTTCTAAAATGGAGTCAGAAGTTGGTATTGATTTTTGTAACATGTTAGGTTATGATCCTAAAAAAGCTTGAGGTCACATATGCGCTGATGGGTCTATTGCTAATTATGAAGGTTTATGATATGCAAGAAATTTTAAATCATTACCTTTTGCAATTAAAAAAGTTTTTCCAAAACTTGTTATTGGAAAAAATGATTGAGAATTAAGTAATATGTCAGTGGATGAAATTTTAACTTTGTTAGATAAAAATACAGAAAAATGAGATGCTATTAAGTTGAATTCTGTTCGTAGTGACTCAACTGATATTAATAAATTAGGAAAAGTTTTTGTTCCTAAGACAAAACATTATTCTTGACTAAAAGCTGCCGATATATTAGGTATAGGAACAGATAATGTTATTCCTATTGATGTTGATAATAATTTTAGAATGGATATTGATAAATTAGAGAAAGAAATCCAAAAATGTATAGATTCAAAAACTCCTATTATTGCTGTTATATCTGTTGTAGGAACAACTGAAGAAGGAATGTTTGATCATGTTGATAAAGTTGTAGAACTAAGAAATAAAATAGCAAAACAAAACGCTTGATTTTATTATCATATAGATGCAGCTTATGGTGGTTATGCAAGATCAATATTTTTAGATGAAGATGGAAGTTTAATTCCGTTTAAAGATTTACAAGGAAAATATGAAGAATATGGTGTATTTCAAAATAAAGTAAATTGACCATCTCAAAATGTTTATAATGCTTTTGCTGCAATGGGTGAATCTGAAAGTATAACAATTGATCCTCATAAAATGGGATACTCTCCTTACTCTGCTGGAGGGATTGCTATTAGAGATATAAAAATGAGAAATGCAATTTCTTACTTTGCAACTTATGTGTTTGATCAAAAAATTGATATTCCAGATCTTTTGGGTGCCTATATGTTAGAGGGTTCTAAAGCTGGAGCAACCGCTGCTGCCGTTTGAACTAATCACCAAGTAGTTCCATTAAATATTTCTGGACACGGTAAATTGATTGGTCATAGTATTGAAGGTGCATTGAATTTTTATAATCACTTAGTGAATACACAACAATATAATATAAATGGAATAAAAGTAAATGTGTTTTTATTGACAAACCCCGATTTCAATATGGTAGATTATGTTTTTAATGTTGATGGGAATACTTCGCTATCAAAAATGAATGACTTAAATCAAAAAATATATGAAAAAACTTCTTTTGTTCAAGGTGATACATATTTAAATAATTTAATATTATCTCACACTAATTTTTCAGAAGAAGAATATGGTAATGCTCCGTTAGATTTATTGAATAGAGCTAAAATAGATTCTAAAGAGTTTGAAAAAGAAGGTGTTAATATTTTAAGATCATGTATTTTATCTCCATGACTATTTGATAAAGATATTTCAGCTTATTTTAATGAAATATTTGATAATTCTATAAAAGAAAAATTAGCAGAAGTTTTAATATTAAAATAGGTGGCTTTTATTAAATAAAATTAATTAATAAGAAGGAGTTTGTTATCAAAATTTCAAATGGTTTACTACCATATTTCGATTTATTTGTTATATATACATTTTGTTTATTTCAAATTACCTATAATGTATTAACAATAATAAAAATTAAAAAAAGCAAAAATAAAATAACAATTTCAAAATTGTTATTTTCCTATTTTTTTTGGACATATCCTATTATTTATTCAATTTTACCAATGTTATTATCTTTTAAAGAAGGAATTAATTTTGGATTACTTATGGTTTACTTGAGAATACCACCAATAACCATAACGGCTTTATTAATAATTTATTGAACAGTTGATATTAAATTTCACAATAAAAAAACAAATACACTTGAAAATATATCTAATTCAACTTTTTTGTATGATGACAGTAATTTCAATAAAATTTTAAATAGTAAAAATATTTTTAAAAAAAAAATATTAAAAACTAATAACAACTTTGTTAACAAGATAGATAATGCAAATGATTTAGATGAAGTTCTTAGGTTGGTGGCTGATATTCAAGGTTGATTTATCGGTAAAGATAAATTTAGTTGAATGTGATTAAATAAAAAGATATGCACTCAAGATTTCTATAAACAAATATTTAATAATGTATGTTATATAGCTCAAAGAAAAATATTGAATTTTTATTTATAATTTTTTTAAAGTCGCCAATTAAAATACCAATTTTAAAGAAACTTGTATTTTATTCTTATTTCTTGTTTAATTACCAAGAAAATTATAATTAAAATAAAATTAATTATTTCAATATATTAAATTTTTGTAAAAAAGATATTCTTTTGTTTTGAATTTAATTAAGTCATTAGAGATTTTTAATTTATCTAAATAAATTATTTTATTTAGATCAACATGAATTTCAATTTTGATAGTGAGTTTCACAATTAATAATTGAAACTATTAAAACAAGTTTATGAAGATCTTTTAAAAAATAATTTTCTTAATTAGACATCAACATCTAAAACAAGTTACATTAAGAATTAAAATCAGGCAATAAAGAAACAATTGTTTTGGTAGAAAAGATTCCATTAAAGTTTTTGGTTATTTCATAAACTTTGTAATTTAGATTATAATATTTTATTCTTGCTTTTCTTCAGACATTTTATTTTTCTTAATTAATTTCGCTTTTTCTCTTTTCAAAAACATTTCATAAGAATAAATTTTTGTCGCTAATAATAAATCTTTGTTTCCACTTTGTAAAATGATTTGCTTGACAATTTTTGTGTTTTGTAAAATATCTTTCTAATTTCTAATGGTTTCGCTTGCTAGTCTGAATAGTTTTTTTCTTCAATTTTATAATTTATAATTTTTTTGTTTTATATTTCAAAAAATGTTATAATAAGATTAGCTTATTTAGGAAAATCTAAATAGGTTTTAAAGTCGAGAGACCTATGAAACATCTTTACAATATCGTATGGTATTCTTCAATTGAATAATGAAATAAAAAATCGTAGGCGTTTATGATAAACCACTCTCAGTTATAAGGGTGGTTTTTTTATATGAAATCTCTTAATAATATTTATAATTAATTGATATAATCTTAATTAAGAGGTGATTATATGAATGAACAAGATAAAAAAATATTTAATAAATTAAAAGGTTATTTAGATATTCATGGTATGTCCAGATACGAAGAAGAAGTTGCTATTCAATTAAAGAAAACAGTTAATGAAAAGTTAATGTATGAGAGAGATGGGTTTGGATCAATGATTATAAGTCATAAACAAAAAAATAATGGCCCTATAATTCAAATTGCAGCACATATGGATGAGGTTGGTTTTATTGTTCAGGATATTTTGGATAATGGCCAATTAAAGCTTTCTATGATTGGTGGAATTTGACCATTGACGGTTATTGGAACTAAAGGTATTTTATTTTTAAATAATAACAAAAAATTGGAAGGAATTTTTGGGCATACTTCAATTCACATTTTAGAGAGTGAAAAAAGAACAAAAGCCCCAGAATTAAAAGAACTATTTTTTGATGCAGCATTTTCTTCAAAAAAAGAGGCAGATACTATAGGTGTTGAAATTGGTAATAGAGTTTGCTTAACAGGGGATGTTTTTTCTTTTGGTAAAGAAGGAAAATTTATAGCTGGAAAAGCAATGGATAATAGAGCTGGAGTTACTATTATTGATGAACTAATTATGAGACTAAGAGATAAAGAGTTAAAAAACAATACATACTTTGTTGGAACAACACAAGAAGAGGTGGGTACTAGAGGGGCTAAAACCTCTGTATCTAAAATAAAACCACATGTAGCCATAGCCATTGATACTTGTGCAGCACATGATACATTTGGTGCAATTCCAGGAACACAAAAATTAGGTGAAGGTGCTGCTTTAAGAATAAAAGATGGCGGAACACTAATGGATCCTAAATTAATTGACTACATTATGGGTATCGCTAAAAAAAATGGAATAAAAGCATATAAATATGTCGCACAAGGAGGCGGAACAGATGCTGCACAATTACAATATGGCTCAAATGGAGTTGCCACAATAACCATTTCGATTCCTCAAAGATATTTACATTCACCATTAGGGGTTTGTCATTTAGATGATTTGAATGCAACTATTGAACTAATTGAAAAAACAATATTAGATTTAGATCAAAAAATATTTGATTCAGTGATTAAATATTCATAGTTTCAAGGTAATTTTTGTAAGCAAACAATTTGGTTTTTAGTTAATCAAAGTTTTCTACTTTTAATTTATATAATTAAAACATTAAGGTAATGTATTGGTTTCATTTACTAACTTTAAATCATTTTGATTTTCAATTTCCAAGTCAATATTCTTAAATAGGTTTTTCTCACCTTGAAATCTAAAAAGCAAATAATTTATAAGTGGTAATAATACAAAAATTAAAGCAAATACTAATTGCAAGATGACAACAACTAAATTTGATATAGCAATCCCTACTCCATGATACAAGGATGCATCATTTATATACAAACCTCAATTAGAATTGCCATTTTTATCTTGAATAGCTGATAATATAACAAATATTAAACTAAGCAACATTGAAAGAAATACACCGATTATAGATATGAAAACAAAAATAGAGTATATTCAAGGATACTTACTTTTATGTGTTGTTTTTTTAATATATATATTTTTTCAGTATAAAAATATTAATGTAGCATAAACTAAAAAGAAAAAGAAAACAATATAGTTTGACATACCATCTACAAAATTATCTGAGTTCATTAGAATGGTGGGAATTAGAATAACAAGCCACCAAAATGTTAGTGCAAGCAGTTGATAAACCAACCCTGAATTTTTATATCCAATTTTTTTATTTAATTGTTTTGAAAAAAAAACTTTTTCAGAAAGAGAAATATTTTCAAATTCCGAAACTGCTCCTGCAATAATTGCGTTTGTTGTACCAGTTGCAGAAATAAAAATAAAAAACACCACAAATACACTTAATCCATTTTCAATATTTTTATTACTAGCAAAAACATTTTGGATTATTGATTCAACTGCTCCTGCCCCCTTGCTATCATAATGTAAAATAGTTGCCATAGTAACTAGCAAGTAAACCATTACAACCAATAACATACTCATAATGAAAACCTTAGAAACAATCTTTTCACCACCTTTAATTTTTTTAGAAAGCGATCCCACTCCAACAAATGCATCAAATCCAAACAGAGCAGCGGGAAGAGACTTCATCATTCCTTGAAAAACCATTACAAATGAATCGTTTTTATTTTCATTGGATGGTATAAAAGCATTTACACCACCTTGATGGTTGGAGTTAGGCAAGCCAATACCTACAAAAATAGCTATTATTAATGGAACAAACTTTAGGACTGTGGTTATGGATGTAAATATTCCGGATGATTTAATTGAAATTTTGTTGAGAAAAACATAAAATAATAATAAAGCAATAGAAAGAATAGCAACTCCATAAATAGGTATATTAACATTTTTATTATTTAGTTGAAGAAATCTCACAAAAAATTCAATTGAAAAAAAAGATAAAACGATTGATAAAATACTATTATAAAAAAAAGAATAGTTTATTGTAACGGTATGTCTAAATCAATTTTGTTTTTTTGTTGAAATATTTTGAGCTCATCCAGATAATCCTGCAGGACCATTAGTTTTGACCATAGCAATTTTTCCAAAATGAATAGCTACTAAAAAAGCTATGGCTCCAGAAATAATTCATGTGGAAATTCAAGCTCAACCATTACCATTCACTTCGGCAGCAATACTTTTGTTTTTAAAGAAAATTCCAATCCCCACTATAGAACTTATACAAATTGAAAGAGCTGAAAAAAAACCAAGTTTTTTGAAATTTTCTTCTTTCACTATTTTCTCCTTTGTTGAAATAATTTGTTTTATAAAATTAAAACAAATTATTTAGCATTTTTCATTGATTTCATAACATTTCTTATTTGAGCTTCTGAAGGTTTTCTCCCCATTTGAAGAAACATTGCTCTAATCATTTTTTCAGTAATTGGAGGATTTTCTCTCAATTGTTTTTCAAACATTTTTTTTGTAAAAAAGAATCCTAAGAAACCTCCAATTAAAAATAAAACAATTGACAAACCAATTATTAATCCAACACCAAGTCATAAATTCATAAATACCCCCCAATTCTAACAAAAATAATTATATCATTTTTAAGTTCTAATAATAAAATATACAAAATGGATAATTATATTATTTTTTACTTTTAATTTTATCAACTATAATCTTAATTATAATTGGCAATATTAAAATTATCAAAATAGAAAAGAAAAATATTCTTCGGTAAGCTTTGTTCAATTCATCAATTGTTTTGTGAATTTCTATTTGTGAAATAACTTCATTACCAAAAAATGATTGAATATCTAGAATTCTCTTTTTTCTAAAAATTGTAAATCAAATATGGATAGTCATAACGCCAATCAAACAAATAATCATGTATATTTCTAAATATTCTGGTTTTGGACCTAAATCATTAATTCATGCTTTAAAATTAAATACTCATCAGTTAACGTCTTTTAATCATCAAAACATCAAAACAATTATTACTCCATAAAATAAAATGCCAATTGTAATTCAATTGTGAGCAACTTGTTTTTTATATAACTTGATGTAAATATCAGATATAAATGGTGGGGTTGTTTTTAAGCCAGAGGCTAAATCATCACGGTAAATATCAATTGAGTTTTTTGAGCTTCTATATTCTATAAAAGTGTAAATAAATTTTCCTAATGAAGATAAGGCAATTATTGAAGTTGGAACATATCAAAATCATCCTCATTTTAATATCGTAGGTATTAATGAAATAATAATAATTTGTGATAGAAATAATAAAAAGCACAATACAAATACAAAAACATATCTTGTATTTTCATGTTTAAATACCTTATAAATTCCATTAGGGATAATGCCCTTAGGATCTTTTTTATAAATTGAATTTATTTTAACAGATGAAACTTTATATGGATTTTCTATAAAAGTAATTGTTCCAGTATCATAAATAGGTTTTATTTCCATAATTTCTCCATACTATTATATTATATTTATAAATTATATCAAATCCTTATAATTATTAAAATTACATTTTTGTGTTTATGTAAAATAAAAGCATTTCAATATCGGCTGGATTTATTCCGGAAATTCTATAGGCTTGCCCAAGTGTTTCGGGCCTTATTTTTATAAGTTTTTGTTTAGCTTCTATTGCTAAATTTGGAATTGATTCATAATTAATATTATTTGGTAATTTCATAAATTCAAGTCTAATCATTTTTTCTGCAGCAATATTTTGTTTTTTAATATAACCTTCAAGTCTAGATTGAATAATTAAGCTATCTTTGTATTTAAAATCTTTAATAAAATCATCTGCATCAACATCAGGTCTAATAAGTACTTTAAATATTGATTGTCCATGCAATATTTTTAATTTAATAGCAATAGGATTAGTAGAAGAAATATATATATTTTTTAATTCTTCTATTTTATTGCTGATTGTTAAATATTTTAATTTGATTTCATCAAATCTTTTTTTGGTAATCATATTAGATTCTAAAGCATATTTAGCTAACCTAATGTCAGAGTTATCATTTCTTAATAATAATCTATATTCAGCTCTTGAAGTTAACATTCTATATGGTTCATTTGTTCCCTTAACTGTCAAATCATCAACAAGAACTCCGATGTATGAGTCGCTTCTTAAAATATTTAATGCTTCTTTATTTTTTAATTTTAATGAAGCATTAATACCAGCTATTAAACCTTGTCCAGCCGCTTCTTCATATCCGCTTGTCCCATTTATTTGTCCTGCAAAATATAAATTATCAATCAATTTTGATTCTAGTGACTTGTATAGCTGAAGTGAGTCAATTGCATCATATTCAATTGCATATCCTCATTTAGCAACTTTTGAATTTTTTAATCCAGGGATTGTTCGAATAAATTTTTTTTGAATGTTAATTGGCATTGATGTTGACAAACCATTTATGTAATAAATATCTCCTTTAGCTGTTTCTGGCTCAAAGAAAACCTGGTGTCTTTCTTTGTCTTTAAAGCGAACAATTTTATCTTCTATTGACGGACAATAGCGTGGCCCAACCCCATTAATTAATCCTGAGTACATGCTTGATTTTTTCAAATTGTCAATTATAATTTTATGAGTTTCACTGTTTGTGTATGTTAAGAAACAGTGAATCTGTGATTTTAATTTTACATGTGATCAATAAGAAAAATTTAAATCTTCATTTTCTAACACTTCTTCTTCGACTTCTGAAAAGTCAATAGAATTTGTAAAAATTCTTGCTGGTGTTCCTGTTTTAAGTCTCATTAGTTTAAAGCCGATATCTCTTAAATTTTGAGATAGTTTTGAAGAAGTAGAATCTCCGTCAGGCCCAGAAATTGTAATATCACTTCCACGTAAAATTCTTGAATCCATATATGTTCCTGTGGTTATTATAGTAATTTTGGATTTTATTTCTTGTCCATTATCTAATACAACACCCATAACTTTTTTATCATAAATAATAAGTGAACTGACACTTTTTTCGATAATAGTTATATTTTTATCTTTTTCAACATATTCTAGAATTATTCTTGAATACTTATCTTTGTCAATTTGAGCTCTAATAGCTCTAACTGCCGGTCCTTTTGATTGGTTAAGCATTTTAACTTGAATCATTGATAAATCAGCAAAATATGCTTGCATTCCACCCAGTGAATCTATTTCTCTTGTTATAATTCCTTTTGCCGGTCCGCCAATTGATGGATTACAAGGCATAGATGCTAGTTTATTTTTATCCAAAGTTATAAGGGCAACTTTGAAATTTTGTTTTGATAATGCAAATGCAGCTTCAATACCAGCATGGCCACCACCAACAACTATACCATCAAATATTTTTTTATTCATATATACTTTCTTGTTAAATATAGACTAACACTTATATAAATGATATTTCAAAATTAAAAAAATAAATATAAATTTTATTTTTTTAATTTTGAAATAAAATAATTATTTTAAACTTTTTAAAAAGTTTGTAAATAAAGGGTGTGGATGCAACGGTGTAGCATTAAATTCAGGATGGTATTGGGTACCTAAATAAAACTTTTTATTATTCATTTCACAAGTTTCTATTAATCCATTTTTTATGTCAAAACCAGAAAAGGAAAAATTAAGTGTTTCCAATTTTTTTACAAACTTTTTATTAACTTCATAACGGTGTCTATGTCTTTCAGAAGTCACACTAACACCATATATTTTTTTTATAAGAGATCCTTCTTTAAAAGCAACATCTGATGACCCTAATCTTAATGTTCCGCCAAGCGAACTTTTTTCTTTGTTTATTAAATCAAAAATAAATTCACCTTTCTTAGATATTTCAGAAGAAGTTGCATTCTTATATCCAACTATTCTAGCTTGAGCAATAGTCATAGCTTGCATTCCTAAACAAATTCCTAAAGTTGGAACATCATTTTCTCTTGACCAAATAGAAACCTCAATTTTACCTTCAAATCCACGAACTCCAAAACCTGGTAGAATAATTATTCCATCAAAATTTTTCATTTTTGATTCAACATTATCTATTGTTATATTTTCTGATGCAATTCATATAAAATCTAATGAAACATTTTCATAAACAGATGATATAAAAAGCGCTTCTTTAATTGATTTATATGCATCTTCAAATTCTGTATATTTTCCAATCATACCAATTTCTTTTTTCTCTTTCCCTCCTTTTTTAATTTTTGAAACAAATTCTGCTCATGGCTCTAAATTTGGCTCATCATACTTCATTTTAAAATATTTTAAAATATTTTTTGCTATATTTAAAGTTTCCAAAAACAAAGGAATTTCATAAACACAAGCAACGTCATGCAATGGTATAATTAATTCTTCTTTTAAAAATATAAAGTTTGATATTTTTGTACATATTGATTGTGGTAGTTTTTGATGACTTCTTAAAATAACCATATTTGGTTTTATGCCCAAAGCTAATAATGAAGAAAGAGAATATTGTGTTGGTTTTGTTTTGAAATCTTTAGAAGTTTCTAAAAAAGGAATGTATGTTGTGTGAATGTAGAAAGTTTTATCTTTATTAAAAGAACCGAATTCAGCAATAGCTCTAATAAATGCACTTGATTCCATGTCGCCAACCGTTCCTCCTATTTCTATTATTAAAAAATCGGGTTTGTGAATTTTTGCTGTTTTAACAATTACTTCAAGTATTTCATTTGTAAAGTGAGGAATAATTTGAACAGTTTTACCATTATAAAATCCAGCTCTTTCCTTATTGATTAAATTTTGAAAAATTTTTCCTGAAGTATAATTAGAATCTTTTGTCAATTTTTGATCTATAAATCTTTCATAATGTCCTAAATCTAAATCGGTTTCACCACCATCGCTAGTAACATAAACTTCTCCATGTTCATATGGAGAAAGAACTCCGGGGTCCTGATTTAAATATGGATCAAGTTTTTGGATAAATATTTTATGTCCTCTAGATTTTAATATGTTTCCGATGGAAGCTGAAATAATTCCTTTTCCAATTCCCGAAACCACACCACCTGTAACAAAAATAAATTTTGTTTTCCCAACTACTTTCCCCATTAAAATTCCTCACAAGATTGTTTTTTATTAATGATAACATTTTAAATCAAAAAGAATTAAATTTATAAAATTCATAATCATAATTCAATTATATTAAAATAAATTATTAATTTTTTATACTATCAATAATAACGCTATATTCGAACACTTCTATTTATGTATGAAAAAAAATGTCATATTTAATAGTTACATATATGAGTATAAACAAAACAACTATGAGGCGAATTATTAAATTGATTAAAAAAATATTAATATTAATAGGATCGCAACACATTAGTTATAATCATACCATCAGTAGTGATTGCTAATAAACATAACGACTCGCCCCAAAGGAACGCGTTTGTTTCAATTTTAGTAGGGATCTTGGTATAATAAAACAAGATTAGCATAAGATGACTTACAAAGTTTTACAGTTATAAATAAAGATAATAGTTTTTTAAAAGAGATAAACCCCCATTTTTTTCAAGTATTATTAAGATAGGAGAAAATGCATTTTTAGTTGTATTTCTTTACAATCTATTCAGTCACAACAGTTGGTAAAGAAGCGTTGAAAGGAACCATCAAGTTTTAGAAGCAACAAGTATTTTAATTCCATTATCCTTAAAAGACTTAGTAGACAATACGGAGTTAAGTCCCGATATTTTAAAACAACTTAAATATCAAGATGATAAACCAGTTAATAGAGGTGTTTTAACAAAAGATATAGTAAAAGAAAATATGAATGGAGCACGATTGACAAAAAAACATATTTAAGTAAAACTGATTTAAACGGATATACAAGCATTGTCAAAGAAGCATTTACCATGATGAGATAATTAACTGAATAGATTTACTTGATTCAGTTGTAACTCTTGAAAAGAGTGCATTTGCATTTGCAACAAAATTACAAAAAATCACTATTCCTGACACAGTTATATCTATTGGGAAACAAGCGTTTTAGTGGATGTTCTAAATTAGATAATTTGCAAAAAGGGAAACTTCCAAAATACATTGATATATATGATCTTTTTTAAATGTAAAGGTAACAGACATCTACTTGCTAGATAATTTTAACTACCAAGAATGAATTCAGAAAATGTACCAATACGTAATACCCCCGTTCTAATCTATAACCTATAATATCCTGGTTTAATTGCCTAAAACATCAACATCTTCATGGGATATTTGGACAGAAGACAAGAAGAGTTATTATGTAATCTTGGATTTCCTAAAGAGAAATTATGACCAAAAACTGACTTAGATCATTTACTCTTTTTTCATACATAAATTATAGTGTAGTTAATCATTACATTTTAATCTTTCCACACTTTGTAATCATTATTTAATATTCATACATTATTTTTGCTATATAATAAATAATATTATGAATTTAGAAAAATATATTATGAATATTCCTGATTTTCCTGAAAAAGGAATAAATTTTAAAGATATTTCACCTTTGTTAGCTGATGGAGAAGCATTAAATTATAGCGTTATTAAAATGGCAAGTCACTCATTAGATGCAGATGTTATTTTAGGTCCAGATGCTCGTGGTTTCTTGTTTGGAACTCCGGTTGCAGCAATATTGTCAAAACCATTTGTTATGGTGCGCAAACAAAAAAAACTTCCTGGAAAAGTTATTCAGAAAGAATATAAATTAGAATATGGCAAAAAAAACGTTTTAGAAATACAGAAAAATAGAATTAAATCAGGACAAAAAATTATCATTATTGATGATGTATTGGCAACAGGAGGAACAACTAAGGCAATAATTGATTTAGTTGAATCTCAGGGTGGAAAAGTAATTAAAATAATTTTTTTATTAGAATTAATTGCATTAAAAGGTATGGAAAAATTTTCAGGAATTGAAGTAATTTCATTAGTAAAAATGTAAGGTTACTTTAGAGGAGGTTTTTATGAAAGAATATAAAAAATATATAGATATACCTGAAAAGTATAGGTTTGATTTAGATTTTTTGTTGGAAGGCATACCAATAGAAGAACATATAAAAAATTATTTTAAATTAATTGAATTTGAAATAATTGAAAAAGATTCTAAGTATGACACACCTGAAAAATATTTACAAAATATACAAAACGGTGAAAAGGCATCAATATTGGCAAACAAAATATTTAATTATATTAGTAATAATATAAATGTAAATATCGTTTCTCCAGAATTTAACAAGCTACAAGATGATTTAGAGTTTAAGTTATTTGAGTTTAATAAAAGGTTAGGGTCAGAAACAAATAGATTTTTTAATAATGAAGATAAATTAAGAGCATGAGTAGAATTACCATCTTTTAAAAATTATAGAAAAGATATAATCTTTGCTTTAAATGGAAAAAAACATAAATTATCAAATAGCATTGAAGAATTTATCAAAAATATATCAAGAGCAGAAATTAGTGCAACTGATGTTTTTGGTATTTTGTCAAATTCTGAATTAAATTATAAAGAAGCCATTTCTAAAACTGGGAAAAAGACAAAGATAACTTTAGCAAATAGAGTTTCTCTTTTGAAATCAAAAGATGAGTTAGTTCGCAAGACCACATTTAATAATTGAAATGATGCATCACTTAAGCACAAAGGAACTTTTTCTAATTTGTTATATCAACATTTTAAAAATATTTCTACTTGATCTCTTGAAAGAAAATATGATTCAAGTGTTCAAGCTTTAATTGATGAAGATCAAGTAGATGATAAATTACTTCAAGTGTTATATAAGGCTGTTCAAGATAATAATCATTATTTTCAAAGATTTTATTCTTTAAAAAGAAAATTTTTCAAAATCAAATTTGACAAAGAAATGAAGCCATGAGACGGATTATTACCTTTAGTAGATATTAAAATTGATTATACAATTGAAGAGATGCAAAAAGAAGTTTATAATTCTTTAGAACCTATGGGAAATGAATATACAAGTAAGATAAAAGAAATGTTTGACAATAGATGAGTGGATTATTATTCAGTTCAAAACAAAAGATCAGGAGCATATTCAATAGGAGCATCTTTTGGGTTAGAAAAAAAATATATTTTAATGAACTTTGATGGTTCAATTAGATCAGTTGCAACACTTGCGCATGAGGCGGGACATTCTATGCATTCATATTTTTCTGATAATTCACAGCCAATAAGCCTTGCTCAATACCCAATTTTTTTAGCTGAAATTGCTTCTATTTTTAATGAGTTAATGTTGCAAAATTATTTATTAAATAACATTAAAGATCAAAATCTTAAGTTTCATTTACTATCAGAAGCAATTGAAGATTTTGAAGGAACAGTTCGTAGACAAACAATGTGATCAAATTATGAATATGATTTATATAATTTAATAGATACCGGTAAATCTATTTCAACTTTTGAAGAAATAAAAAAAGTTTATGCAGAAAATGCTAAAAAATATTCTCTTAAAAAGAATGCTAAATTTGATAAGGATAATCAATTAATTGCTGCTGTAACTGTTCCACATTTTTATTATGATTTTTATGTATACAAATATGCAATAGGATTTATTGTTGCAAATTCATTTTTTCAAAAATATAAAAAAGAAGGTTTAATTGCATTACAAAATTACATTAATAAATTTTTAAAATCTGGCGGTTCTAAATGGCCTATTGAGATATTGAATGATGCAGGAATCGATCTTTACGATCCAAATATTTATTATGAAGCATTTAATGTTTTAAAAATTAAAATTGATGAATATGAAAAAATTGGAAATAAAATTTTCAAAGTAAAAAATAAGTAATTATTACTTATTAACCAACTCAATAATTTTTTTACTAATAGCATTTGTATTATTGTTTCCAATTGTAGGCTTAATTATTTTAATTAAATCTTCAGTTGAGTTTTCTACGGCAAAACCAAATTCTTTAGAATGCATTATCATATCTAAATCATTTCCCGAATCTCCAAATGTAGCAATATGATCTTTTGCAATATGTAGATATTCTGATAAAAATTCTAAACCGGTTCATTTAGATATTCCTAGCGGATTAACATCTATAAAAATGCCATTTGTTAGAAAAACATTTTGTTTGTGTAAAAATAATTTTTGAATAATAGGGAACACTTTAGTGCATTTTTCACGACTACCTTGAAGAGCGAGCTGTGTTATTATTTCATTATTAAATAGCATTTTATATTCTTTATTTTTTTTAATAAAAGTGATAAGTTTAAGATTGAATTCATCATCTATTAAAATGCTATTATAAAACCTTTTTGTTGGTCAAGTGTATGTTTTTGATTCTGTGTGTAGAATATATGAAAAATTAAATTCCTTGGCAAGATCCAACATTGTGAAATGATTTTTTGATGATATACTTTTAATAAATATTATTTTTTGATTTTTAATATCATAAACTAAAGATCCATTATTACAAATAAAGAAATCAATATCGGGCATTATTTCTAATAAATCTATAGCTCTTGAGTAAGGTCTACCAGTAGCAATAACTATATAGCTACCCTTAGACTTAGCATATTTAAAAGCTTTGTTTGTATCTTTGTGTGGTATTCCTTCATCTGTTAGTATTGTCCCATCAACATCAGTTGCAAATATCATTTTCATAAACCCTCTTTAAACATTATTATGTATTATTTTTTCGATATTTATTAATTTTCTCTTTTTTTAATTTTGGAATAGAAAAAATTAATGTGAATTCACCTTTAATAACTTTAGGCATTTTCATTATTATTTCTTTGGCCGTTCCATAAAAGTGCTCTTCAAATTTTTTTGTTAATTCTTTTCCTAAGAAAATTGATTCTTGTCCATTGAATACTTCATTTAAAATTTCAAGAGTAAAGAGAAGTTTATGTGGTGCAATAAAAAAAATATAAGTTCCATTTGTTATTTGATTTATTTGACTTATCATTTGAGATTTTTTATTTTTAGGAAAACCTAGAAAAGTAAAGTTAGGACCTAAACCAGAAATAACTATGGAAGTAGTTAGTGCTGATATTCCGGGTATAATTTCAAATGAAAAGTCATTTTTTTTAATTTCTTTTAGTAAATTAAATCCAGGGTCTGCAATCATAGGCATTCCTGCATCACTAATTAAAGCAACATTTTTTTTATTATTTAATAGTTCTATTATTCCCTTTGAAGAAGCGACTTCATTAAAATTATGATATGAAATAATTTTTTTATCTTTTATCTTTAGAAAATTTAGCAAAACTTTAGATGTCCTTGTATCTTCACAAGCAATATAGTCTACTGCTTTAAGTGTTTCAATAGCTCGAAGTGTTATATCTTGTAAATTACCTATTGGAGTTCCTACAATGAAAAGTTTACCCTTCATAAATTTTTACCATTCTTAGCAAAAAATTTTCTTTTTGTAGATTGAAATTTCCTTTGTTATTTAAATTTTTTCTAAAAATAGATATTTCTTGAAGCATAGGTCCATAGTCTTTATTCCTAATTTTATATTTATTAATTAATGATTTGTGATTTGGAAATAATGGAAATTTTTCATCAATTGAAGTTTTTAATTGATAATAAAAATATTCTAAAATACACAATAAATAGTTAACATTTTCCTTAGAAATATATTTGCTTAATTTAATTTTCATTTCATTAGGATTCAAAAGTCCAAAATTTAAAGCGATAAATATTTCTTGATAAATCTTTTCAAAGTTTGTCATGTCAACTTGTTTAATTTTTTCTATACTTGGGAAAATATTTGCAAACAATCTAGTATATTTTTTATCAATTTTGCTTTCAACAAAATCATCAATTATTTGATTTATTGTTTTCCTTTTAACTAAAATATTTTGCGATCTAGATTTAATTGTTGTGATTATCATATCAATTTTATTTGTTGTCATAATAATATGAGTGTTGTATGAAGGATCTTCCATATATTTTAATAATGAATTTAATGAAAATTTATTTCCCAAATCAATATCATTAATTATTAAAATTTTCTTATTGTTGTTAACTAAAGAAGTATTTGACATATTTTTAATAGTTGAAACTATATCATTTTTAGTGATTAATTTTTTTTCAGGGTTTATAACTAGTAAATCGGGGTAGTTTAGTTCTTCGAATGTTTTGCTTTTCATACATTTATTAGTATTACAAATCATCAATTTTACAGCTTCAAAAGCAACTTCTATTACATCTACACCAGGTTCGCCAAAAAATAAATAAGCATGAGAAAAAGTGTTATTAATTTTAGCATTTTCTATCACTTTTAGAGATTGATTTTTATTGAACATATTTAAAATTATAAAGTATTTATTATTTCCATTATTTTTTTAATGATTTTTTTTGAAACTTCTTGTATATCAAGCGTACCATCAATTACAATAAAGCGCTCTTTATTGGCATTTATTATTTCATTATATCCATTGTATATTTTTTCAAAAAAATCAATTCCAGAATTCTCTAATCTATCAAATTTATTGTTTTTTTGAGCTATTCTTTTCATTGCTAATTTAGGAGAAATTTTAATAAAAAAAGTTAAATCGGGTTTCATATTATCTGTAACTATGGAATTTAGCAATTTTATTTTATCAATGCCCAATTCTCTTCCTGCTCCTTGATAAGCTAATGAAGAATCAATAAAACGATCACAAATAACAATTTTATTTTTTTTTAGTGCAGGATTAATTATTTTCGTTAAATGTAATTTTCTAGATACTAAATAAAGAAGAGCTTCAGACATAGGGTCAATGTCATAGTTAGGAGATAAAACAAATTCACGAATATGTTCAGCTTCTTTCAATCCAGTTCCACCGGGTTCTCTTGTGAACACAAAATTGTCATTAAGATTTTTTTGTTTTAAAAATTCAATAAGTTTTTTTATAGCTGTTGTTTTTCCAGAACAATCTAATCCTTCAAATGTAATAAACATTATTCACTCTCTTTTCTATTTTTAAGTGCATACTGAAAAGTTAGTTTATCAATATATTCAATTGATGCACCAACAGGAACGCCATTAGCTAAATGAGAAACTTTCACTTTTGATGATAGTTGTTCATCAATGAAATTTGCAGTTAGTATTCCTTCAATGGTAGCGCTTAATGCAATAATAATTTCATCAAAATTTGATGAATATTCTAACAAATTTGAAATGTCAAAATTTACATGTTTTTCAAATTTGTTATTAAACAAAATCGGAAAAACATAATATTTTCCCTTAAAAAAACCTCATTCTTCATATCTAGAAATATCTTCTATATGTTCGACTATCATTAATTTATTTTCTCTAGTTTTTAAAGAGCAAATATTACAAAGTTTGTTAGTTGTATAATTTTTACAAATTTCACAATTATTAATATTTGTTCTTAACTCATTTAGTAAAAACAAAAATTCATTAAACTCAACATCATCAAATTTAAGTATTTGATGTGCCATTCTTTCGCTTTGTTTATTTCCTATTCCCTCAAATTTTTTGAAAAAAAAAGCAAGATTAGAGATTTCGTTGGAATCCACCTAAAATCCCATTCCCTTTTGGTTTTTAGGAGAAATCTTATCATACTCTTCACTTATAACATCCATAATTTCATTAACAGCAATAATAATAATATCTTGTAACGTTTCTTTATCATCAGGGTCTATTAGAGCATCATTGATATTCATTTCAATTATTTCTCTATTTCCATTTGCTTTAATAATAATTCCTTGTTTTTCTACAGAAAAAACTTTTCCTTTTAAATCAGATTCTTGTTTTTCCATTACTGCTTGCATTTTTTTTGCCTGCTCCATCATTTTTTTAATATCCATAATTACCTCTTATCTTTTTTGTTAAATATGTTTCCAAATATATTTAACCCTTTCTTTTCTGCTTCGAAAGACTCCGAAGTTGTAGGTTTAATTATTTCTTTTTTTGGCAAAGGTGAAAGAAGGGATATTGGATCTGGGAGACTTCCATTCATTTTTAATTCTTTAAATAATTCAGCGGAATCTAAAAAATTAGTTTTTGTTATTGCGAAAATATGTCTAGTATTACCAAATGTGTGAAACATAAAATTAATTAAATCATCATTATTACTATTCATTAGCAAGAAATCAATTGATGCTTTTTCTTCAGAAGAAAATAACACAAAATCTTTTGAAGATGTTATTATTTTGCAATTTTCTAAATAACTAATTATTTCAGAATATTCATTTTTTGTTGATAACAAAGATTCTGCCATTTTTGTTTTGGAATTTATGATGTCTTCTTTATTCCCTAATAAAAATAAATTAATAATGTCTGGTTGGGTTAATACTTTTTTTTCTTGTATATCAAGATTTTTATTATTTTTACTTGTAAAATTAAAGTCCATTTCATTGATTCGTTTCATATTAAAAGAATTCGTTTTTTCAAAGTCATTAGTTTGTGATTTTTTGTTTTGTTTATTCTCTAAAATTTCATTAGTATCATAAACAATAGCATTATTATCGATATGACCCAACATTGACCCTTCAATATGGTCTATATCAATATTGGCTTCATTTGATAAATTCAAAATATCTGTGGTATCTTTAATTAATTGTGCACCATCATCTTCATTTTTAAAAAACTTTTCCTCATTATTAAGAGATTTGCCTCCATCTTTTGTGTTTTCATATGTATTAACATCTTTTTTAGAATTTTTGTGATTTGGTGTATCTTGTTGAATAACAAAATTATCTGTAATTTCATTTATTTTAACATAATTTGTATTAGTATTTTCTTTTGCGGTTGTTCTAATTGATTTGTCGACATTCTTGATAGTATTAAAATTATTATTTTTGCTTAGTGAACAAATTTTTATAATAGCAATTTGAGATAATTGTTGGGGTATATCGCTATATTTAATTTCATTAAGAAGAGTGATTAAAACATCTATAACATCATATACAAAATCTTCTTGTAAATAAATGGTGCTTAATAACTTAGGATCAAATTCTTGAATTATAGATTCGTCACCTGTTTTAGAAAATAACAAATATTCTTTTAATAAGTTTATTAGAGAATTTAATAATCTTCTTATATCAATTCCTTGGTTAACTAAATTATTAAATAATTTTAACGCAAGACTAACAAAATTGTTTGCACAATGTTGTAACAATAAAACTTGATTTTTTTTTGATGTTAGTCCAAAAACATCATTAATATCTTCCATTTTAATATTTGAATTTGAATAAGCATTAATTTGATCAGAAATTGAAAGTGCATCACGCAGCGATCCGTTTGATAAATTTGCAATCATTTCTATAACTCCAGATTCAGAATTTATTTTTTCTTTTCCAAAAACAAATTTAATTTGTTTTTGGATAACATCTTTAGATATTCTTTTGAAGTTATATCTTTGTACCCTGCTTAAAATTGTTAGTGGTAATTTATCAGGGTCAGTTGTTGCTAATATAAAAATAATATGTTTTGGGGGTTCTTCTAATGTTTTTAACAATGCATTAAAAGCGCCCTTTGTTAACATATGAACTTCATCAATAATGTAAACTTTATATTTGAATTTAGTAGGGGAAAATTTAACTTTTTCTCTAAGTTCTCTTATTTCATTTATCCCATTATTGGAAGCTGCGTCAATTTCAATTACATCCACAGAATTATTAATTGACATAATACATTGTGGACAAGCAATTTCTATGTTTTGATTGTGCCCACAATTAATAACATTGGCAAAAATTTTGGCAACTGATGTTTTTCCAGTCCCTCTTGGACCCGAAAAAAGATATGCATGTGATATTTTTTTTAATTTTATTAAATTTATAAGAGTTTTAATAACGTGATTTTGACCCTCTACTTCAACAAAATTAGCTGGTCTATATGTTCTGTAAAGTGCTTTATAATTCATAAGAATAATTTTATCATTTTGTTACTGCAAAGTTTCTAAAATTATAATATATTTATTTAAACATTGTCAATCAAACTCAAACAATGAATATTTATTATTTAAAGTCTCTTAAGTTATTTATGGTATATTAATAGTTGTAAAATGAGAAGTTATAAGGTGTCAAATAAAATGAATATAAAAAACATATTAAAAAATGAAGTAGAAATTGAAAAATTATCAATAAGTGGTTGAATAACAGCAAATAGAGGAAATGCAAAAATAAGATTTTTAAACATAAATGATGGGTCAACTGTTACATCATTACAAATTGTTATAAAATCAAACATTACAAATTTCAAGGAAATTGAAAAGTGAAGAATAGGTTCTTCTGTGTTAATCAATGGAACTTTTGTTAAAATGAGTAATGTAGAGCAAAAGTTTGAGTGTCAAGCAGAAGAAATATTTTTGTTAGCATTAGCTGATGATGATTTCCCTATTCAAAAACAGGAGATAAATTTAGAAACACTTAGAGAAACATTGCACACAAGACATAGAACAAATTTGATAAAATCAGTTATGTTGATAAGATCTACTTTATCAAAAGAAATTCATAATTTCTTTGACAATAACGATTTTCTTTATATGCATTCTCCTATAATTACTTCTAATGATGGAGAAGGCGCTGGCGAAACATTTTTCATAGATAGCGAAGTTAAAAAAGATTTTTTTTCTAAAAAAGCAACACTTTCTGTTACTGGACAATTGCATGCCGAATCTTACGCATTAGGTTTTAAAAAAGTTTATACATTTGGTCCAACTTTTAGAGCTGAAAATTCTAATACAAAAAAACATGCTGCAGAATTTTGAATGTTAGAACCAGAGGTGGCATTTTCAAACCTTAATGATATAATAACTCTTGCTGATGATATGTTAAAATTTGTTATTAAAAAAACAATTGAAAAACATCCAGACGAATTCAATTTTTTAAATGTAAAAAGTGGAAACAAATTATTGAACAGTATTGATTTATATATTAAAAATCCTTTAAAAATTATTGATTATAAAGATGCTATTTTAATATTGCAAAATGCAAAGGCTGATTTCGAAAATTCTAAAATAAAATTCGGAATAGATTTTAATTCAGAACATGAAAAATACTTGGCTGAAGTTCATTTTAACGGGCCGGTCGCAATAATTAATTATCCAAAGGATTTTAAAGCTTTTTATATGTATTTAAATGATGATAAAAAAACAGTTGCCGCATTTGATTTGCTAGTTCCAGGAATTGGTGAATTAATCGGCGGTTCTCAAAGAGAAATAAGGTTAGAAGTGTTGAAAAATAGAATGAAAATTATGGATATTGATCAAGAAGATTTAAGATGATATTTAGATCTTAGAAGATTTGGTAATGCCGGATCTGCAGGTTTTGGTTTAGGTTTTGAAAGGCTTGTAATGTATGTTACAGGAGTAGAAAACATTAGAGATGTAATTCCATATCCAAGAACAGTTGGAAACTTAAAAATGTAATTTTGTGATATAATCCTTTATAGGGAAGTACAAATGGTTTCATTAATTACACCAATATACTCAAATAAAATTCATAAGAATTTTTTTAGTTCTATTTTAGAACAAACTGATAAAAATTTTCAAATAATAATTTTTACAAATAATATTTCAATTGATTTAACAAATTGTATGAAAGAGATTGAAGCATTTAATTCAATAAAAATGCAAGTTATTTTTACAACCAAAAGATTAGGGTTTAATGAAGTTATAATAAGAGGAATAAAATTATCAACTGGTTCTCATGCTATAATAGCAAATTCAAGTGAGAGTTATTTAAATAGTTTCGTTGGTGATTTAAATAATATTATTGAAAAACATAAAGATGTTGATATTTTGGAATTTAAAGCTTCTATAAAAGGGTTTGAAAGATGAATCCCTTTAGAGAGATGCGATTTGAAACAAGATTATTCATTTAATATTTTGGAATATCCAAAAATTGTTGTATATGCACAACCATTTATTTCTAACAAAATTTTTAAAGTTTCTTTAGCTCTCTTTGCAAGTAAACAAATGTCATATATAGAAACTAAAACGCATTTAACAATTGCATTTCTATATATGATGCTTTTAGAAGCCAAAACATATGTGTATGTTAATAAGATTTTTGCTAATATTATTATTGAAGAGAGCGACATACCTAACTATATGTTTTTTTATAAAGAATGAAAAAAAATTAGACAAAAATATGAAATTGAAAAAAGGTTGTTGCAGGAAATTGAATATGCACAAATGTTTTATATAGAAATAATAATACCTATGTTATATTCAAGTAACAAATTAACCAAAGTTATATTTATTTACTCAAACTCAAATAAAGTTTTACAAACAAAAATATATGATAAGAATAAAAATATTAGAGAACAAGAAGCTAGTTCATTCATTTCAACAAATAAGTATATGTTGTTAAATTTATTGGAGACAGAATATTTAAGTAAATCACATCCACCTAATGAGTGGCCCAAAATGTTAAAACTGTTTAAAGAGTAATGAAAAAAATTAATCAACCTGCAGGTTTTTGAATAAGGATTTTATCAATATTAATTGATACAATAATATTCTCAATTATTTCTATTTCTTTATCATTAATAGCTATTAATAAAAAAGGTACAAAATTTGAGATAATACCATGAGCATATTACGTTTGAATGATATTGACAATAATTGAAATAATAATTTTATTTATTTTAATTCCAATTTTATTTAATGGAAAAACAATTGGAATGTTTTGTACACAAATAGAAATTTATTCTCTCACAAAAGAACCAATGTGATTAGTGGTTTTGAGAAGAAATAAATTTTTTTCATTTTTATGAATATTTGCTATATTGGTGTCAATGAGCTTTATTAGTCCACAATTAGCACAAAAGATGATTCTTATTTCAAATAAAGAAAAACTAGTAGGTAGTGAAGAATTAATTTCTCTTAATACATTGGAAATGGCGCTAATATCAATACCGACAACAACATCGAGCATTATTGTTTTTATAAATATTTTTATGACATTATCAATGGGAATGAATAAGGATGCATTGAGCATTAATGATAGAATATCTCTAACTCAAATCGTATATACGAAAAAAACAATTACTATTTTTGATGAACAAAACAAAATAATTTTAAAAGAAGAAGTTAAAAACAAGAATATTGTTTGAAAGGAATAAAATGAACAAAGAAGTTGGAATAAATGCAAGTGATGGAATATATGGAAATTTAAACAAAGAACAGAAGGCAGCAATTTTAAATATTGATTCACCATTAAGAATTATTGCTGGGGCAGGATCTGGTAAAACTGGTGTTTTAACAAAAAAAATAGTGTATTTAATCAGAAAAATTAATATCAAACCAGAAAGAATAATGGCATTAACATTTACTAATAAAGCAGCTAATGAAATGAAATCAAGAGTTATTGATATTATTGGAGAAAAAGGTTTGGATGTAGTAATATTAACTTTTCATGCGCTTTGTTCAAAATTTTTAAAACGTGAAATTCATAATATAGGCTATTATAATAAATTTATTATTCTCGATTCTTCAGATCAACGCTTCATATTAAGAAATATATATAAAGATTTAGAAATATCAAGCTCTATAATATCATACGCAACAATTTTAAGCTATATTTCAAAATCAAAAACATCGCTTAGTACTCCTGCAGATGAAAAAAAAATCGCTATTAGTGACACCGACTTATTAAAATGTGAAGTTTACAAAAGATATGATGAAGAAGTTAAAAAGAAAAAATATCTTGATTTTGATGATTTATTAATATTTACTAATCAAATTTTAGTTGATTTTCCAGAAATAGCAGATTATTGGAAAAAACAATTTGACTATATTTTAGTTGATGAGTTTCAAGATACATCCATTCTTCAATATAACATAATAAAAAATATATCAAATAAAAAAAATATAACTATTGTTGGTGATCCAGATCAAACTATTTATTCTTGAAGGGGGGCTGATATTAATTCAATCAATAACTTCCACCAAGATTTTCCAAATACAACCACAATTACAATGGATACCAATTATCGTTCTACAAAGAAAATTTTAGATGCAGCAAATAGATTGATTCGTTCTAACAAAAATAGGATGCCTAAATCTCTTAATACTTTTAATGAAGTGGGCGAGGGAATTGAATTTCATTATGCTTACTCTCAAGAAGAAGAAGCTAGATGAGTTGTGAATAAGATTAATGAGTTGAAAAGAAATAAAATACAATTAAAAGACATTGCCATTTTTTATAGATCAAATTTTTATTCCAGATTAATTGAAAGTGCCTTACTAGGAGAAGCTATAAATCATAAAATTTTTGGTGGACAGAAATTTTATGAATTATCAGAAATAAAAGATGCCATTTCTTTCTTGTGAACTATATCAAAAGATACACCCCAATTACATTTTCATAGAATATTAAATATACCTTCTAGAAAAATAGGTCCAGCAACAGAAGCAAAATTACTTAGTTTTGCTAATGAGAAAAAATTAAACCTCTATGAAGCACTAATAGAGAATTATAAAGTGCTACCAGTGTCAAAAGAAATAAAAGCAAAAATTGTAGAATTTTTAAATGAGATAAGAAGACATAAACGAATTATTGAAAAAAGAACAATATCCATAAGCAAAACTTTGGAATCATTTTTAAATGCTATTAAATATTTAAAAGCAATTAAAGAATCTTCGAATGAAAATGATACAAAATATGAAAATATTATGGAACTATTAAAAGCTATTGATACATGAGAAACAAATAATCCAAATTTGGGTCTTGAAGATTATTTGGAAGAGATTAAATTGATTAATATGTCTTTTGATCTTGGTGAAAATGCAATAAACTATATAACTTTAATGACAATACATGCATCAAAAGGGTTAGAATTTAAAAATGTATTTCTAATAGGATTAAATGAAGATATTTTTCCTTCTAACAAAGTAAACGAGATAGATGACGATGATTTAAGAGAAGAAAAAATGGAGGAGGAAAGAAGACTTGCTTATGTTGCAATTACAAGGGCGAAAGAAAGATTATTTGTTTCTGGAGCTCGCGGAAGTAGCTTTATTTCTAATATAGTTCAACAAAAATTGCCCTCTCGGTTTATTTCTGAAATGGGTTTAGATGTTTCGGCTTTTGTTAGTGATTTAGTCATAATTAAAAATTTTAAAAACGATATAAAGATTAATAAAAATTATGTTATAGGAGATGTAGTATCTCACATAACATTTGGTAAAGGAATTGTTTTAGATTTAGACGGCGATAAGATTACAATTAAATTCAATAATGATACAGTTGGTGTTAAACAGTTTATAAAAAACCACAAATCAATTGAAAGGGTTGAATAAAATGTCTACTCTTTTATTATTATTGCTAATAATATTTCCTATATTTTGTCTAGTTTTTATTTCTAATGTTTTGTTCAGTTTTCTAAAAAAAGTTAAAATAAAATCAAGTGCCGGATTTTTTTTGCTTGATATTGATTTAAAAAATAATAGATTAAGAAAAACCAATCTTCTTAATAAAGAAGAAAAAAGTCAAGAGGTTGAATATTTAAGTGAAGGTTGAATGGATATAAATATTTTCTTATCTAGTATTTCTAAAACTAATGAAGAAAAGTTTTTAATAGCTATTAATGCTATAACAAAAAATAGTGATTATGTAAAATTTATTATTAAAAATGATAGTTTAATAGAGCCGGCTTACTCTGTTCAGTGGCTTGTTGAATTATTTAAAACAAATGATTTAGTAAGTGCAACTGTGCGATGAGACTATATTAAAAATATACCTAAAAATTTAACAATAATTAGCAAGGAAGAATTATTCAAAAATCAAAATAAATATAAATCTTTTATTGCATTTAATTTAAAAACAAATGATCAAAATGAATTTCAAGTATTTATGACAATATTATGTGCAATTTTAAAACTTAAAAATCTTGAGTTTTTAATTTCCAAAAGTATTGTTACATTAATTATATATGGAGAAAATAATGAAGAAATAGAAAAGAAAATAAATTATGTTCTATCAAAAATTAAAAAAGGAAAAACGGAAAAAGAACTTTTACTTTATTATGATGGTTTAGGAATTGTTGAAAGTGATGGAGTCACTAATATCAATGATTTAGCAAAAATAATGAATCGAATTTATTTTTCATTAATCAAATCAAAACAACTAAAAAAACCATTTTTATTTAACATTAAAAACATATTTTTTAATGAATTTGAAGAATTTAAAGAAAATTATGCAATTCTCAATAATATAATTAAATCAAAAAATATTCCAACGATAAAAACTCCAATCATAGAATTCAAATCAAAAAATATAATTGCTAATTACATTAAACCAATTCCTAAATATTTAGACAATTTTTGAACAAATATGATAATTCAAAATAAAAATATTTTGCCTAATTTGGATGACTTTTATTTTGAAAAAATAATTAATTCATTAGATCAATATGATCAATATTTTATAGATATAAATGATTATATGATTATACAAAATATAGAAAAAATTAAGCATCATATAAGTTTAATCTTTATAATTCAATTTAATGAACTAGCAAATATTAATAACTTAGAACTAATTGTTTCTAACTTAAAAGCAAACAATATAAAATTTGGAATAAAAATATCAAATATTGCATCAGAAGTTATTACGCTTATAGAATTTATAAAGCCACACATTATTATAATTAGAGAAGAATTAATTAATACCTCTGATTTAACAAAATTTTTAAATTTAAAACAATTAATTACTTTATCTAAAAAAAATCCAGTTACTTTAATTTTTGAGAATCCAGCAAAATCTGAATTCTCAAAAAACACAATAAATTATTACTATAATAAATAATTTATTAAATAAAGTCTTTCAAATCTTTTTTTATTATGTAATTAACTTTATGAATATATTTTTTAGCAACATTCTTTTTGCTTCATATACTAGTTATTGTGTTTTCAAGTCTTATATAAATAATAATTTTTCTATTAATGTAATTGAATTTTATAAAAAATTCAACTCCACTTTTAAGTACTATTTTTGCAATTAAATTTTCATGTAAATCATTACTAATTTTAAATCTAGTCACATTATCAATTTGAAATCATTCATTTGTTCGTGAATTTTGAATGTTATCTAACCACAAATTAAATTTATATAAGTCATCATTATAAATTAGAGTGTATGTTTTATAATCGCCATACATTTTTGATAAGATATTTTTTTGGGAATAAATATTTAAACGTTGTGTTTCATAATAATTTATCATTTCTAAAATTTTTATTATTAGATGGTGAAAACCAAATTCAATTATTTTGTTTTCACCAAATATAAATTGACCATCTTGATTTCAATAAAACAACAAATATTTATTTTTTACAATTTGAAGATTCTCAGTTACAAATAGTTCTAAATTATATTTATTTATTAAATTTTTTATAGATTGGATTGGAGGTATATCGGTTCCTATGTAAGAGTTAGAAAAATTATTATAATTAGTATTAATTTCTGTTAAAAAGAAGTTTAAAAACATTAATGTTATATCATTGGAATCTAAGTAAATGACTTGTTTTCCATTGAGAATAAACAATATTAATTCTGATCCATTTTTTGTTGTACAAATGAGTATATGACATTTATTTTTCATTGCAAATGCAATATCTTTTCGGTAAAAATTTGTATAAGTTTTTGGTGTTTTAGTCTTTTTTTTATAAATATTTCCTTTGTTTATATTGTTATTTATCACATAATTAAAGTCCATATTACCCAATATTTTTTTTAAAATTTTAGTAACACCATCATTATAATTTGAAACACCAATTTTGATTTTTCGTCTATCATGTTTTCTATTTGAAAGTGAAAGTATTTTAGATATATAATCACTTATAATTTTATTATTTGATAGAAATTGTACCTTTGCAGTTCTGGATTGAACTGAGAAAATATTATAATTATCCATTTCTAATTTAATTGTTTCTAAAATATTTTTTTTAATATTTAGTCCATTTTTATCAATAAAAAATACATTAAAAACTTCATCATTATATATATTTTTTTCTATTATAATACTCCCATCCAACTCTAATTTTTTAACAGTTCTACAAATAAATTTTTTGTCATAACCATTATATAAATTAAAAGCTGTTGATGTAATTCCTTCAAATTCAAAGACATCCGCAATATCCTTTAGAAATGATTTAATTTCCGGAGACCCATCACTGGAAATTAAAATATCAATTTTAGATTTATCAGAATTATTGTCAACCATTATTTTTGCAAAAGAATGAGCTATTAATTTTACAGTTAATTTATTAAGTGTTCCATAACTTACTCCAATTCTAGCGATAATTTTTTTTTCATCAAAAAATAGCTTTTCAAAAAATTTTTTTTCATCATTAGTACCAATAATTTTAGAAAGTTTTTTCAATAACTTTTTATCATCATCGAATTCTTTTTTTCATTTACTTAGTATTTCGTTATTATCCATATTTATTAATTTTATCAATTTAAATTGATAAAACAACAATCATTTAACTTTTATTGTTTATAATTAAAAAATGGATAAATCAAAGATAAGAAATTTTTCAATTATAGCTCATATTGACCATGGTAAAAGTACATTAGCTGATAGAATACTCGAATATACAAAAACAGTAGATGCTCATTCTTTACATGCACAACACTTAGACACGATGGATCTAGAAAAAGAACGTGGCATAACTATAAAACTTAACGCAGTTCAAATAGAATATAAAAATTATTTATTTCATCTTATTGATACTCCAGGGCATGTTGACTTTACCTACGAGGTTTCAAGGTCTTTAGCAGCCTCTGAAGGAGTATTATTGCTTGTTGATGCAACTCAAGGTATTGAAGCCCAAACTCTAGCTAATGTTTATTTAGCTTTGGATAATGATTTAGAAATAATTCCTATTATAAATAAAATTGATTTACCTTCATCTGATCCAGACAGAATAAAAAAAGAAATTGAAGATATTATAGGTATTTCAGCATCTGATGCAATTTTAATATCTGCAAAAACTGGCAAAAATATTGAGGGAGTTTTTGATGCAATTATAAAACGTATTCCTGCACCTAAATCGTGTGATGATTCATTGCCATTAAAGGCATTAGTATTTGATTCATATTTCGATTCTTTTAGAGGTGTTATTCTTTTGGCAAGAATTTTTGATGGACAAATAAAAATAGGTGATGAATTTTTTTTTAAGTCAAATAATAAAAAATTTACAGTAACTGAACTTGGAGTTAAAAAACCACAAGAAATAAAAAGGAAACAACTAACTTCTGGTGAAGTTGGTTGAATATCCGCATCAATAAGAGAAGCGAAAGATGTTGCTGTAGGAGATACAATAACATTGGTTAAAAACCCAACAGCAGAATCATTGAAAGGATATAAAAAAATGAATCCTGTTGTTTATACTGGTTTCTATCCAATAGATGGAAAAGACTATGACTTATTGAAAGATTCTTTGGGGAAAATGGCTCTTTCTGATTCTTCAATAACTTATGAACCAGAAACTTCAAAGGCATTGGGATTTGGTTTTAGAATTGGTTTTTTAGGTTTACTCCATATGGAAATTTTACAAGAAAGATTAGAAAGAGAATTTGGTATTGAAATAATAGCCACAGCTCCATCGGTTGAATTTAAAGTATATAAAACCGATAAAACTGTGCAAGTAATTGCAAACCCATCAGAATTTCCTGACAAAGTAAATATTCTAAAAATTGAAGAGCCATATATCCGTGCAACAATAATAGTTAATGATGAATTTATTGGAGTAATAATGGAGTTGTGTCAAATCAAAAGAGGGGTTTATATTGATTTAGAATATATAGATGGATCTAGAAGAAAGTTAATATATGAATTACCACTTGTAGAAATTATTTTTGATTTTTTTGATAAAATGAAATCAGCTTCTAAAGGGTATGCTTCATTTGATTATGAATTAATTGATTATCGACAATCCAATTTAGTTAAACTAGACATTTTACTAAATGGTGAGAAAGTAGATGCTCTGAGCGCAATAATTCACAAGGATTTTTTAGATTTTAAAGCTAGGGATTTAACAAAAAAATTAAAAGAAGTAATTCCGCGTCAAAATTTTGAAGTTCCAATTCAAGCTATGTCTAATGGGAAAATAATTTCTAGAGAAACTGTTAAAGCATATCGAAAAGATGTAACTGCAAAATTATATGGGGGAGATGTTACTCGAAGACAAAAATTGCTAAAAAAACAAAAAGCCGGTAAAAAAAGAGCTAAGGCCTTTGGTAAAGTAGAAGTTCCACAAGAAGCATTTTTAGCAATTTTAAAAACAAACAATTCTTAATTTATAAATTAATTTAATATTAAATAAAAATATTAGAGTTAACATATTTCAAAAAAAATAAAAAAATAAAAAAATATTCATTATAATATAAATTATTTAATATTGAATTATCATTAAGAAATAAGAATGTGAGGAAGCATGTTTAACACCAAAAAACTATTAAGTATAGGAATTATTAGCGTATTGTCAACACCTTTGGCGCTATTATCTTGTGGCAACGTTTCACAGGATAAAGCTATTTCTAATAATAATTTAAACTTAAGAGAAGACTTAAATGTTAATCAAGAGGGCGTTGTACAAGGTTTTGCAAAGGGGTTTAGTGGAAAAAAACTTGTTATTAACAATACATATAATGATATTGTTGTAACTAAAATTGCACCACGAGCATTTGCTAATGCAGGTCTAACTTCATTATATATTTCAAAAAACATTCTTAGCATTGGGAAAGATGCTTTTGTAGGTAATGATAATTTAAAAGGAATTAATATATCTTTTTGAAAAGGGAGTTCTTGAATTAAAAATTTAAATAGTTTAGGTTTGACGTCAAAACAACAAGCAGTGATTAATTGAAAACAATCCTTTGCTGGTACAACTTTAAAACCGGAAGATGTAATATCTTTAGGTTGAGATAAAAAAACAAAAATAACACTTAAAGATTGAAAAGATGATGCACCTAATGTAACCAACATTGCATCAGATGCCTTTAAAGATAATGCACAAATTACAGAAATCGATATCCCAAATTCAGTTATATCGATATGGGATGTTGCATTCAAAAATACCAGTTATTTAAAAACAGTAACATTTGAACCTAACTCTCAATTAAAAACTATTGGATATAATGCCTTTGAAGGTTCCGCTATTACAAAATTGGAAATCCCCAATTCAGTGGCAATTATTAGAGGAGATGCTTTTAAGGACACTACTTCTCTTAGCGGACAAAATATATCAATGCCATGATCTTTTAATAATGGTTCATCAACTCCTTCATACGGTTTTACTCAATCACAATGAGATGCGATTGTATGAAAACGTCCCTTTACAGGTA
>CAMQYR010000003.1 GCA_947039385.1 uncultured Mycoplasma sp.
GTCACCTTCACATTATTCAAATAATGTAAGATTAAGATAAATAAAAACAAGAAAGTGTCCCAGATTTATGTCCTAGTCTAGGATTTACAAGGTCTTTTATATATTTAAAATAATAAAGGATATAATTTTATTGATGAAAAACAAACTAATATTTAAAGATATTTCTTTAGCTGGCATATTTTTGGGTTTTGTTTGACTACTAAATATTCTTTCGTCTTTTTTTCCTATTTTTTTTGGTTACTCACTTAATATATATATTGTTTTTTTTACAATAGGATTAATAATCTTTAAAAATTATTATATTAAAATTATTTTTTTTACAATCGCTCCATTCATTTTGATTATGACTCCAAATATTTATTTTATAAATATAACGCAATTTTTTATAGAATATTGATTAGGTGTTTGGTGTTTTTTTCCCTTCTTATTTGGTAAGTGTATTTTGAAAAAAAACAGAAATAGTAAAATTAGAAACATATATTTTTCAATTCTTTTTATTTTATGTTGAATCTTAAAATTAATAATTCATACAATTGCAGGATTTTTCTGATGAACGAACAATGATTGAGTAAGTTCTTTATTAATAAATTTACCAATCATCATTTCTAATGTGTCGATAACTATACCTGTTTTTATTATTATTTTTAATATAACAATCAAATGTTCGGAAACATACTATTTAAACATTTGAAACAATTAAAAATTATTATATAATTAGATAAACGCATTTTGGGAGAAAAAATGAAAGAATTTACTGAGCAAGAACTTATAAGAAGAAATAAGCTTGAAGAAAACAAAAAAAAAGGAATTAAGAGTTACTCTAAAAGAGTAAACATTATTCATCAAATTGGAGAAATTGAAACCAATTTTTCACACATAAGCAAAATTGAACTTGAAAAACAAAAAATTAAAACTTCTACATATGGAAGAATAATGAGTAGAAGGGGACCTTTTATTGAAATTAAAAATGATGGACTTAAAATACAAATATATATAAATAAAAAAATGAATGAAAGTTTATTTGAATTCATTTCAAATTTAGATATAGGAGACTTTATTTGAGTAGAAGGAATTATCATGAAAACCATGACAAATGAATTGGCAATTAAATTATCCAAAGTTCAATTAATGACAAAATCTTTAAAAGTTCTTCCTGAAAAATATCATGGATTAGTTGATATTGAAGAAAGATATAGACATAGATATGTTGACCTCATTGCTAATGATTATGTTAAAACTATATTTATCCAAAGAACTCAAATAATCAAGGAAGTAAGAAATTTTTTTGATAAAAAAAATTATTTAGAGGTTGATACTCCAATTTTATCTTCTGTTTCAAGTGGTGCAGCCGCTAAACCATTTATAACACACCACAATGCTCTAGACTCTGAATTTTTTTTAAGAATCGCTACAGAACTTCCATTAAAAAAATTAATTGTTGGTGGTTTGAATAAAGTTTATGAAATAGGAAGATTATTTAGAAATGAAGGTATAGATACTACTCATAATCCTGAATTTACCACAATTGAGTTTTATGAAGCCAATTCTGATATGTGAGAAATGATGGTATATACTGAAGATTTATTTAAACAAATTGGGGAAAAACTAAATAAAATGGAATTTAAGTATCAAGGGTCGATGCTTAATTTTAATAACAAATTTGAAAAGATTGAAATGAGCGAAGCCGTTTCAAAAATAACCGGTTTTGATGTCAAACAAGCTAATGAAAAAGAGTTGATTGATTTTGTTAAAAAACAAGGTTGAAAAGTTGAAACATTTTACAAAAAAGGTCATTTAATAAATCTTATTTTTGAAGAAAAGATTGAGAAAACACTAGTTAATCCCACTTTTGTTTATGGTCATCCAATTGAAATTTCGCCATTTGCAGTTAAAAGTTCTGAAAATGAGAACTTTACAGAAAGAGCTGAATTATTCATAAACGGAAGAGAATATGCAAATATGTTTACAGAGCTCAACGATCCAATTGATCAATTAGAAAGGTTTGAAAATCAATTAATTGAACGACAAGCGGGTAATAGTGAAGCAAATGATATTGATTATGATTTTATTGAAGCATTGGAATATGGAATGCCACCAGCAGGAGGTTGTGGAATTGGAATTGATAGACTTGTTATGCTATTTACTGGACAAACATCAATTAGGGAGGTTTTGCTATTTCCACATATGAAAAACAAATAAATATAAATGACTTCTCAAAAAAGAAATTATTTATATTTGATTTGAATATTATTATATTAGAAGATGGTATATCCATAAATCAAAATATTACTAATGAAATTAAAAAAATTTTTATTCAAGGACAAATAATTGCAATTACAACCAATGATAGTTATAAAAATATTGAAACAATAATAAGTAAGATTAATATTTACTTCCATTTTTTAATCACAAATAATGGCGGTATAATAGTTGACAAAGTTCAAAATCAAATTTTAAAAACTCCCAAAACCATTAAAAGTGATTTTGTAAATAGCATTTTAAGAGATGTCCAATTGCTGAATGGCATCATTAATATTATTACAAGTAAGAAAATTTTTACAAATTCGAGCGGCTTTAGAAATCAAGCATGACTATCAAAACAATTGAAAGAAAAATATGTTAATCGATTTACTAAATATAATGTTGGAGTGTTAAGACCTAATGAAGTTATTCAATTAACTGTATTATTAAACTCTAATTTAATTAAAGAATTACTAATTTTTTTTCAAAAATTTTATGGTAATGAATATCATTTTTCATCCACAACCGCAAATACAATAGATATTAATGTCGCAGGAGTAAACACTTATGAAAGCATTAAAGCTATAAAATTATTATATCAAATTCAAGATAATGAAATTTTTTGCTTTGTAGATTCAAAAAACAATTTAGAATTAATGATAAATATTGAAAATAGTTACTGCTTTGCTTATTCCGATGTCTTGCTTAAAAACTCTACTAAAAAAATAATTAATCTCAAAAATCCCAGTGAGTTGACTTTAATAATTAACCAAATTTTAAATAAAAATTTGATTAATTAAGTTTCACAATAATTTTACAAAATTTTATCTTTTATAAAATTATAAATCCCTTCATCATCATTGCTGTTAGTAATATGTGTTGCTACTTTTTTTAGTTCATTAACTCCATTACTCATTACGACAGAATATTTGACAGATTCAAACATAGGTATATCATTATTTGCATCGCCAAAAGCTAGTGTTTTATCAAGATTTAAGGTTAATAAATTAGCTAAAAATCTTATGCCCTCTCCTTTCGAAGATTTGGAAGGAATTATATCCAAAACATTTTCTTGAGAAGCTAACAAAATATAAAGAGGCATTTCTTGAGTAAATCATAAACATATGCTATCTATTGAATTTTTATTCATTTCAAAAGTTGGAATCAATAATTTTACTACTGTGTGTTCTGAAATTTTAAAGTTTGAATCAATTTTTTTTAATTCTCATCTATATTTTTTATTTAGAGAATTAATTCTTTTTTTTAAAAAAGTAACTCATTGATTATTTTCATCACAATTATAAAACATCTCTTTATCAGTATAAACTAAATAAGGAATTTTGTTATCCAATAAATACTTCTCTATTTTGTAAAGGGAGGAAAGATCCATTTTTTTGGAATACAAAACTTTGTTGTTTTTAGTATCAGTTATTATACTACCATTAATTGTAATTACATACTCACTAATATCAAGTTCTTCTAATTCTTGCTTAATCATATATATTGGTCTACCTGTAGCAACAAAAATGTTTATATTTCTTTTTTTTAATTCATTTAAAACACTTAACGTTTTAGAAGAAATAGTTTTATCTGATTTTAGTGTTGTACCATCTAAATCGATAAAAATATTTTCAATATCTAACTTATTCATTAAATAATTATAACATTTTAAAATGTGAATATGTAAAAGACCAATTCTAATTAATTTTGTGGAGATGGTATTATATGTATGTGTGTGTGAAAAATCACTTGTCCTGATGCTTTTTCACTATTAACCATCAACCTAAATCCATCAACTTTAAGTTTTTTAATTTCTTTTAATGCTAGTTTTCTAGCAATAGAAAAGCAATATTTTAAATCTTTTTCCTTAATGGTTTTTAAGTTTCTTGAGAAAGTTTTTGGAACAACTAAAAAATGCCCTATCTGAATTGGATTAATATCATAAAAAGCTATTACTCTTTTATTTTCAAATAAGATATTTGCAGTTATTTCTTTCTTTATTATTTTTAAAAATAAATCTTCCATAATTATTTCTTAGAACTCGAACTTGCGTATGCTGGTTTTTCGCTAATATACAAAATACCCAATTCTTTTAAGATGGCATTAACTTCTTTCACATCGCCAGGAATTAATGCTATATCATTTAAAACTAACGTTTTTTTCATGTTTTTTAAAATATCAGCATCTTGCATATATAAACTAAATATTAATGTTTGCAAATTCAAATTTTCATCACCATTTGGAAGTTTAGGTGCTCAAGGGGTTCCATCTAATGAAAATTTACCAAGAGCCTTCTCCTTACCATTGATTTCAGTTGTTTGTTTTATCCCTAATATCGTATCTCATTTAAATATAGGAAGAAGTCTCATGTAATAAGAAATGCTTACTTTCCCGTCTATAATAGCATTTATACCTTCACGATTTTTTTGCCCAAACGATGTTGAAATATCATTAGAAAAAACATATTTATTTTCTAATTCAGTAGATATTTCTGCAATTTCGGGTGCTTGGTCTTGAATCCAACTAATTATTACTTGATATTTATAAGCTGGAGAGGGATTTTGATAATTATAAAAATAAGACATATCTAATTTTATTGACTGATGGGAATCGCTAGTGTTTAATAAAGGCGTTATATTTTCAACCTTTCACTTGCTTGTGCCATCATCATAAGTATTATTTTGTGTTGTCACCGCTCCTCATTCTAAGTCATCAATAGTTATTTGTTTCGCTTTCTTACGAGTTGTGGTAGATAAATTTTTAATAGTAATTGGGGGTAAAAAAGCTTTGAGATTATTCGGAGTATTAGGGTTGTTATTAATTTTAATAAAATCTTGTGCCTTTTGTAACTGATCAAATGAAAATAATTCACTTTTATTAGTTATTGAATTATTCGCTATTAATCCTGATTTAGTTGAATTGAATTCTCTCAATACATCCGGATTTGTGCTTAAATCGCCCTCGATTGGTGTTTCAGATAATTCTATTGAAGAATTATAACCTCAAAATTCAGGAATATTTTTATTAAAATTCTCATCATTTCCTTTAATTGCTAATGTTTCACTAAAAATAGGACCTAAATTTTTTGCTTCTCCTTGAGGAGCGTATCACAAAGAATTATAATTTTTTACACTTTTAACTAATTTATTTGTTCAATCTATAACTTGATTTTTATTGTCAGATGCATAATTTCATTTAATTCTGGGAGTTTTTTCTACAAGATATTTTTCTAAAAAATAGGTTGGACTTGTAATGTCAAAACTATTCGCATCTCAATATTTTAAAGAATCACTATGTCCGGCAATAATTTCATTATAATCAGTACCTTTTGTAACCAAATTTGAATCAGAGTTACTGAAATACATTTTTGAAATCATCATGTTCAACAATTCATTTTGAATTCCTGTTTGTAATGTATTATATAAAAATAAAAACTCTTTTTTGTATTTAGGGTCAGTTAAAACGGGAACGTGATATCCAAAATCAGGATTAAAATTATTAAGAACGTCTTTTCAAAGTGTACCATCATAATATCCAAGTTGTTTTTCAACTCAATCGTTTCTTTTGTCACGAAAATAATTTGGATCATTTGAGGATTTTCATGAAGTATAAAATGCGAAGGAATCATACATTTTTTTCTCGATACCAGCAAAAAAAGCGGCATTAGGTAAGCCATTAATTGTTGGCGGCAGAATTCCTTGTGGTACTTTAAGATTTTTTAAATATTCTTTAACTATTTGCTTTTCTTTTTTAAGTGTGCTAACATCACCTTTTGAAGTTCTTAAATAAAGACTAGCAAAAGCTTCTCTTGATCACTCATTTTCATATATTTGCTTTGCTTCTGGAGAAGTTAATACTTCTAATTGTGCAGCTAAAGTTTTATCTAAATTACCAATTGTTGAGCAAGATGTCATTGTGGCAGCTAATGGTAAGATTGACACAGTTGGAATTAATAAAAATTTTTTGAAAATAGACATTTACTTTATTCCTTTGATAGAAATAATTTTTTCTAACTTGTTTATAAATTGAGCATAAATATTATAATATCCTGTTAAACTTGGCCTTTGATAATCAACATTATTCATTAATTCAAGTCGATTGTATTGGGATGGATTATGATCAAGAAAAAAATCATAGCTATTCATAGGGTTTTTAAATTCATCAACTAATCCAGGAATATTATTTAGTGCTTCCTTAATATCGGGATTAATTTGGTTATTTATATCACCAACTAACTTAGCATAAACTTTATCCCACAAATCAGATCCGGAAGAATTTGATTTGATTATTTTGGAATTATTTAAAGTGTCAATAATATAGTCCTTATTTTCATTCATCATAATATTCAACATAATGTTTTTTGTTGCTATCTTATTGTATTGGTTAGCAACATCATATAAAACTACATTATTATCAATAGTGTTTTGAATATCACTTTTTAGCATACTTTTAGCATTTTTAGCATCCATAAATTGAGTATTATAAACTTTCATTCCTGTTGCACCAACATATAAATTTGTACCGGTTGTTAATTGATAAACCATTCATTTTTTAGAAGAAATTTTACTTTTATCAGTAGTTACGGGGGGTGTAAATCCATTATATGGATCATCATCTTTAAAGGCATTTTCCAATAAAGAACTAGTACACCTATTAAAAATATCGTCACTTATATTATTAATCAGTTTATTTGTTTTTTGATTAATATTTGAGGGGCTATCAGTTTCTAATAAATTTACTGAGTATTCTCCACTAATAGGATTATGTGTTAAAAATGATTTTATGTGATCAACTAATTTTACAATGTTTGGATTAACATTTGGTGAACCTATTTGCAAATTCATAAATTCATTAAGAAAATTTAAAATTGGGTTTGCCTGTTTAATTTTGAATATTCCATCATCTTGCGTTGGCGTTAATGTAGATGATATTGCCGCTACATTAAATGCTCTAGAATTATTTTCCTTGTCTTTGATAAGAACTGCTAATGATGTTGATTTTGAGGAACCCAATTGTGAACCGGTTGTATTTGATGTTTTATCTGCAGACTCTTCTTTTTGTTCCATAGTATCAATTATTATTTTATCCTCTTCATTTCTGGTTGAATTAGTATTTGCACCTTGAAATTTAGAAATTTCATTAAAAGGAATTATTGCTTTGCCATTAGGGGCATATTTGATTGTAAATAAATTTTCTAATGTTGGTTTTTCTATTGTTCAAAGAAAATTATTATCTTCTGAGTTTATAGTGATTGGAATAGATAAGCTACTAATATTTGCAGACTTAAAATAATTATTATACATTTCAGGAAGACGATTAATAGGATTCCTTTCAGCTAAAACATAAGATTTTGTTTCATAAACTGCTATTTTAATTTTGTTTCATGGTTCAGTGGAATCTGTTGGAGGCACAGCAATATTATCGCCTCCATTACTTAAAAAATTTTTAATTTTTGGGGGGGTGTTTTGGTCTAAATCTTCAGAAAACAACTGAGTTCCTGCATTTATTATTTGTTCTTTGCCTTTATTATCCTTATATTTAATATCTTCTTGAGCTTGAAGCTTCAAATCATGTTTTGTTCATTTATCAGTTGTAATTTCTGCGGTGTTGAACCTTGCAAATGCTGCGGTTTTAGCAATTTCTTTAGTCATAAAATCTAGTGCTTCTTGTTCATTGCTGGCTTGTCCATAAATTTCATTAGTTTTAAGTTCATTTAATCATTTTGATTCTCAAGTTTTTGGGTCAGACTCTCTCATAGCCTTTCTTGCAATATCAAGTTTTTTTTGTTGCTCTTGTTTAATTTCATTAAATTGTTTTGAAACATCAACTCCAAACGAAGTTGGACCAACTTTATCTGTTGTTCCTTTATATTTTGTTGCATCAACAAATGCTTTAAATTTTAGGAAGGCATCTCTTTCTTCATTATAAAGTTTCTCAACTATAATATTTTCAATTAATTGTTGATTCTTATCTATTTGAACGCTATTATTATCTAAATTTTCCGTAATATTTCCAACTGTATAATCAGGTAAAACCTCGGTATTATCACTGTAAGGTTTTTCTAAAACATATTGAACACCCGTTAAACCAATGGGTACACCAATTCCAGTAGCTAAAAGAGCTACAAGTGATATTCCAAAAATTCATTTCACTCTTTTATCTTTGGGGTTAGTTTCAACTTCACCATAAGAAATTGAAGATGTTGTATTAATTCTAGTAATTTTTTGAGCAAAACTTTTTTTTTGTTTAGATTCTTTTTTAATTTTCTTTTCTTTCTTTTTCATAGAAACACCCCCCTTTTTAATTACAAGCAATGAATAAAATTAATAAAATTATAACATTTTAAACTAAATGAATGAAAAAAATAACAAAATTGATTTTTACTAATATGCTATTATAATTAAAATATGAATGAAAAAAATAAATATTATAAAACACTAAAATCTTTTACAATAATTTGTAATGAAAATAAATTATGATATTCACTTGCCAATGACACCTTGTTAAGTGCTAAAACAAATATAAATTATTTTGAAAACTCTGATATTTTAGAAGTTTTCATAACTAATGAAACTTATGTTTTTTTATCCAAAAAATTTAAAAGCAATCTTGTTGATTTTACCAATTCTAACAATTTTTATTTACCAACTCCGTTTTTTTATACAAAAGACAACTCTCAATTTATAAAATTAATTATTATTATTCCGACAAATATTACAAATGTTAAAAAATTATATAAAAATAAAATTAAAAATAATTATTCGAACTTATTAACATTTAAAAAAGGGTACAATATCTATACTAAAACGATATTTTTTATTTTGAAAATATTTTCTTTTTGTTTAGTTCCCTTGGATAATAAGCAAGCTTTCAACTTGCTGTATGATGAAAATTTTAGGGGTTTTTTTGCCATTAATTCTTTAAATGAAAAGCCAATAATGAATTGATTTCCAAATTTATCATTTCAAGTAGTAGAAATTCCGTTTTTAGGATTAAAAACAAACATAATTAAGGAATGTGATAAATTTTTATTAATAAGATATGGAGAAAAATGAAATGATGGCATTAATATTAGTAGACTTCATTTTGATTATCAATTGATTTCATTAAATAAATTCGATTAATAAAATTAACTTGATTTTTGTTTTTTTGTAATATATAGAATTGATTTCATTATTTTTATTTTGTCTTATAACTATTCATTTTATTTGTCAGAAATTACTTTTGATTTTGACAACTCAATAACTCTCGTTGAGTATTGAGCAACATCTGGGTCATGAGAAACCATGATTATTGTTTTACCTAATTCTTGATTGATTTTTCTCAATAACTCCAATACAATTACACTTGTTTTCTTGTCTAAAGCACCAGTCGGTTCATCAGCAAAAATAATTTCACTATTTTTTGCTAAAGCTCTTAATATTGAAATTCTCTGTTGCTGACCCCCTGACATTTGAGAAGGATATTTATAAATAACTTCTGATAAATCAAAATCTTCAAACATTTTTGCAATATCATATTTTTTTGTTTTATCTTTCTGTAAATATACACCAGTTTCTACATTATCATATCCATTTAAGTTGTTTAATAAATTGTAACTTTGAAATATAAAAGCTAGTTTTTCTCTACGAAAAGTTGTTAATTGAGTTGTAGAAAGATATGGTAAGTTTTTATCACAAACAATCATTTCTCCCGATGTTGGTCTATCAAGACCTGACATTAAATTTAACAAAGTTGTTTTACCAGAACCTGACTTTCCAAACAATACAACAAACTCACCTCTTTTTATTGATAAATTAATATTTGTTAAAACTTTTGAAATATTGCTTCCAGAAATATAATATTTATTTAAATTATAAATATTAATAATATCATCATTAGAATTCTCTAAAAACTTAGAGTTGTCTTTTCTTCTTTTTCAATTATCGGCTCTTTTAACTTTTCGTTTTAATTTTTGCTCTAAAGATTTTTCTGTCGGTATTCCGTCTTTTCTTCTTTTTCAATTATCGGATCTTTTAACTTTTCATTTTAATTTTTGCTCTAAAGATTTTTTTATTTTAATTCTGTCTTTTTTATTTTTCATTTAATCTCCCTTCAATAAAATGATAGGTTTTATTCTATTTAAAGTAACTCAAGCCAATGTAGTAGTTATTGAAAAAATACCTAGAACTATTAGAGAAGAAATTAATATATTTGTAAGGGTTAGTGACATTGATAATGAAATTAGAATTGATGAATTAACAGTCGCTACAAACCAAGCAATAATACCCAAAGTAATAGGCATTGAAAATAAAATTGATAATATTATTATTGGAAAATATAATGAAAAGAATAATATTATTCTTTCTTTCTTGTTATATCCCAAAATTGAAAATATTGCTACATTTCTTTCATTTTCATTGATGATTAGTGTTGATATCATAATTAAAATAGTTATTGTCATCAATAATGAAAGCACAATTATAATAGTACTAATTGAATTAATTGAATTTGTTGCATTTGAAATAAACCCTGACTCAATATTTTTTGATTTTATATCTGTAAAAATAGGGTTTAAAATATTGTTACCATTATATAGTTCAGAAAATTTTCTAAGCGAATTGTTCACAACACCCACGTTGTTAACAATATTTTCCAATGGAATTGATGTTCCTAAAAAGTGTTGAGTTAACATTGCAATATCTTGATTTGTGAAATTTGGATTTATTATTCTTAGTGTGTTTGCAAATACTGAAGTATTTTTTTTATTTTTGATATTCATTTTATAAAAAAGTTCTTTAAAAATATTTATATTTTTGTCCTGTTGCTCGGGTGTTAAATTTTCATCAGTTAAATCTATTTTATCATCAGCTGCTCAGTATCCATTTTCTGAATACAAACCTAAAGAACCTGTTGCTTGGGTTGGAGTTTTTTCTGTTGAAAGTATTCCGTTAAATGGAATTTCTCCTTTTGGTAATTGTGACACTAAAAATTTATTATTCAAATTAATAATATCGTTGATTATGTTTTGCGATGTTGTTCATTCTTCATTAATAAACGTTTCATTTATTCCTATTATTTCGAAATCTCACAATGTTTTTGTTTTTGTTTTTAGTGATTTGTATTTTGTATTAGAACCTAATGAAACATTTAAATCATCCTTTAGAGAATTAATAAATCTATCAGTGTTATTTGTTAAATTTAACCTTAACTTGCTCCCGATATTTAGGTTATATTTATCCTTAACAACATGATTAATTATTATAGGCACTGTTTTTTTTGATACATTTCATTTAGATGTTGCTAAATCTAACAGATTGTTTTTAGAGTGGTCTAATATTTGCACTTGTTGAGAATTTTGATTATATCCAATAATCATTGGAGACACATTTATTCCATTATCTTTAGCATTTGGTTCTGTTGTTGCGTATGAATATTTCTCATTTTTTTCTTCGTTGAAAACCACACTACCAAATGTTAAAAAATAATCTTGAGTTATTGGTTCTGGTTGTGCAACTGGTTTGGGATTCATAGCGTTTTGGGATTCATATTTGGTTGTAATGATTGAATTTTTATTCTTCAGTGCTTTATTATATGCATTTACTAAAAATTCTCTATATTTATTTCTGAGGCTGATTTTGCCAGGCACTTCTTCAATTATTATTGGTTGTTTAGGCATATATTTTCCTTCATTATCAACACCCAAATAGTAAAATTGTGATTTTTCAGGATTTTGTTTATTGCTAATGTATTTAAAATATGGTAATTTTATAGAGTGATTTGGAATTCCATCAACTATTTTAGGCTTTCACTCACTTGAATTATCAAATCACAATCCTTGTGTTCATTCCAAATACTTGGCTGCAAGTTCTGATTTTTCAATTGCTAGTGCCTTTTGAGAATCTGGCATAGAATTAAACAATGTATTCCACACATTAACTTGAACACCACCACTATTGACAATTAAATCAAATGATGATTTTGTGACAATGTGCTTATCATATTCAACTGGACTGCCATTAGGGTTAACTGTAATATTGTTTGGCAAAGGATTAATAACATTATTGGGACCTGGTTTAAAATAATCTGATAAATAGGTTATACCTTCATTTGGATTTCCTATTGGAACATAAAGAATATTATTTACATCTTGATTATCAAATGAGGTTATATTCCCCCCCTCTAGTGTGGGAGTTAATAAATTAATCTTGAAATTGTATTTTCTATTTTTATAAGTTTTATTTATAGCATTTCCAAACACATTAGATGATGCAAGAGAAAAACTTATTATTGAAACTGTTGTTGTTAGTGAAATAAATAGTGAAAATAATTTAATTATAGAATTTAATGAAAGTGTGAGTGTAAATTTTGATTTAATGTTTCTGTGTCTAAATTTTTTCTTAATAATCTCTGCCGATTTAGAATTATTCAATTCAAATGAACCATCCATTAATTTTGTTGGCTTTATTCTTAATAAAAATAGTGTGGTTATAATTGTTAGTAATATTAGTCCTGCCAAAGGCATTAAAACTGTAATAACTAATGAAAATATATTAAAACTAATTGGACCTATTGGTAATGTCCAATATATTGAAAATATGTTCATTAATGGTATTTGTAAAAAGTGCCCCACAACATACCCAAGCGTTGCACCAAATATAGACACGATTATTGCAAACACACAAATTGAAGCCGCTATTTGAACTGATTTATATCCTTGTGCTTTTAAAATACCTAAAACTTTTGACCTTGATGAAACATATCTTTTTATCACAAATATTGTTACTATACCAATTAATATTACTAATACTAATGATATTAATTTATTTGCATCGTTTATTGTACTTATTAAACTTTCAATAGTTTGAACCCTTAATGCTAATTCTGGTTTTAATGGGTTTGTTTCATTATATAAAAATGCCTTTTTATAAAGAGGGTTTTCTTTTGCCTTGGTTGATAAAGAATCATAATTATTTAATCCTGTTGTTGTCTCATAAATATATTTATTAATACTATTTTTGATATTTTGCGCTTTTGTTTTGGGTGGTGCAATTAATAAAAAATGTTTATCTATAACCGAATTTGCATTAGATTCTTTCGCTCTATCAAACCCTTGTTGATTGACATAAACTAATGCTTGTGTGGCCGTATTAACTTGAATGTTATTTAAATCAATTACTGGATATAAATAATCAACCGTGGAATCAGAACCAATAATAAGATACTCTAATTTATTTATATTAAGTTTATATTTATCATCAACACTTTTTAATAAATTTACCATATCTTGAGAAGTTTTAGGAATATCCTTGCCAAATTTGTAAATCTTTTTATTATTAGCACTTAAATATGCTTCATTGACTTTTGCTACATATGAACCAACATCACTAATTTGAATTTGAAAATTATCTTCTCTTATGTCAGAAAAAGAATATATTGCTTGACTCAAGGCTTTCGAAAGATTAACTCCAAGTAAATCATATTTTTTATTTGTATCATGATTTGTTAAAACATTATTTGAAAGAAAATCCACATAATCTAAATCTAATGATAAAACAACGTCATTATCAACATTTGTTTCTGGTTCAATATATATTTGTTTGCCTATTATAGTATCTATTATCCCTTTAAACCCATCATAATTAATTCCTGTTTTGTAATTTGAAGAATTAAACTTATAAATTCTATCTTTTAAAATAAATTCCATATTACCGAGATTATGATCATTGGTGGTGGCTTTTTGATTTATGGTTGTATATAATATTACAGGAGCATTAAGAACACCGCTAAATGGACTCATAATTGTACTTGATAAACCTAAATTTTCCATTATACTATTTGCTGGACCCACCAAAGTATTTAAAGTTCTTTGTCCTAATGTTAGCATTATATTAGCATCTTCAACACTTTCAACTTTATTAGATAAAAACATATTAACAAAATCGTTACGAACTAAATTTGCTCTTTCTTCGCCGCCTTTTTGAATGGTATCAATAATTGATGATAATCCAACAACTAGTGATGTAGTGTTGTTGTTAATAACAAATTTACCGTCATTATAGTCAAAATAATATTCTAATGCTTCCTTAGAAAGTCAATTTTGAGGATTTTCATTTGCTAATTTAATAGCCGTTTCTTTGGCATTTGAAAATCCATCTAAAATTGGATAATTTATAAAAAAATTAGGATTAAAATTTTTCGAAGTATTGTTTAAAATTTTTCCTATTGAAGAACCTGTATTTAAAACTAGCCCAACCAATTTATTAATTTCTGTTATTGATTGTTTTAAATTCATTGTTATTAAATTAAGTTCTGAATATTTCATCCAAAAAGAATAAAAACTTAATATTTCTCCTGTCATATCTCTAGATTGGAGTTTGTTATTGTTGTTATAAAACTCATTATAAACTTGGTCCATTATTGGATCAAGAATGGGTCCGGCGCTTGGTCTTGTGTTGGGATTAATCATATTAATAAATTTATCAGCTAAAGATGTTTTTGCTGATGTCGACAAATCTATGTTTCCTCCCATTGTTGTACTTTCAGATTGCAACAAATTTGGATTAAAATTTATAAATTTTGTTTGAGACATAAATTCTAAGTACATATCTACTCTTTTTTTTATATCAATATTTTGAGTGGAAATATTACTGGAATAATTAAATATATAATTTGTGACATATCTTCCATAAATAGAAGTTGGATCTAAAACATATTTTGGATTTTTCAATAATGTTGATAATTCTTCTAATGAAGTTACTACCTTATTAAGCTTAGGGGTGTTTGATTTTAATAATGATTGTAAATCTCTAATATCTAATTTATTGGGGTCTGATTCTGGTTGATAAATCCCTCACACGGACGAACTAGCTGAAGAAAGGTTTAGTAACTCTGATATTGCATTATTTAATTTATCACTTTTAAGATCATCATTGGCATCCATAGAAGTTAATAAAGAAGCTATAACACCAGAAATTGGAATAGTATTTACAACATATTCTATGGGTTTATCTATATTATTGTCAACAAAATAATGTCTTTTAAATGAATGATTCACTAAAGAATTTTTAAAATAGTTTAAATCCACTAAGTCAATTAATTTACAAAAACCAGCATTAATGTTGGCATAGTCCTTTCCAACCATATTTTCCCCATTATTTCCATTTAGCTGGTCAATAATTGGACCAAATAATTCTAGTTGTTCTTTACTTAACACATTTGATTTTAAGTAATTAATAATCTTAAAAAAATTTAAATTATTAATTATGTCTTTCATTCCCGCTTTAAACCCAACAGTAGGATCTAAAGTATTTTTAGGAGCAATATTATCAATAACAATGGGTAATATATCTCCAATACCAATAACTGTTTGTGGATTTGATTCTGCTGTATTAGTGATTCTATCATAAAAATTATTTCAAATTGTGATGATTATTTGATCAATATTAATCGATTTAATTATTTTTCTTAACCCAATTAACGTTTCTTTAGGATCTTTAGCATAATCAATAAGAGTTGAAATATCAAAACCATTCCCAAATATCCCCTTAATAATTATGGAAATTATTTGAAACTGATCTTTGATGTATGAAGGATCATTATTATTGATTATTTTTGTTAATATTTCATCTAAAAGTTTATTTCAATAAAGATCATCATTATATTTAGCTGCCTCATAAAAAATACCAAATAATATTTTCTGTAATTTTATATTTTTTATTTGTGATGGGAAAGATAAAACATCTGAAAAACCATTATTAGTAAATGAATTTGTAATTGCACTCACTAATATATTAAAATTAGTAGGACCAATTAAAGGTTGCACTGTTTCTGACATAGAACCTATTAAATTGTTTTTAAATGTATTAAAATTGCTTGAATCTTGTCAATTTTCAATAATATCTGCTCCCGGAACTACAAGTTGAAAGGGAATCGAATATTGATTAGAATAAGTTTCGTCTTGTTTTGCCCATCCGTTTGGACCCACAATTTTTTGTACTTTATTATCTGAACTTATATTTGCAAAATTAAGTTTTTTATCACTAATGAATTTTTGCATATCTTCATCCGTTCCATGAAAATCAACTGGAGGATTAGAAATTCAGCTATTTTTTTCACCTGTTTCTGTTAAAATAAAATATTTCCCTTTTGTTTCATTCAAACTAGGGGTTTGTTTAGAAATTCCAAAAATGTTTCCAGCACCATCTTTCATTCTTATAATTTTTGCTTTATTGATTTTTAGCAAATGTTGGAGGTTTATTGATGAGTTATTATATGGTTTATATTTATAATCTTGAAATGTTATTATTGGATTTATGTAATTTTTATCTACGCTCATTCCATTAAAAATAACATTAATGATGCTAAATATATATGATTGAGGAACATTATTAGACTTAATATCATCCTTAGAACTAAGAGAAAACAATAATGATTTTTTATTAGTTTCGTTGTATAGTTTTCCCACATTTTGTTTAATAGGAGTGTTTTTGTTCAGAAGAATTTCTTGTTTTGCATTTCCACCATTAATAAAGTGATACACATTGTTGTCTGTAAACCCTTGTACTGTCATGCTTTCTCTAAGTCCTACATTTTGAATTGACTTAACTAATGACAAAATTTCTTTATATAAATTTTTTTGAGCAATTGTTTTTGCGCCATTTTCTATTTTTGTTATTCTCTCAACCTTAGCGCCAGAATTATTAATTATTTTTTGCACATTCAAAGCTGTTTCTCCAAAAGGATTTGCTAATATAACATCTACACTTGCTTGTGAAATTAATTTTGATTTGAGTTCAATATCTAAAATTGAAGTTGTTGTAGGGGCAGGGGCTCTTGTGCCATTTATTTTTAATAATGTTATTTTTTTACTTAAATCCTGAGGCGTTATTGTTTGCGATAAGTACACGGTATTATCGGGGTTAATATGGCCGAATTGATCAGCTATTTTAATAATTTGCGTTTTTTTTCAATAAATCGCTTGTGAATAATATTGTTGTTCTATATTAGTTAAATGAGAGATATAATCTTTATAATTGAGAGTTCATGAATCATTTGTTTGCGAATCGGGATTTTTAAAATCATAATTTAATGTTGAGTGATATCTTTCATATTCAAATGTTGTTTGTTCAAAAACAACTCAAGAAGGGCTAATTTTAAATGGCTTCTCTAAAACAAAATACTTTTTAGCATTATTTATTTCAATATTTTCCAAAAATGTATTATTTAAATTTATGGAAAAACCTCCGGTTATCATAGTACTTTGCAAAAATTTTGATAACCTTCAATAATTACCATTTTTTGCTAAATCAAAGACACCACTTTGACTTAAGCTGTTATCAACAGAATAAACTCCATTCCCATCACTTTTAAAACCTAAAAGTTTTGCAACTTGATTTGGTTTAATAGTAATTAATAAGCCTTGTTTCTCTCAAGCGTGTTTTAAACTTTGAGAAATTGTTGCAACTTTAGTGTTGGCATTCACAAAAATACTTTTAACATTTGTTATTTTATCATCAGTGCCACCGAACCAACTATTGCTACCAGGAATAATGTTGATTAAATCACCAAACATTATATTTGTGAGATTTATCTTGTCAGTTAAACTCAGTGTATAGTGGGTCGGCATGTCATCACCTAATTTTGTATATTGTTTAAATGGAAATTCAGGAAATAATTTTGGGTCTACTGAACCATTTTTATCAATATTATCAATGATATTGTTTAATTGAAAATAACGATATAAGTCTTGAGTTTTAATATAAAATTCTGGGATTCCTGGCGGAATATTTTGTATCAAAGAGGAAATTTTTAAAAATGACTCTGATTTATTGTGATTAAATTCTAATTCTGATTTTGGAATTCTTATTGCTTTTTGACTATTTGTTGCAATAGGCGTGAATGAATATGTTGTTTTGTCTATTCCATTATATGTGTTTGGAGGTTTATGACCGGTTGGAGAGATGTCTGTTTCTACTGTTAAATCGTGAAGTTTAGAGACTTTTTTATAATCTTCAAATTGTGTACTATAGTTGCTTTTAACATCATTAAGTAATGTAAAAACTCCGGATGATAAAAAGGTTAAAACTATTAGGCCAACTATTAATGTTTTTGTTTTGAAAAGAGATTTAAATATTTCTTTTAGTAATTTTTTCACTTTATTAACCTGCTTAAATTATTTATATAATTCTATCATATAAATGTTAATAACTCGAAATTATAGGCCATTTTCTAGGAAATTTTGTTGGCGTTTGAGATGTTTTTATGTAGTTGAAAAGATAGTGTGTTTGGAAAGATTGTGTTTGAAAATTTGAAATTATATCAATTTTTATTATAGTTGAAACTAATGATAATTTGTTTAAAATTCACCTTGATTTTTCTAATTCTTCATAAATTTTTGGACCTTTTAAAAATGAGAATATGCACCCTATTTTGCCAACTTTAGAAGATATTTCTATTAAGTTTTTTAATGATGTTACAGCTCTAGCAGTTATAATATCAAATTGTTCTACTTCAGAATAATCTTCTATTCTTTGATTAATAAATATTATATTTAGTTTTAATTTGTCATTTACAATATTTAAAAATTGAATTCTTTTTTTCATTGGTTCAGAAATAAAAAGAGAAAAATTATGTTTATAAATTAAAAATGGAATCGAAGGAAACCCAACACCTGACCCAATATCCAACATCATTTTATTTTCTGTGTTTGGAAATGATTTGTTCATAAGAATAATTGATTGATATATTCCTTCTCTTCATATAGCGTCTCCATTAAATCCTGTTAAATTAAATAATCTGTTTTTTTCTTCAATTAATGATACATATTGTGACAATTTGTTAAATGTTTTTTTGTCTTTTCCAATTAATTCGAATGTTTTTTCTTTAAAGGTCATTTTTTTCTTTAATTTTTTGATATATTTGCGATATTGATTTGGAGTTTATATATGCTTTAATAACGTCAGATATTAGTGGAGCAAGAGAAATAATCACTAATTTATTTGATTTTATGTTGTGAACATTTTCAATAGAATCAGATATTAATATTTTGTCTATGCATGCTGATTTATCAAATAAATTAAATGATTTTGTAAATAAACCGTGAGTTGCTGCAATATATATTTTTTTAGCTCCTTCAAGCTTTAAGGCTTTTGCTGCTTTTAAAATTGTGCTTCCAGTATCAATGATATCATCAATGATGATTATATTTTTTCCTTTAACATTTCCTAATATACCCATTATTTCACTAATGTTTGGGCCTGTTCGTCTTTTATCAACAATCGCAATTCTTACAGTGTGGGAAATAAGCTCAGCAAGAACTCTTGCTCTAACGGCTCCTCCATGATCCGGCGAAACTATTGAAAACTTCATATTATCATTTGACTTTAGGTAACTAGCCAAACTAATGGATCACATCAAATCATCAACAGGAATATTAAAAAATCCTTGAATAGAGGGATTATGTAAATCAACAGTTATTAATTTGTTTACACCGATTGTTTCAAAAATATTTGCTATTAATCTAGCGCCTATTGGTTCTCTCGGTTTAGCTTTTCGGTCTTGTCTTGAATAACCAAAATATGAATTAACAACTATAATTTCTTTTGCACTTGCTCTCTTAATAGAATCAATAAATAAAAGTGTTTCCATTATTGCTTCTGATGATGATGTATTGCATATTATAAAAACGTGAGCATTTCTTACAGTTTCTGTTGAGTGAATAATAATTTCTCCATCTGAAAAAGTTGTTTTTTGAATTTTTGATAACTTAATTTCTGAAATTTCTGAAATTTTTTCAGCTAAAATTTGTGAATTGGGCATACCGAATAATTTTATATTGATCATTTTACCCCTTTATTTTTTCAAAAATTGATTTTATTAATGTTAAAAAAGTAAACAAAGTTTACCCAAATAATATTGTTTTTCTTTTCGCCATACTTTTTTCATGATATTCAGGATTTTTTTTAAAAGCTATTTCTCAATCTGACAATAAAAATGATTTAAAATCTATGAGAAAATTTTGTTTTATAAATAACATAGTGGATTTTTTTTCTAACTCAATGTCCTCGTTTAAAATTTTAACACTACCTGATAATTCTATTAAATGAATGATGGTTTCATAATAATACTGTTCTAATTTGATAAATAAATTATATTTCACATGAATATTAAATCAATTCTCAAATGTGCCATCTGTGTTCTTAATAACTCTTTCAAAAGATTCTTGTGAGCTTAATTGATTTCTATAATAAAGCGCAAAAAATGCTGTTTGTTTTATGGTTGAGGCTTTTGCATTATGAAATACTTCTTCAGCTTCAGTTAAAATTCCTTTCAAAAAAATTGAACCTTTTGCATTATCTATAATTTTGGTTAAAAAACGTTTGTTTACAAACCTATCTCTTAAATCTCTTATTTCATTAATGGTAATGCTTGATCTTCCATTAAAATCCAAAAGTATTGTTTCTCTTGTTTTAAGAGAATCTTCCACCAAAACTTTTACATCAGCAACATCTAATATGGAAGTATCTATTTTTTTTTTGTCTATCGGCACAAAAACTCCTTCTTAATAAAATAAATTATAATATAAAAAAACTTTATTTTAATTTTATTTTAATTTTGTGACTTATTAAAAATTAAAAATAATTCTTGATATTGCAACAAACTCAACATTTGAGGACGAATGTTGTCACTCAAATTGTTTAATTTATAAAACCGTTTTACTAAGTTATAATCATAATTTATTTGTGTTTTAAGATTATTTATTAATGTTTTTCGTCTCATTGCAAAACATTTTTTTATAAACAATAAGAATTCTTTGTTATTAGAAATGTTTGTATTTTGTTTTAACTTTAAATAAATAACAGAAGATGTTACTTTTGGCTGTGGAAAAAAAGATTTTGAACTTATATCAAATAATTTTTGAACACTTGCAAAATTTGCTACAGTTACTGACAATTTACCATAATTTGTTGCTCCAGGACTTGCACAAATTCTTTCAGCCACTTCTTTTTGAACCATTAAAATAACATTATCAAAATTTTTATAATTTTCAAAAATTTTAAAAAGTATTTGTGATGTGATATTGTATGGAATATTTGCCATAATAGAATATCTTACATAATTAGTAAGGTCGCTTTTAAGAAAGTCTTCATTTATTAAAATAAGATTTTTGTCTTTAATTTGTTCATTTAGAAAGTTAAACAAATTAAAATCAATTTCAAAAGCAACTAATTGTTTTGCATATTTTACAATTTGCTTTGTCAATGCTCCTTTCCCAGGTCCAATTTCAATAACATTTTTGCCATTTAAATCAATAGATGAAACAATTCTTTTTATCACGCTTTCATCATGTAAAAAATTTTGACCAAATTTTTTTTTAGCATACTTTCTATTCATTTTTAAACCTTGTTATATTAAAAACATTATTTACATTAATGTTTACTTGCTGATTCAATTCCTCAACACTAATCCCCTTCAACTCCGCAATTAACTTAGCGGTATAAATTGCATAATAAGGTAAATTCATTTTTCCTCTAAATGGAACTGGAGCTAAATAAGGAGTATCGGTTTCATAAAAAATTTTATTTATTGGAACAAGAATTGCAGCATCTCGTACATTTTGAGCATTTTTAAAAGTAATAACCCCAGAAAACGAAAAATATGCCCCAATACTTAAAAATTTTTCCACTCATTCAGGACCCGCAGAATAAGAGTGAATAATTATTTTGAAATTGTTATTTTGTTCTTTATATTCCTTTAAAACACCAAACGTTTTTTCTACTGATTCTCTCATGTGAATAATTACTGGAATATCAAATTCAAGCGCTAATTCTATTTGATATCTAAAAAAAACTTCTTGCTCTTGCTCTGAAGGTGAATCATCATAATGAAAATCAAATCCTATTTCCCCAATTCCAATAACCGACTTATCAACCAGACTTCTAAGTGCAATCAAATCTTTTTTATTTTTAGCTTCATTAGGGTGAATTCCAATAATAGGAAAAGTATAATCAAACTTTGCTGCAATAGACTTCACCTCAATGGAATCTTGTAATGATGTTCCCACCACAAATAGTGTATCTATTCCTAGTTTATGTGATTTTTCAATCATTTTTTCAGGAGACTCAAAATATTCTTTAAATGGATGCGAATGTAAATCAATGTATTTTTTCATATTTATTTCCCCAGACAAAAATTAGCAAAGATGCTATCTAAAAGATCCTCTTTATTAACTGCTCCAATTATTGATTTAATATATTCTCATGCATTTGTAATATCTACTATTACAACGTCAAATCCAAAGTTTTCTTTTAGCGCATTTTCGGCTTGTATTAAAGAGTTTTTGCAACTTTTAAGAAGGGATATCTGTCTACTATTAAAGTTGAAAGATGATTCTGTACTTGATGTTTTAAAATGCTTTTTAAATGCTTTTTCCAATTGTGATATTTCATTTCTTTTAGCAGAAATTAATATTTTATTATTATAAACATTTTTATCAATTTCTTCTAATAGATCTGATTTATTATAAATTTTAAAATATGTTTTATCTTGTGATTTTAATTCAATTTTTTTATTATCTATTGTTTCCGGTTTATTAGCATCTATAACATGCAAAACAATTGCTGCATTTTCAATTGCTGCATAAGTTTTTTTAATTCCTAATTCTTCAATCTCGTCTTTTGTATCTCTAATGCCTGCTGTATCTTTTAATTTTAAAATTATATTATTAAATATGATCTCGCCTTCAACAACATCTCTGGTGGTTCCAGCAATATTGGTAATTATTGATTTTTCTTCATTCATAAGAGCATTCATAAGAGCACTTTTACCAACATTTGGTAAACCTACAATTGCAATGGATTGAGGAACAATAAATATTTGATTAGAGTCTGATATTTTAATAATATTGTCTATTTTTATCTTTAATTCATAAATTAAAGATAAAAGTTTTGGTTGGTCCATTTGTTCAACATCATCATATTCTGGATAATCAATATTTACTTCACAAATCCCTATTATATTTTCTAATTCTTTTATTATTTCTAAAATTAAATTTGATGAATTATTATTGAATTTTTGAATTGCTATCTTTGTTTGCATTTTTGTTTTAGAATGAATTAAATCATTGATGGCTTCAGCTTTTATTAAATCTATTTTACCATTTAAAAAAGCCCTTCTGGAAAATTCACCAGAAGTTGCATATCTTGCTCCTTGAGTTACAATTAATTCCAAAATTATATTTGTAATTATTATGCCTCCATGTGCATTAATTTCAATAGTGTCTTCTCCAACAAAATTATTGTTTCCTTTAAAAAAATTAACAAGCACTTCATCCAACTTGTTTTCATTTTCATCCACAATATAACCATATGAAATGGTTTTGTCCTCACCAATTTTTCCAGTAAAAATTTTAGAAATAATAGAAAAAGCTTCGGGTCCACTTATACGTATTATTGATATGGCTTGGTTTATATTGCCCGAAGCTATTGCAACTATTGTGTCAAACATTAATAATATTATATATTTTTTAGTTTATACTTATTAATAATTGTTAAAAGAGGTTATATGTCATTAAAGGCTGGAATTGTAGGATTACCAAATGTTGGGAAGAGCACGTTATTTTCAGGACTAACTAAAATGAAAGTCGAATCTGCTAATTATGCATTTACTACAATTAATCCAAACATTAGTATAGTTGAATTAAATGATAAAAGGATTGAATCTTTATCTAATATGGTAAAAACCAAAAAAATGGTTAAAGCCACATTTGAATTTGTTGATATTGCAGGTTTAGTAGAGGGGGCATCAAAAGGTGAAGGATTAGGTAATAAATTTTTATCAAATATTAGAGAGGTTGATCTTATTGTGCATGTTGTTAGATGTTTCAAAAATGATGATGTTTTACATGTTTCGAGTTCAATTGATTCTATTAGAGATTTTGAAATTATAAATTTTGAATTACTTTTAGCAGATCTACAAGTAGTATCTAATGCTAAAACTAGAATTTCTAAAAAAGCATCTAATACAAATGACAAAAAATTGTTGAAGGAAATGGACATTATTAAAAAATTGTTGAATGGTTTTGAGCAAAATATTCCCGCCAGAGATATTGTATTAAATGAAGAGGAACTAGAAATCATCAAACACTATCAATTACTTACTATAAAACCAATGTTAATAGTTGGGAATGTTGGATCAAATTTTGCTGCAGATCCTAAAAATGAATTAGAATTCAAAACATTGTTTGATTTTGCTGAAAACAAAAAAATACAAATTATTGGACTTTCAGTAGAAATTGAATCTGAAATTGCTATTTTAGATGAAGAAAGTAGAAAAATGTTTCTAAAAGAATATCATTTAAAATCATCAGGTTTAGATGAACTAATTTTAATATCATTTAAATTGTTGAATTTATGCACATACTTTACAGTTGGAGTTCAGGAAACAAGAGCTTGGGTATTCCAAAACGGAATGAGCGCTCCACAATGTGCGGGAATTATACACACTGATTTCGAAAAAAAATTTATTAGAGCAGAAGTTATTGGATATGATGACTTTATAAAATATGGGGGTGAAAAAGGATCTAAAGATAATGGAAAAATGAAATTGGAAGGCAAAAATTACATTGTAAAAGATGGCAATGTTTGTAATTTCAGAATTAATAAATAATGTTTATTTTCTTCTACCAACTATTTAGTTTAATATCTCTTTTCTAAAACAATTAATGATTCAATGTGTTTTGTTTGAGGAAACATATCATAAGCTCTATTAAATATAATTCTATAGTGTCTTTTAAGTTTAGTAAAATTAGCAGCTTGTGTTCCTGGGTTACAAGAAAGATAAATAATTCTTTCGGGCTTAAATTTTAAAATAAGCATTTTAATAGATTTAGCACTCATTCCCTCTCTTGGTGGGTCTATAATAAATGTATTAAAATGACTATTATTTTTTTTCAAAAATATTTCAACATCCGCCTTAATAAATCTTACATTAGTGATTTGATTTTGAATAATATTTTGGACAGCATTAGCATATGAACCTTTATTGTCCTCAACAGCAACTACAGATTCAGATATGTCACTTACATAAATAGCAATGACTCCTATTCCTGAATATAAATCCAAAGTTTTCCCATTTTCAATTACATATTTTTTTATATCTTTATATGCTTCTTGCGCAACTTCTTTATTTATTTGATAGAAAGAACCAATGCCAACATTAAACTTTAAACCAAACATAGAATCTGTTGTTATAAGATTTGATTTTTTATTTCCTACAATAAGAGTATCTAATTGTCTATAAATTATTTCGCCAGGTAAATCTTTGTCTTGTTTAATGCTTGATAACATATAATTATTTATTTTTATTTTATTTTTTGTATTTTTTTGATAAAAAAATCCATCATGCAAAGTGATTTTATTACGATAATTAAATTCATTTTCCCCATCAAAAATTTCTAAATTTTTTAGCTCGGTTTTTGCTATTACTTTAAAATCATTTAATATACGTTCTTTTTTAAAATTTAATTGTTCTTTTTTGTTCATGTGAATTAACTCATAGCCACCTATTAAATTTGCATTTTCAAATACTTCTTTTCTTCTGTTTATAGATGGTGAAAGTATTTTGACTATTTCACCTATTGAATATTTATCTTTTGTTTCAATTATATTAATTTCTACTTCTTCACCTTTTATTGTTCCAAAAACATAAATAGGTTTATTCTCAAAAAAAGCCACACCTTCTCCATTTTGGGTATATTTTTCAATTATTAATTTCATAAATTCATTCCTACATCAAAAATATTTAATATTTTCTTTAATTATATTTTATAATTGAGAAAATTGTTAAATTAAGGGATTAGTATAATGGTAGTGCTGTGGATTCCAAACCCGCAAGTGGGGGTCCGATTCCTCTATCCCTTGCCATTTCTTGAGAAAGACCAAAAAATTATAATAAAAGCATTGATAATAAATGAAATATTTTTTGATTATTTTCATGAGAAACATTTTGAACATATTGTTCTAAAGAATCTCCTAAAAAATAAAACGATTTTAGCAAGACTAAATTAGTTTTTTTTGTTGAGTGAATTTTACACAACATTCCTCCTTGTATTATGTCAATTGAAAATAACTCTTTGTTTGAAGAACAAGTAGCACAAAAGGAATATGACAATCCCTCACCATTACTTTTTAAAATTTTTGCTAGTAAGTATGATTTATATTTATAAAAATTAATGTCATTAATATTATCAATAATTATTGAATAAGTATTATATATTCCAATATCATAGTTTTTTATTTTGTTTAATAAACCTATTAACTCTCTTACTTTATTTGAATTATTTTTAGTAAGATTAGGTAATCCTTTTATTACTGTTGCTTTTTTCAACAAAAAAGAATTAGGAGTGGAATATTTAATAAATATTTCAAAATTACTAATTGTTCCTAATAATACATTTGATCTATTTTTGCTCTCAATCTTTTTAACGCCTTTGGCATACAAATAAAGAATTTTTTTTGGAGTTAAAACACACAACATTTCATCATTTTCTAAATATGTTTTTTTTGAAATGATTAATCCTATTATTATTTTTGTTTGCATATTTTAATTATATTTATTATAATTAAAATATGTCTATTCCTTTAAAACAAATTAAAAACAATACCCCCTTAAAAATTCTTTTTATTTCCAATAAAAATACAAACAAAAATGAAATGAATCGATTGTTTGAAGAAGCAAAGCTTTATTTAAATATTTCTTGAAAATTTTTAGATATCTATACAAAAAATGATTTAAAAAATATTCAATCACTAGATGTTATGTTTATTGACTTCCAAGTTGGTTATGAAAAAATATTTAATTGAGAACTTTATGATACTTATCATAGAATAAACAACGAATACTTACAAGTCATGGTGTTGGATGAATTTAGTAAAAATGATTATTGAGCTTTAAAAATTGGGTCAGATGATATTATTTATAAAAAAGATGGTTATGAATTTTTAAAATGAAAGATTATTGCTATTTTTAGAAGAATGTGAGATACACATCATAAAAAAACTACAATCATTCATAAAGGACTAATTATTGATAATATTAGAAAAAATTTTTTTTTAAATGATAATAAAATTCACTTAACAAAAAAAGAATTTGAGTTAATGGCGTTACTAATGTCAAAAGTTGGGGTTGGTTTTGTTACTAAAAGGAAAATATTTAAATTATTATGAAATGATAGCGGTGATGATTATTCAAGAGTTGTTGATCAATTAATATTTAAAATTAAAAATAAAATTGGAAAAGAAATTTTTGAAATAAATAAAAATGGTATAAAAATTGTATAATAATATACGTGGATGAACAAATATATATATATGGTAAAATAACTAAAATAAATAAAAACTTTTTTTCATTTATAGCAAAAAACAAAAAGTGTGGATTAGTTTATATAAATGATATTTCCGATTACTATATTGATGACATTTCTACATTATTTAAAGTTGGGGAAATTATGGAATTATTAATTAAACAATACAAACAAAATGTTTATTATTGTAGCTTTAAACATGGCAGAGCAGATTATCTAGACTTCCCATTCAATTATAAAATAAAAGAAACAGAAAACAAATTTAATAATTTATATAAATTTAATAATAAAGAGGTATTAAAATGGAAACAATAAAACTAAATATTAGTAGAGCTGTTGAACTAGCAAACATAATGAAATATGAAAAACTTGTAAAAATAATTCATGATAAAATGGAAAGTTATGATTCGATTGGAAATGAATTTCTAGGATGGAAGGACTTACCCAACAACATTAATATTGATGACATTAAAAAAATGGAAACTATTGCTAACAACTTCCACAAAAGTAATATTGAAGTTCTAGTTGTTATAGGAATAGGAGGATCTTATCTTGGTATCAAGGCTGGTGTTGATTTTATTTTAGGAAATTTGCCAACACCCAATGAAAAAAAATTAGAAATTATTTATGCAGGACAATCATTATCATCAACAGACTTGGCACAAAAATTAAAATATGTGGAAAATAAAAAGTTTGCTATAAATGTTATTTCTAAATCAGGAACAACCACAGAACCTGCAATAGCATTTAGAATGTTTAAAAAAATGTTAGAGGATAAAATTGGCAAAAACAATGCTAAAGATTTTATAGTGGCAACAACCGACGCTAATAAAGGGTCATTGTTTGCACTTGCTACCCAAGAGGGTTACACAAAATTTGTAATCCCCGATAACATTGGTGGAAGATTTTCTATATTAACGCCAGTAGGTTTATTCCCGTTTGCATGTATTGGATTAAACATTAAAAAAATTATACAGGGCGCTAAAGTTGCTAGTGAAAATTATTCTATTGATTCATTAGAAGATAATTTAGCTTACCAATACGCGGTTGCAAGATTTATTTTATGAAAACACAAAGGATTCCCTGTAGAAATGTTAATTTCATATGAGCCAAATATGAATTATTTTCTTGAGTGATGAAAACAGTTATTTGGAGAATCTGAAGGAAAATTAAACAAAGGTATTTTACCACATAGCGCTATTTTTACAACAGATTTACACTCTTTAGGACAATTTATTCAAGAAGGATCAAGAGTTTTATTTGAGACTGTTATTACAGTTAAAAAACCAATTATTGATTTAGAAATTGTTGAGGATAAAGAAGATTTAGATAATTTAAATTACTTAATTAATCAAAGCATACACACCATTAATAATGTTGCTTTTCAAGCTACCATTGATGCTCACTCAACAATTGGGCAAGTTCCTAACATTCATATCGAAATCCCTGAATTAAATGAAGAAAATTTTGGTGAAATAGTAATATTCTTCCAAAGAGCTGTTGCTATGAGTGCTTATTTAATAGAAGTTAATCCATTTAACCAACCCGGTGTTGAAATTTATAAAACTAATATGTTTAGAATATTAAAAAAACCTTTATAAATTTCTATATAATTTAATTGCCATTGAAATAGCAACCTTGTAACTTGGTCAGGACAGAAATGTAGCATCCATATCGAGAAGTGTTATGTTCAGTGGTTTTATTTTAAAATAAAACTACCCAGTTTTCCACAAAAAATCAACACACAAATTATAGTGTTAATGGTTACTTTAAGAGTTCCCCCCCAATTCCACACACATTATTATGAAAAATAAGAAAAAGAAAGAAAAGAATTAAATTATGAAAATACAGATTGATACTAAAAAAATAAATAAAAATTTTAATAATGTTTTTAAATGCGTTAATAATAATAATATTTTTTTACCTATGAGAAGTGTTCTTATTGAAGTTTTAGAAGATAGAATGACAATGACAGCATCTGACGGCAACTTATCAACTATTCAAACTGTGTTTGTAAATCAAGAAAATTTCAAAATTTTCGAAATAGGAAACATTTTAGTTCCATCATTACTTTTTAACAACATTATAAAAAAATGTGAAGGTACTATAACGATAGAAAGTGTTGGAAATATATTGTTTATTAAAAGTGGCGACAGTAAATATGAAATTAATTTGTCGGATGTTTCGGAATATCCTCCGATTGATTTTTCTCTACAAGGAGTAAAATTGTCTATTAATGCTAAAGAATTTCGCGAGGCAGCTAAAAGCGTTTTATTTGCAGCATCTATAAGCGACATTGATATTATATTTAGTGGAGTTAATATTGATTATAGTAATAATGTAATGAAATTGATTGCAACAGATTCATATAGAGTGGCTTATCAAGAAATTGAAGTTAAAGATTCAAGAAATTTAAGTTTTAATATATCTTTGTTCGCAAAAAATTTAAAGGAATTTATTCCAGAAAATATAAACGATGATGTTGAAATATATGTGAATGAACACAAAATAAATCTTATTTATAATAATTCAATTATTCAATCTAAGTTGATTGATGCACCATACAAAGATATTTCTAAAATATTTCCTGAAAGTTTTTCAAAAACTTTAACTATTGATAAAAAACTTCTGATTGATGGAATTGATAAGGCAACCGTTATTTCATCAGATGCTTTTCATAGATTGAGGTTTGAAATTAATCAGAAAGAAATAAAAATTATTTCGATAAAAGAAGAAATAGGTAATTCAAGCGTAATTATAAAAACTGACAATTATGTTGGGGACGATTTAATAATTACTGTAAATTATAGATTTTTAAAAGAAGCTTTGTCGGTTTTTAATGGAGAAATTCAAATAAAAATGAATGAAAGCATTGAAAGATTCGTAATTATTGGAAAATCAAATCCTAAAAATAAACAGTTGATAGCACCACAAAGAAGTTATTAGTATGAAAATTGAAATTATTGGAGAATATATTAAATTAGGACAACTGATTAAAAAACTTAATTTAATAGATACTGGCGGACAGGCAAAAGAATTTATTATGAATAATATTGATAAAATTAAAATAAATAATGAAAAACCAAAAGGTAGAAGTACTAAGGTGTTTGTAGGTTCAACGGTTTGAATAGAAGACGATGTTTATATGATTATTAACAAAGAAGAATAAAGCGAGTAAAAGAGTTTAATTTAAAATGCAATAAACATGTTGAATGCTAATAAAAAAAGCAAAGCACAAATATATTGTTTTAATGTTGATTTTATATATAATATAAGAAATGAATAAGTTAATAAATGATGAACTCAATAGAATAATAAAAGAATTTGCTTGAAGTGGTATAAAGTTTACGGTTTTTAAACCTTCAAACAATAATTTTGGTGATTTTTCCACAAATATAGCTTTAGTAACTGCTAAAACAAATTATCAAAAACCTAGTGAAATAGCTCAAATGATCGTTGAAAAATTTAATAAAGAATTGACTTTAGTTAAATATATTGAAATAATTAAACCAGGGTTTATTAATTTTTATTTAGTTGATGAATATTATTCTGAAATTGTGAAAAAAATAATTAGTGAAAATTTAAATTATGGAAAAGAAAAATCGAGTTCCCATTACAATTTAGAATTTGTTTCTGCAAATCCAACTGGATTTTTGCACGTTGCTCATGCAAGGGGGGCTGCTCTTGGAGACTCTCTTGCTAATATTTTAAATCATGTAGGGATTAAAGTTACAAGAGAGTATTATATTAATGATGCAGGCGGTCAAATAAATATGTTGGCATATGCTTGTTTTGTGAGATATCAACAATTATATGGATTCGAAATAGAATTACCAGAGGAAAGTTATCATGGAAAAGATATTATTTGGTGTGCAAAGCAAATTAAAAAGAAAATAAATGATGCGTGAGTTAATAAAATTTTCAAAGATATTGAAAATCAAGTAAAAGAAATATCTATTGAGATTATGCTTCAAAGAATAAAACAAGATATGGATTCAATGAATGTCAAATTTGATGTTTATTTTTCTGAAAAAAGTTTATATAAAGGAACAGTGATTATAGATAAATTAAAGGAAATAAATGGTGTTATTATAAAAGATGGTGCCACATGATTAAACACAACTAAATATGGCGATGATAAAGATAGGGTTCTAATAAAACAAGATGGTTCATACACATATTTTTTACCTGACATTATTTACCATAACATTAAAATTAGTAGGGATAAAGATATTTCGAAGTTAATTAATATTTGAGGAGCAGATCATTCAGGTTATATCAAAAGAATGGAAATAGCAATGGAACTAATGGGTTACAAAGATAAATTAGAAGTTATTGTATTACAATTAGTTAGATTAATAAAAGATGGTAAGGAATTAAAGATGTCAAAAAGAAAAGGAACGTCACTTTATTTATCGGAATTAATAAAACAAGTTGGGGTAGACACTGCTAGATTTTTTTTAGTCAATAGATCACAAAATTCTCAAATTGATTTCGATCTTGATTTAGCTAGCATGAAGACAAGTGACAACCCGGTTTTTATAGTTCAATATGCTTTTGCCAGAATACAACAATTAATTAATAAATCAACAATAAAACAATACAAGAAGTTTGGTTATACAGAATCTAAAGAAAAAGAAATTATTGGAATATTAGAAAAATTTCCTGGCATTTTAAAACAAATATCTATAACCAATAAGGTCCACTTATTACCGCAATACTTAATTAGTTTGTCAAAAGAATTTAATTCATTTTACTCAAACAGTAAAATTATTGGTAACATTAGAGAGATGGAATTATTGTCTTTATCTAAAGCGTGTGGTATAGTAATAAAAATAGGGTTAAGTTTATTAGGGGTTTCAGCTCCGGAAAGAATGTAATTATGACAACAATATTAGATATAGTTAATAAATTATTTGAAGCTAAAGAAAATGAAGGAAGATTTTTCACTTTTGATGAAATATTTAAACAAGTTGAGTCTTCACTCAATGAAACTTGATTACAAGAAAATAACAATGTAATATCAAAAAGTAATTTGCTTGAAAATAAAATGGGTATTGTTTATAAATTATTAACTTTAGATGGTGGTTTTATTAGACATGAAGATGGTACGTGATCTAAAAGAAAGATGAATGAATCTCTTTAAACCATTATTTTTAAGATATTTATTAAGACAACAATTATTAATGGTAATCATCTTATATTTTGTTTGTACACTTACAACCATAGCAGTTTGATTAGCTACCACCGAACCACAAAAAAGTGTGATGTGAATTATTCTTTTAGTTACAATCATAGTTATTTGATTTTTCCCACTTTATTTATGCATAATAACATTTTTAACATTTTTGTCTTTCAAGAAAGAGCGCAATAAAATTTCTAAAGAGAAAGAATTGTTTGATAAAGTAACAAACAAAATAGTGAGAGAAATGGTTGTAAAACAAGGGATTAAAGTAAACATATTTTCAGATAAAAAAACAGATTTTAAAAAATTCAACAATGCTATAAATGAAGAAATAAAGTTTCAAAGAAAAAATATAGAGATTTTGAAAGAGAATTCATAATGTTAAGTTCAAAATATTTGCTTAGAGAAACAGAAGTTCCCTTGTTTGCAAAAAAAATTATTCAAAATTTAAAACATTATCAAACAATACTTTTGAATGGTGAAATCGGTTCTGGGAAAACGTTTTTGGTTAAGGAAATTGCAAAACAACTTGGTGAAAAAAAAGTTGTTAATTCTCCTTCTTTTCAAATTATGAATGTTTATAAGAATTTTATTCATATGGATGCATATAATTTAAAAGGAAATTTAGAAAGCTATTATGATTTTTTTGGAGATAAAATAGTAATAATTGAATGATCAAAAAATTTAGACATTATTATTAAACCGTGCATTGAAATTAACATAATTTATTCAAATGAAAATCAAAGATTGTATGAAGTAAAAGAGGTCAAATAGTGAATATATTTTTAGATACATCTCAAAAAAGTTTTGTAGCATGCTTGTTTGATAAAGATTATTTTGTAAAAAAACAAGTTATTAAGGATACAACACACAAAGTAGAAGAAATTCCATTGTTTTTTAATGATTTATTAATTGACAATAAAATAAATATTCATGATATTAAAAATTTTTATATAAATATTGGTCCAGGATCATTTACTGGATCAAGGATTTCTCTTGTTTATGTAAGAACAATCGCTCAAATAACGGGGGCAAAAGTTTGAACCACAAATTCCTTTAAGTTGTTAAAGTGTGATGATGATTTTTTAATTATTAATGCGAATAAAAATAAATCATTTAAAATTAACAAACAAAACATTAATCATCTATCAAAAACCATTTTAATTAGCAAATCAATTGATGAAAAATCAATTGATTATAAGGGTTTAATATTTAACTTTAAAGATTCTTTAAAGTTATTTACTGAAGAAGAACTATTAAGCATCAAACCCGAATATGGTTCTATGCCACAAATTGGAAGCGAAAAATAATGATATATTTAGGAGTGGAGTCAAGTCATGATGACACAGCTATTGGCATTATAGAAAATGGAGTTATCCTTTTAAATTTAAAAATTAGTCAAATTGATATTCACAAAAAATATGGTGGGACAATTCCGGAAATAGCGTCTCGAGAACACATTTACAATTTTGCTATATTATTAGAAGAATTAAAAAATAAATTTGATTTAACAAAAGTGAATTATATTGCTTATACAGAAAAACCCGGGTTAATTGGGTCATTACAAATAGGTTATTTATTTGCCCATGCATTGTCAATAACTTTGAACAAAGAATTAATTCCCATAAATCATTTAGAAGGACATATTTATTCTGTATTATTGAGAAATAAAAAAGAAGTAAAAGTAAAAGAAATTATTTATCCTGCACTTTCATTGGTTGTGTCGGGGGGGCACACAAGTTTATTTTTACATAAAAATGAAAGGACATTTGATTCTATTGGACAAACGCTAGATGATGCATTAGGCGAAGTTTTTGACAAGATTGCAAGAAGTTTGGGTTTTGGTTTTCCTGGAGGTCAAGTAATTGATGATATTTTTGGAAAAAAAGATTTTAATAGTTTAATAAATATAACGGCACCAAAAACAAAATCGCCATTTGACTTTTCATTTAGTGGTATGAAAACACAGGTGATTAACATTATTCACAATTCTGTACAAAAAAATAAAACTTTAGACAGAGAGTTATTAGCATATTCATTTCAAAAACAAGCAATTGATTATGTTATTAGTGTTACAAAAAAAACTATCGAAGTATACAAACCCTTAACATTAATTTTATCTGGTGGAGTAAGTGCTAATTCTTATTTAAGAAGTGAATTTCAAAAAATACATAAAAATGTATTGATGCCTATTAAGGGCTTTTCAACAGATAATGGGTCCATGATAGCAATAGCTGCAGAAATATTGCACAAATAATAAAATAGCATTTTAACCATTTTTAAATATAACCATTTTTTTGATTTATAATATACTTATAATTCAGTGTTTTGATTTAGAGAAATATAATATTGTTTTATTTTGCTCCATATAATTTAACCATTTTTTGTGTAAAAATAGAAGGGAATTTTAGTGAAATGAATTAGAAATTATTTTAAATTTGATGAAAGAAATGCTACTTTTAAGAAAGAAATTATTGGTGGAATATCAACGTTTATTGCTATGGCATATATTTTAGCTGTCAATCCATCATTGGTTGGTGATAGTTGATCTGGGGATTTGTTGAATGGTGTTAAAGAAAATATTTCATCAAAATTACCCGGGGTATCTGGGGGTCTCTTTTTAGCCACAGCAATATCTGCATTTTTAGCAACAATTCTTATGGGGGCTTGGGCAAATATACCGATTGGATTAGCGCCAGGAATGGGCTTGAATGCATTTTTTGCATATACAGTTTCTCAATCTATTGGGTTTAATGGTGCCTTAACTGTAACAATACTTTCGGGGTTTGTTTATTTTTTAATTGTTGTAACACCAGCAAGAGATTTTATATCTAAAAAAGTCCCCAAAAACTTAAAACTTTCCATTGGTGCAGCTTTAGGATTTTTTGTTGCTTATTTAGGTATGCAAGGCTCTGGGATAATTCAAACCAGTTCAGCAACTTTAACTAAGTTAGGTGATTTTAGTAATGGTTTAGTAATTTTATCTATTGTAATATTGTTTTTAGGGTTGGTATTACATTATTTAAAGGTGCCAGGAGGAATTTTAGTGACTATGATTATAGGTGCATTAATTCTAATCACCCTCTTGAAAACGGGTATTATTTCATATGATGATCAAAAATATTCTTTATTGGGAAAATATGGAGAATTAGGAACATTTGTAGATGTAGCAAAAGGGGGATGATTAGGTTTTGCTGATGCAAGTGTTTGAAAATCACCTATGACATATTTGGGAATATTTTCATTCGTTTATATGGATTTTTTTGATACTACAGGAACATTAATGTCTTTAAATAGAATGATTAAACTTGATGAAACAGATAAACATTGAATGAATAAAGCAAATAAAGTAGATGCAATAGGCACAATTGCAGGGGCGGCTATGGGAGCAACAACCGTAACTTCTTTTGTGGAATCAACTGTTGGTGTGTCAGCTGGAGCAAAAACAGGATTTTCAGCAGTAATTACAGCAATGATGTTTGGGCTATCAATTGCGGCATGACCAATTCTACAAGTGTTTATGCCTGTCCCAATAACCACTTCTGTTTCAACGACTTATTACCAACCAATTGTCGGACCGGTTTTGATTATTGTAGGAACATTGATGATTTCTCAACTAAAACATTTTGAGTGAGAAATAACAATGGATCTTCCAATGTTATTTTTAACTATCATGTTTATGATGTTGTCTAACTCTATAGCAGACGGAATGGCGGCGGGAGCTATAACATTTTTGATTATGAACTTCTTTGGTGGTTTAGTCCAAAAAATAACAAATAAGAAAAAAATAATTGAATCTATGGAGATTCAATTTAGTGATTCTAAACCAGAAGTTAAAACAAGAGAGTTGAATTATTGGAAAAGAATAAATGGTGTCATAATATTTATCGCCTTATTCTCAATAACCTTTATTATTATAAATATATTTATAATAACGTAAGTCTCAACTAAATAAGAATTATATTTTTGCAAATATAGTGAGAAATAATAGTTTATAAATTTCAATCAATAATTTTCATATTTTTTTGGTGCAATATTTCATTAATTTTTTTGAAGTGATTATTTCCTAAAAATCCATTATGTGCACTTAATGGTGAAGGGTGTGAAGATTCCAAAATATAAAATTTAGGAGATATTAAAGATTTAAGTTTTTTTGCATTATTTCCTCATAGCACAAAAATTAAAAATTCTTTTTCTTCATTTAAAAAATTTATAAAGTTTTTAGTAAATGTTTCTCAACCTATTTTGGAATGACTGTTCGGCAAATTTTTTTCAACCGAAAGAGATGTATTTAACAATAAAACACCTTGTGTCGATCAAGGAGACAAATCATTGCAAGAAATATTTATTAGTGGATATTCTCTTTTTAATTCCTTAAAAACATTTATTAGTGATTTTGGTGTTCTTGTTATTTTTGTTGAAAAGGCTAACCCATCCGCCATACCTTCAGAGTAATAAGGATCTTGTCCAAAAATAATAACCATAGTTTTATTAAATGGTGTTATTTCAAAAGAATGAAAAAAATCTTCTTCTTTAGGAAAGATTATCTTTTGTTCTTTTTTAGCTCTTTGTATAATGTTTAAAATATTTTTGAAATAAGGTTGTTTTGATTGTTGATCAAGAAAATAATTAAAATCTTTTTTCATTATTCAATCACACTCTTTATTTTTCCTATAATAATTTGGTTATTTTGTATTAAGCGTTGACCAACTTTTTGATTAATTTGTAACACTTCATCTTTTATAATTTTCAACATCCGGTTTAAATTTCTACCAATTTCTTGTTCATCCATATTTAGATTATTTTGCACTTTTAGTTTATTCAAATTTATATTACTATTAAAATTAAAAAAATCTAAATCACCACTTTTATCCAATAATATTTTTTTTATTTCTTTTTTGTTCATATTTCTCCATTAAACATTAAATAAACTAAATTCAATAATATATAAAGTATATATTGAATTACATAATTACCTACACTTTCATAAAGGTTGAATATTACTATTAATTTATGTTTAAAACATTTTAATTTTCTTTAATTAAACTATTTAAAATTAATAATTAGCAAAAAGGTATGTCATTACTTTATTATAACTTTAGTTATATTAAAGTTGAAAATAAAACAATTACCAAAAGAAAAGATAAAGACGATACTAAAAAATTTTTAACATAACAACTCCATATGGAATAAATTATTTATAGAAACGCTTCAAAGAAACATATGGAAAACTAATAGATCGGAAGAGCACACGTCTGA
>CAMQYR010000004.1 GCA_947039385.1 uncultured Mycoplasma sp.
AAAACAATTATGTATAATATAGAAACTAATAAGGAGGCAAATATGTCAAGAATAGATGATATAACTGGGAAAAAACCTATGTCTGGAAATTTGCGTTCTCATGCTTTAAACACTTCAAAAAGAAGGTTTAATTTAAATCTTCAAAAAGTAACTATTGTTGAAAATGGAGAAAAAATTACTTTAAGAGTGACCGCTAAAACAAAGAGAACTTTACGTAAACAAGGAAGAATTTAATTAAAAAAATTAACTAACTAAAATTAGATTTTTTGTTATTTCTTTCTTTTTGAAAATTTTCTAATTTTCTAATAAATTCTGTATCTTCAAATGCTTTGGATGGTTGTGAATTATTTCAAAGAATAATCAAGTAATTAACAAGTTCTTTGTGATTTTTAATGAATTGATAATTGTAATCATCATACTGATTTAAAAAAAATGTTTCTTGTTCATCTGTTAGTCTTAAACTTTCTATAATGTAAGCTAATTCAAAATGTTTATCACCCATATGTGCATATTCTCAATCAATAATAAACAATTTACCATTTTTATCTTCTATTAAATTTTGAACTCAAATATCAGAATGAATTGGGTCAGATTTATTTTGATTTTTCAAAATATAGTTAATTCTTTTGTAATAATCATGAACTATAGGTATTTTTATATCTTTTTCTCATAAAATTTTGCGATATTCCTTTATTCTTGCCGCAATATTAAATGGAGGGAATGTTAGTTTAGAATTATGAACCTCTTTTACTAAGTCGGCAATTTTAATTAAATTTTCATTATTCACAACCGGGTTTATTCCACTTATAAATTCTCATTTATTTTCTTTTATAGTTTGTGATATAAATTTTGGAACAAAATTAAAAACTTGCAGTATGTTGTAATCAATTTTATGGTTAAATTTATTATATACTTTTTCTTGGATAAAAACATTACCATCTACAAATGAGGTGTTTGTATGACCAATTTTAATTTTATTCTTCATGACATTAATTTTATCATTAAACAAAAACATTTTATTTATAAAAAACATTTTTAAAGTATTATAATTTTGATATTTATTATGTTCAACATTTTATAATTGGAAGGAATATTTTTTATGCATAATTATAAAAAGAACTACCAAAACATTATTAATTTTTCCATAGTAAAAGTTAATCTAAAATGATGGAAACTTATTTTGCTTGGTATAGTGGGCAGCATATATATCGGAATGGGATATATCGGTTTTATCATGATTATTGCAGGAATGCAAAAACCAGAAATTTTTTCAAACGATTGACAAGAACAATTGGTAAATGGAATAGGTCCTAATATAAATATCTCAGGACCTCCTTTAATAATAGCGGCCGCCATATTTCCAATTGGGTTTTTATTGCTAGTTTTTTTAGGAGGTTCTTTACTTACATCAGATTTTGAAGTATTCACCATTGCCGTTATAACAAAAAAAATAAAGATGTTTCCAGCAGTGTTAAAATTAATTTTAACACTGCTTGGAAATATAATCGGTGCATTTATAATTGCTGCACTTGTAAGGGGCGGACACATTTTCAATGACAAACATTTATATGTTTTGCAACAAATTATTGCAGAAAAAGTTCATTGGGAATGATGACAAACATTTTTCTCAGGTATTTTGTGTAGTATTTTAGTTTCTTGATCTGTTTGAGTCACTATGTCTAGACATAAAAATGCTAAAACATTTTTAATTTACTTTCCAATTTTATTATTTGCTTTAGTTGGTTTTCAACATGTTATAGCAAATTTCATATTATTTGCTTTTGGGTGGGTTCATGCCGATAATATAGTTATGAAAAATATTGGTCAAGGAATATTTGCTTCTTCATTAACATTAGGTGATTGATCATTTAAAGCAATGTTTATAAATTTAATTCCTGCTTTGGTTGGCAATTGATTATCAGGAGCAATTTTAATTCCTTTTGTTTCTTTTTGATTAATTAATTGTTATAAAGAAAACAAAAATACGATTGAAGAAGATGATATATCAAATAATAATGAAAATTTATTGAAAAATGAGGAGCCTGATTTCTATGAGTTTTATGATTCATTAGATGAAGATATCTATCCTGCTGACGAACTAATTAAGAATCAATTTGATGTTGAAGAAAGTTAGTTGTCAACAATATATTTTAATTTTTCTCATTTATTATTAAACTCATTAACTATTTTAATTTCTTTTATTAATTCTTCTTTATTGATATTAAAGACTTTTATAATATCTTTAATAGAAAACAAACAATATAAATGTAAATGTGCTAAGTCGAAATATTTGCTATTATAATTTACCCACTCAAAATCAATTAAATCAATATCATTATTCTCATTTATAATAATATTTTTTCTTCTTAAATCTCCATGAGATAAAATTACATCATTAATTATATTAGAATCATTGAAATTGGTTATATTATTAATTTTAGTATTTCAATGTTTAACAAGAGCTTTTTTAATCTTTATCAAAATGTTAATATCATTTGTATCTAGTGTTTTGCCTTGAATTCATTTTCTTACCAAAATTTGTTTATCAACATAAAAAACATCTCTTTTATTTTTTAGTAAAAGTATTTCATTGCCATGATTAACAATATTGTTCTTTGATATTCTTATTTGAACAAGGAAATCACAAAAAACTCCTCTATAGGTTTTATTGTGATTTCCTTCATAAAATAATTCAAGTTCAGTTATATTAAGTTTTTTAATAATATCTTTTAACATATCCAAAATTATTATAAGTCAATATTTTTAACATATTTAGCATTTTCTTCAATAAATTGTCTTCTTGGGGCCACTTCATCACCCATTAGTGTTGAAAATACCAAGTCTGCTGTTGCTGCATCTTCAATTTGAACTTGTAGCATTTTTCTTGTAGATGGGTCCATTGTGGTTTCTCATAATTGATCGGGATTCATTTCTCCCAATCCCTTATATCTTTGAATATTATATTTAGTGGTTTTATCATTTTCTTCCAATGCCTTTATTATGATATCCTTTTCTCCTTCATCATAAGCATATTGAAAGTTTTTCCCAGTGGTTATTTTAAATAGTGGGGGTTGAGCTATATAAATAAATCCATATTCTACCAAGGGACGCATATAACGATAGAAAAAAGTTAATAATAAAGTTCTAATGTGAGAACCATCTACATCTGCATCGGTCATTATTATTACTTTGTGGTATCTTAATTTATTAATATTTATTTCACTACCCACACTTGTTCCTAGAGCAGTAATGATTGACATTATTTCGGTATTTTCAAAAACTTTATCAATTCTAGCTTTTTCAGAGTTTATAATCTTACCTCTCAATGGTAAAATTGCTTGTATTTCTCTATCTCGTCCCATTTTTGCAGATCCTCCAGCAGAGTCACCCTCAACTATATATATTTCAGAAATTTCAGCATTTTTTGATGAACAATCAGCAAGTTTTCCAGGAAGTGTAGTGACATCAAAGACTGTTTTCCTTCTTGTTGCCTCTCTGGCATTAGTTGCTGCAAAACGAGCTCTTTGGGCTAAAAGCGTTTTTTCAATAATTAATTTTGCTTGACTAGGATTTTCAGCTAGAAATTTTTCAAGTTTGATTGAGAGAACTTTATTTGTAGCCATTCTTGCATCTTTATTACCTAATTTTGATTTTGTTTGACCTTCGAAAATGGGTTCAATATGCTTGATTGAAATGATTGCTGTTAATCCTTCTTTTACATCTTCTCTTGTTAACTTTTCATCTTCATTTTTGAAAAGTTTATTTACTCCAGAATAGTTATTTAATATTCTGGTTAAAGAATCAATAAAACCTTGTTCATGTGTTCCACCTTCAATGGTTGAAATATTGTTAGCATAAGAAACAACATTTCCTTGATATCCAGTATTATATTGCATTGCAACTTCAACAATAACATCTCCATCATCTCCCTTTACTTTTCCTTCTGCATATATTATTTCATCATGAATCAAAGTACGGCCTTTGTTTAGTTCTTTAACATATTCTTTAATTCCACCTTCAAAATAAAAAGTTTTTTTAACAATGTCACTAGTTCTTTTATCAGAAAGAATAATTTTTATTCCTCTATTTAAGTAAGCGATTTGTTTGGCCCTGTCTAAAATAACTAGAAACTCAAATTCATTTTTTTCCATAATTGTAAAATCAGGTTTAAAAGAAACTTTAGTTCCAGTATCATTTTTATCAACTTTGCCAATAATATTTATAGGTCCTTGAGATATCCCCCCGTTTTTAAATTCTTGAAAATAAATATTTCCATTTCTTTTGATCCAAACTTTTAAATTAGCACTAAGCGCAGTAACAACCGATGCACCAACACCGTGTAAACCACCTGAAACTTTATATGTTTCTGAGTCAAACTTTCCGCCTGCATGCAAAACCGTTAATACAGTTTCAACAGTGGAAAGACCTGTATCTGGATGAATATCAGTAGGAATTCCTCTACCATCATCATTAATTGTTACATAACCATCGGAATCAAGAGTAATTGTAATAATAGTGGCAAATCCAGCCATTGCTTCATCAATTGAATTATCAACAACTTCTCAAATTAAATGATGTAATCCTTTTTTGCTAGTTGTACCAATATACATTCCGGGTCTTTTCCGAACAGGCTCTAAACCTTTTAAAACTTTTATATTGCTTGCTGAATATTCACTAGACATATTTGCTCCTTATTTCTTATTAAAAGAAATCATAAATAAATTATATCAAAAAAACAAATTTCTTTATTAAATCACACTCTTATATCTCATTTTTTAACAGATTTTTCTATATATAATATAACCGTTTTTAATTAGTTCTTTTGTTATTGTTATGAAGTAAAATTGAAAATTACTATTTATTGTAGTGTTCAACAATTAATGATTCATTTATACTTGTATTTAATTCTTTTCTTTCAGGAAGTCTATTTAATTTGAATACAAAGTCTTTATCCATCTTGACTCAAGCAGCTAATTCTTTTCTAGTTTTTGCATCTAAAATTTGAATATTTTTTCTACTTCCTTCTCTTAATGTGATAACATCACCTATTTTAATTTGTATTGAAGGAATATCGGCTTTTTTGCCATTTAATGTAAAGTGACCATGATTAACTAGTTGTCTAGCTTGTCTTCTGGTTTCCGCAACACCCGTTCTATAAACAAAACTATCAAGTCTAGTTTCTAACATTTGCATGAAGTTTGTACCGGCTTGACCGGGTCTTTTAGAAGCTTTTTCAAAAGTATTTTTAAATTGTTTTTCACTTATTCCATACATATATCTTAATTTTTGTTTTTCATATAAGTGCAAACCATACTCTGAAATTTTAACTCTTTTTTGTCCGTGTTGTCCAGGAGCATATTGACGTCCCTTCCCCTTAGCGAACTCTTTACCGTTTTCCAATATTGAGAATCCATAACGGCGAGATTTTTTAAATGATGATTTTGTGTATCTTGACATGATTACCTCTTTCTTTATTTTGCATAATGAGGAATATATTCTTAATAATTAGTTATTTAAATATAATGTTTTCGTTTTACAGCTAAAACTACTCTCAAATCAATTCGAATTTAAATAATACTAAATTAATATATATTTGCTGCTTGTGCTTAGTAATTTTATCATATTTACCTAACTTTATTTTTTTAATTTAACCATTTTCAAATATATTAACAACAATAATTTTTAAAAAAGTTAGTTAATCAAATTTTATTTGGATTAGACAATAATTTTTACTTATTAAAATTAAAATTTTAATAAAATTAATTTATATAAGTTATAATGAATATGCTAATTAATTATTTTTAAATAATATATATGAATTGCTATAGCGATTTTTTTTATTAAATTAGCAAAAAAAAGATAATATATTGAGGGGATTGAGTGGAACTTTTGATTGAAAAATTAAAAATAAAGTTAGACTTTGATTTAGTGTATTGTGAGTTTGTTCAAAGAAACAATTTATTGTTTTTGGATATAGAAATAAATTCTCCAACATTAAGAGAAATCAAAGAAAAAAGCAAAATAATTTCAGATATTTTAGATGAAATTGATTCTAGTGACAATAACTATTATTTGAATATTTTTTCTTCAGGTGCAGAAAAAGAAATAAATATAGACAACATTGAAAATTATATTAACAAAAATATTAAAACATTTTTAACAAAGGAACAAAACAATGGTAGTTTTTTTGAAGGAGAATTAGTTGAAGTCACTAAAGCGACTATCAAAATGAGAATAAATTTTAAAGGTCACTTTAGAAAATTAGAGTTTGATAAAAACAATATAAAACAATTAAATGAATCAATTAAATTAACAAAAAATAAAAAGGATAAAAAAAATGAAAAAAATAAACCCACTAGATTTAATTAAATTTATATCAAAATCAAAAGAAATGAATATAAACGATATTGTACAATTTTTACTAAATGCTATAGAAAGAATAGTACATTCTCAATTAGATCCCGATGCGAAATTAACACTAATAATTGATAAAGATAAAAATAGATTAGTTTTGATTAATAAATCAAAAATTGTAATTTCTGATGAAGAGGAATATGAAAAAGAATCAAACTTAATTGACATCAAACTTTCAGAAGCTTTATTACTAGATCCAACAGTTAAAATAGGCGATAAAATTGCAGCAGAAATAAAATTTGATGATTTTTCAAGAACAACATTTGCGAAAATAGAACAATCATTTAAATTAGAAATTTTGAATTTGGAAAAAACAAAAACATATAATAAATACTTTCCACTCATTGGTACACAAGTTGATGCTAAATTAGAGGAAGAAAATGGAAGAACAGCAGTATTTGTTTTAGAAGATGGAACTCCATGCTTAATGCCATCAAAATTTAGAAATATGAATATTAATTTATCTAAATCGGATTATCACAAGGTTTTTATTGAAGAAGTATATGAAAATTCTAGAGATTATCAAGTATTAGTTTCAAATTCATCATCTAGCAGAATAAGAGAAGTTTTGAAGTTAGAGGTTCCTGAAATTGATAATGGTAGCATTGAAATAGTGGCGATGAGCAGAATTCCAGGTGTTAGAGCTAAAATTGCATTCAAAAAGAACCCTAATTTTGTTGGTGATATTGACGTTATAGGAACTATTATTGGTCAGTCAGGCCAAAGAATTAATGCTGTTTCAGAAAAAATAGGTGGAGAAAAAATAGACGTTATTTTATATTCAGATAATTTTTATGAATATATCGCAAATGCAATGTCTCCATCAAAAGTTATTTCTATAAATTTAAAACCTAATGGGAAAGATTATTTAGTTGTTGTACCTGATAAGCATAACACTATTGCTATTGGTAAACAAGGATTTAATGTTAAATTAACTGTTGAGTTAACAAAAACAAATATTGACATCATTTCTTTATCTGATGCACGAGAAAGAAATATAGAAATTTTGTGGAATGGTAATGTAACTCCTGAACAAGTAACTCAAATAGAAGCGAACAACAATCAAAGATCATTTCAATCTGATAGAAGGGGTTCGAGATATAATTCGGGAAATTCACATAATTCTTCAAGATATAACTCTTTTTCTCCTAATTTAAATATGGATGAATTTGCAAAAGAATTAGCTGAATATAAAACGGAAATAAATGAATTTGAGTCAGATGATGTTTCATTTGGATATTTTACTCCAACTCACTCTGATTACCAAAATAATAGTGGCAATAAAAAAGAAGATATGAGTTTTAGTAATATGAATAATTCAATTCAAGAAACTAGAGCTAAAAAACCATCAACACGAGAAATTAAAGATATTGAAAAGTCATTTCAATTTGATTCAGATTTAGCATCTGATATTAATTTTGATGATTATGATTTTTCAGATTTTGATGATGATCAAAATGAGTAATAATGATATTTTTAGAAAATGTATAGTGACTAATAAGATTACTAATATTAATAAAATGATTAGAATCGTTAGAGACAAGAACAACAAAATATTTCTAGAAAATGATGTACATATTCAAGGCAGAGGCGCTTATATTATAAATGATTTTACAATTATTATTAATGTGCTAGAAAAAAAAATATTAAATAAAACATTTAAAACAAATATCTCAAACGATGTATATAACGAGTTAAAAAAAGAGGTAAATCAAAATGACAAAATTAAAAACAAAGAACAACAAAAACAAAAGTAAACCAAAAAATAATTTGAGTTCTCGAAGAACAAACGATTCTCAAATTAAAAATCAATTAACAAGTGTTAAGGTAGAGTTAAAAGACGGAGTTTTTATTTTTACAGGACCTATGTCTATTAATGATTTTTCAAATAATATAAAAATTAAACCCAATGAATTATTGGTAAATTTATTTAAAAAAGGAAAATTATATAATTTAAATTCAACTTTATCAGAGGAAGAAATAGCGGAAATTTGCTTTGAGTATGATTACGATTTTCAAAAAGAAGAGGAACTTAATGAAACAAACTTTATGGATCATATTGAAATAGATGATACAAAAGATGAATTAGAAAAAAGACCACCAATAATAACGGTTATGGGTCATGTTGATCATGGTAAAACAACACTTATTGATAAAATAAGAAATACAAATATTGCTAAAAACGAGAGTGGAGGAATTACACAACATACTGCTGCATATCAAGTTCTTTATAAAAATGAATTAATAACATTTTTAGACACTCCTGGTCATGAAGCGTTTACTTCTATGAGAGCAAGAGGTGCTAAAGTAACTGACATAGTTGTTTTAGTTGTTGCAGGAGATGATGGGGTTATGCCACAAACTATAGAGGCTATTGATCATGCTAAAGCGGCCAATGTTCCTTTGATTGTTTTTGTTAATAAGATGGATAAACCGGGTGTTGATGTTGAAAAAATAAAAGGTGATCTTTCTAAAGTTGATATTCTTTCTGAAGATTGAGGCGGAAATGTTCCGTTTGTATATGGGTCAGCTTTAATGGGCGATGGGATTGATAAATTATTTGATTTGATACTTTTGCAAGCAGAATTATTAGAATTAAAAGCAAACAAAAATCGCTCAGCAATGGGTAATGTTATTGAGTCTTATGTTGATATTGGAAAAGGAACAATTGCAACATTAATTATTAATAATGGAACTCTATTGAAAAGAGATTTTATTGTTGCCGGATCTCATTATGGAAGAATCAAAAATATTACTTCTACAAATGGTAAAAGTTTAGAAAAAGCATTTCCTGGTATGCCTGTAATTATTACGGGGTTAAACTATACTCCAAATGCTGGTGATAGATTTATTGGTTTTGAAGATGAAAAATTTGCTAAGGAATTAGCTAATAAAAAAGCATTTGTTGATAAAAAAAATGAATTAAATTTTAAACAAACCCAAATAACCCATTCAGATTCTGATTTAAAAATACTAAACATTATTATTAAATCAGATGTACAAGGAACTGCTGAGGCATTAAAACATTCTTTAATACCCCTTAAAAATGATGAAGTAGTTGTTAATGTAATTAGAGCTTCTGTTGGTAATGTTACTAAAAGCGATGTTTTGCTTGCGCAAGCATCTAATTCAATTATATATGCTTTTAATTTAAAGGTTGATGGTGTTGTTAAAAAATTTGCTAATACTGAAAAAGTTATTGTGAAGACCGAAACAATTATTTATAAAATAATTGAAGATGTTGAGATGATAATAAAATCTAAACAAGAACCCAAATACAAAGAAGTAATTATTGGCGAAGCACTTATTCAAAAATTATTTTATTTTTCTAAAGTAGGCACTATTGCTGGTTGTTTGGTTTTAAATGGTATAATTAAGGCGAATTCAAAATTGAGGATATTTAGAAACGATTTGATAATTCATGAAGGAAAACTTGATTCCTTACAAAATGGTAAAAATAACATTAAAAAATCTGAAAAAGGAACAGAATTTGGAACACACATCAAACAATTTAATGATGTAAGAGAAGGAGATAAACTACAAACTTATGATGAAGTTTTAGTTGAGTAAATTATGAATGAAATAAATAAGAGAAAAAAAGAATCAAACTATATGCTATTGATATCGCAGATAATTCAACGTGATGTAACTAATGTTAATGTGTCAAATACAACAGTTGTGGATGCTAAACTTTCAAGGGATGGATCTCATTTAAAAATATATGTTGCATTTGATAAGCTGGAATCAAAGTCTTTGGAAGCGTTAAATAATTCAAAAGGGTTTATAAGAACTATGCTTTCTCAATATGAACTTGGAAGAAGTGTTCCAATCTTAACTTTTGAATTAGATAATATTGAAAAAAATGCATTAGAGATAGATAAAATATTAGAATCAATTAAAAAGAATGACTAATGGCCTCTATATATGATTTTAAACTAAAAAATATATCCGGAAAAATTGTTGATTTTTCCAATTTTAAAAATAAATTAATATTAATTGTAAATGTTGCTAGTAAGTGCTGATTTACTAAACAATATAAAGATTTAGAAAAATTATATAATAAGTACAAGGAAAAAGAATTTGTAATTTTAGGATTTCCTTGTATGCAATTTAAACAACAAGAATTTAATACCGATATTGCAATAAAGGAATTTTGCACTTTAAAATATAATGTAACATTTGAAATTTTTTCAAGGATAGATGTAAAGGGCGAAAACCAATCACTATTGTATAAATTTTTAACTAAAGAATTTCCATGAAATGAAAATTCTATTGATGTCAAGTGAAATTTTGAAAAATTTCTTATTGACAGAAAAGGAAAAGTTATTCGAAGATTTTCATCTATAGTAACCCCGAAAAAAATTGAAAAGATAATAAAAAAAATATTATAATTTTTATTGTCATTTAAATTAACGAATAATTCTTACATTTTAAGATAAGAATAAATAAAACATATAAATTTATATGTCAAATTTTACTTTATCATCAAACACAACAACAACATCTTTATGTTTTAATAAAGCGCTTGCCGGAAAATTAATATCAAATTTCTTTGCATTATATAATTTTTCAATTGCATTTTTTTTAGTGCTTCCAAATGCCAATAAATATATTTTTTTAGCTTTTAAAATGGAATTCAGTCCCATTGACATTACTCTTTTAGGAACTTTATTAATGTCTCCATCAAAGAAGTTTGTTGCATTTATTTCAATTACTTCCGATTTTAAATTAACAACTCTGGTAATAGTATCTAGTTTTGTTCCAGGTTCATTAAAACCAATATGTCCATTAGTACCAAGTTCTAGTATTAATATGTCAATTTCACCATTTTCACCTATTAAAGCATCATAGTTATTATTTTTTAATGGAAAATGTGCATTTTTTAAGTTCATTTTTACATCTGTAAATAATTCATTTTTCATAAATTCTTTGTTAGATTGAATATGTCCTTCAGGAAGTCCTAAATATTCATCTAAATTATAAGTGTGGACATTACTTCAAGAAGTATTAGCTTCATTAAAATCACTTATTAAAGCTTTATACAATAGTATGGGTGTTGATCCTGTAATTAAACCTAGGTTAAACTTTTTATTTTTTTTAATTTCTAATAGTAATTGATCAGCAACGAATGCAGATGCTTCTATATTTGTTTTAAATTTTTTAAATTCAATTTTATTTTTCTTTCAAAATAAGCTCATAGGGTCCTCTTTAATCATTAATTCAATTTATATAATTTTAACATATATATGTAATTTTTAAACTAATCCATGACTATGTATTAATTAGTTTAAAAGAAAAGTAAATTATTGATGTTGAAATTAGAATGCCTTAAACTTTAATTAATTGTTATATAATAATTTGAATGAAAAAAATAAAAATAATTGGTGCCGGATTATCAGGAGTAGTGCTTGCAAGAAAACTTGCTGAAAATGATTATAATGTTGAAATAATTGAAAAAAGACCAAACATTGGTGGCAATATTTTCGATCATAAAATAAAAGGAATTACAGTTCATAAGTATGGACCCCATATTTTTCATACCTCTAAAAAAGATGTTATAAAATTTATGAATCAGTTTTGAACATTAAATAAATTCAAAAATATTGTGGAAGGTTATGTTGGTGATAAACTGGTTCCTATACCATTTAACTTTAAATCAATTGATATTTGTTTTCCACAAAATAATGATTTAATTAAAAAAACACTTTTAGAAACTTATGCCGGAAATGATAATATTGCAATTTTAGAATTATTTAAAAATAAAAATCCATTAATAAAAGAAGTTGCAAATTTTATTTACAAAAACATATTTGAAAATTACACAACCAAAATGTGAAATTTAAAACCCAATGAAATTGATTATTCAGTTACTGCAAGAATTCCTGTTATTCTTTCTTATAAAAATACATATTTTAATGATGATTATGAAGGGGTTCCTGAAGAAGGGTATACCAAAACAATTGAGAGAATGTTGGATCACAAAAATATTAAAGTTTCTATAAGTGAAAATGGAATTAAACATTTAGAGTTTAAAAAAAACATGATTTTATTTGATCAGAATAGTGATTGTTTAGTGGTGTATACAGGACCACTAGATACTTTGTTTAAAAATAAATTTGGAATACTGGATTATCGCTCTTTAAACATAAAGGTGAAGGAAATTAAAAGAGATCAATTTCAAAAAACAGCAGTTGTAAATTATCCTGCACATCCAACTATGACAAGAATAACTGAATATAAAAATATGACATTTGAAAAAAATAAAGATATAACAATAATATCTAAAGAATTTCCTGGAGTTTTTTCCCCATTATCTAAAGATTTCAATGAACCTTATTACCCTTTAGCCACAGATAATGCTAGAAATAAATATCAAGAATATAAAGAACTTGCAGATAAGTATAACAATTTATATTTACTAGGTAGATTGGCCACTTATAAATATATAAATATGGATCAAGCTATAGAGGATTCATTGTTAATGGCAAAAAAAATAATGTTACTAAAATAGTGTTGTTTGATCTGTATCATCTAAATTTTTAAAAATTTTCATTTCCTTCATTTTTAAAATAATTGTTTTATTGACTTGAGTTCTCTTAGAAAAATTTTGGATAGATTGGAATTCACCATTTTTACGAGCTTCCATAATTGATTCAGCAGCCGCAATACCCAATCCATCTAGACAAATAAATGGAGGAATTAGAGAATTTGTTTCTTTGTTAACAATTCACTTAAAGGAATCAGATTCATAAATATCTATATTTTTAATAGTAAAACCTCTTGCAAACATTTCATTGGCAACTTCTAAATTAATTATTAATCCTTGTTCCTTAGAAGTGAGTTTTTTTTCATTTCTTTTATTTTGTCTTGATATCATCTCTTTTAGTTTGTTTGATATGCCTAATTTACCTGATACTAAAGTAGAGATATCAAAGTGATCAGATCTTATTGAAAAGTAGGCCGCATAATATTGAAGTGGGTAATATAATTTAAATCACGCAACTCTTCAAGCCATCATTACATAAGCTGTTGCATGTGCTTTTGGGAACATGTATTTTATTTTTTTTAATGAATCAATATATCATTGTTCGATTTTATTTGAAGTAAGAAGCAACTCTTCTTCATCAGTTAAGCCTCCACCCTTTCTAACTTTTTCCATTATTTGAAATGATTTTAGTGGATCAATTCCTCTACTTATTAACATAACCATAATATCATCGCGACAAGAAATTAAATCTTTTAATTTTAAGTTTTTTTCCTTTATTAATTCTTCAGCATTTCCAGTTCAAACATTTGTTCCATGTGAAAGACCTGAAACAGACACTAAATCAGAAAATGAAGAAACTTTAGTTTTAAAAAGTATTTTTCTAACAAATTTAGTTCCAAATTCTGGGATACCAATTGCACTTGTTTTTTCTCCATTAATATCTTCTGGTTTTATTCCAAGAGGTTTGGTTGATGAAAACATATCAATAACCTTAGGATCATAGAAAGGAATTTCGTTGGGAGATATGCCTGTTAATTCTTGTAGAAGTTTAATAATGGTGGGATCATCATGTCCTAATAAGTCTAATTTTAAAACATTGTCATGAATTGCATGAAAGTCAAAATGTGTTGTTTTTCATTCAGCACTAGTATCATTAGCAGGAAAATTTATTGGTGTAAAATCTTCAACTTCATATTCTTTTGGAATTATTATAATTCCTCCAGGGTGTTGCCCGGTCGTTCTCTTAGTACCTACTATTTGAGTTGCAACAAAATCAATAAATGCATCAGATTTATTGATTCCTTGTTCTTCTCTTCAACTTCTTGTGTACCCAAATGCTGTAGTATCAGCAACTGTGCTTATTGTTCCGGCTTTAAAACAATTATTAGTACCAAAAATATTTTTAACTTCTTTGTGAATTATATTTTGATATTCTCCAGAGAAGTTTAGATCAATATCAGGAACCTTATCTGCATTAAAGCCCAAAAATGTTTCAAAAGGAATTGTTTGACCTTCCCTATCTAAGTTAATATTTTTACAATTAGGGCATTTTTTTTCTGGTAAGTCATATCCAGAAAAGAATTCCCTATTTTCAAAAAACTTTGTAAATTTACATTTTTTGCAAATATAATGTGGCACCAATGGGTTAACTTCTGTTATTTCTGCAAGTGTGGCTACTAATGATGAACCCACAGACCCTCTAGAACCTACTAAATAACCATCATTCATACTTTTAGACACTAATATATGACTGATTCAATATATGACTGAAAAACCATATCGTAAAATAGGTTGTAATTCTCTCTCAATTCTTTGCGAAACTATTGTTGGGATATTGTCTCCATATTTTTCTGTCGCTTTTTTATAGACAAGTAGTTTTAATTTATTATCAGAGTCATCAAAAATAGGGGTGTATAACTTATCTTTTATAATTTGGATATTTTCTTCAATCATGTCACAAATTTTATTTGTATTTTCTACCACTAATTCATAGGCAAGATCCTCCTCATTTAAAAATTTAAATTTTTTTAACATTTCATTTGTTGATAAAAAATTTTGGATTGGATAAATAGGAAGAATTTCTTTATATTTATATAAATAATGTCTTTTTCCTTCTAATCCTTTAGCATTTATATATACATTATGAATAATATTTTCTCTCTTGTCAATATATCTAACATCACCTATTGCTACACATATTTTATTTAGTTTTCTAGATTTATAAATTAAATCTTTTAATGCAAATTCTAGGTCTTCTTTTGAGATTGTTCCCCTATTAACAAGGTGAATAAAAAGGTCGGGGTATGGAATCTCAATGTAATCATATTTTAATATTTCATTATTTATATCTTCTGTTGTTCCATTGAAAACTTTATCCAAAAGTCTTGATTTTATTCCAGAAGATCCGACTAAAATATTTGGTGTTTTTTTAAACAAATCCATAAAAATTCTAGCTTCAGAATAATAATCAATTGTTGAAGATTTTGAGATTAATTTAAATAATTCTTTTAATCCATCTTGGTTCTTAACTAATATAGTTATTTGATTTGAGAATTTTTTAGAATCAATTCAAGGACACTTAGCAATAAATAAGTCATCAAATGTTTTGATATTTTTTATTAATAGTTCATTCATGAATTTGATTCAAAGAAGAGAAAGCACTTCAGCATCATAATCAGCTCTATGAGCAATTTCATTATCATAGTTTATTGAGAATTTTTTACAAACAATTTCTAATCTATATGACTTAGATTGTTCTATTAAAAATCTTGAAATAGAAAGTGTATCAACTCATTGATTTTTTAATTCTCCTAATTTATATTTAAATATTTTTTCTTTTATAAACCCTATGTCAAAAGATGCATTATGAGCAACTAATGTAAAATCTTTAATGAAATTTATTATTTTTTTAATTCCATTAATTTCTATAATACCATCATCAACCATGGATTGTGTAATTCCAGTTAATTCTGTTGTAAAATCTGAAATTAATTTAGTGCCTTTGATGAAAAATTGTAACTTATCAATTATTTTACCACTTTGTAATTTCACAGCACCAAATTCAATTATTTCATCAAATCTTGGAGAAAGTCCTGTGGTTTCTAGGTCAAATACAACATATGTTTCATCAGCAATATTAATATTTTTATGATTTACAACAAATTTGTTATCTTTATCAATTGCATTAAAAGTTGATCCATATATTGCTTTAATTCCGTGTTTTTTAGCAGATTTATAAAAATTAGGAAATGATTGAACGCCGGCTAAATCAACAATACCTATTGCTTTGTGACCTAAGTGTTTAGCATACTTTAAGAAGTCTTCGGGCGTTTTAAAACCATCCATTACACTCATAGAGGTTCTGATTGATAATTCAACTCTTTTTATTTTTGAATTATCAATATTTTTTTGTTGATCATCTAATATTTCAATTTTTTTTGATATTAAAATAGGTTTTGCGGTAAAATGATCAATTGATTTTTCTCCAAAAACTTTTATTTTGACATCTATTTGAATATTTTCATATTGCTTTAAATCAGATTCATTTCTAATAAAATTTTTAATTATTATAGCCTCTGAGTAATCAGTAATTGCCAATGTTAAAATATGCATTCCAGTTTTAGTTTTAAATAATTCTTTTTTAAAAATAATTCCTTCAAAAGAAAAGTTCGTTTCTTCAGATAAGTAAAAATCTTCCATTTTTGCTAAAAAATATTTTTTAGCTATATTTTTATTTGTTAGTACTTTATTGTTGTTCGTTTTTTCTTTAATTTTACTATTTTTGATAATATTACTTAAATTCTTTGAGTCCTGCTCATTTTCATTTTCAAGGTTTTTTTCGATTATTCTCTGTGATGATAGATCGATAAAATGAATATCAAATCCTTTAAAACCAAAGTGCTTTAAATTATTTAATAGTTGCTCTTTCTTTTTATTTAAAATTCTTATTTTATTTTCTGAATGTACCTCAATTGTTAAAATTTTGAAATTATCAAACTTTAAATCAAATTTAGAAATAATATTTGATAAAGTTTCTCCTTGTATAAACAAAGATGAAAATATCAAGTAATCATAAATATTTTGAATAGTATAGTTTTTATTTATATAATTTAACAGAAAATTAACTTCAAATTTAAAATTATTTTTCATCATTTTTAAAAATTTCTTCAAATCATTTACATTAGGTATTGAAAAAAAATTAATATGTATATTAAATTGATTATTAACTAACGAAACATTGGATATCTCTGATTCCGCGAGATATTCGGGTATTTCATATTGTATTTCTTTACAAAAGTTTAAAAAAGCTTTATTCATATTTTTTTATTATATAAAATATATTCAGTTATTGAGCAAATGCTATAAAAAGAGGGAAAATAAAGAATACTAGGATTGTTGAATCAAATCGATCCAACAATCCGCCATGAGATGGAATTAGACTTGAAAAATCTTTTATCGATAACTTTCTTTTTACAAGAGAAAACAATAAATCTCCAATTATAGATAAAATTGGTACTGCAAACGGTGCAACAAATAATAATGTTCATCTATTAACATCGCCTATTTTTCCGAAATTGATTCCTCCAGTTATTTGTGCTTTTTCTAATCCGAAGATTAAAAACAAAAATGCACTAGATGCAATAAACCCTATAATTGCACCTTCAATTGTTTTGTTGGGTGAAATGTTTGGGGCCAACTTTCTTTTAAAAATTTTATTACCTAGCAACCTTCCACCAAAATAAGCCATTGTGTCAGTTAAAATAACGCCAAAAAGAAGAATCAAAGTTAATGAAAATTGTAAGATTGTAAAATAAAATAAAAATTTTATTGAGAAGCAAATAATTATTACTGCAATTAAAATGACAATAAATGTAGAAAAAATATTTCTATAATTTTTTGTAAATAAACAAGGAATAAAAATCATTACAGCTAATATTGGAAAACCAATTCCAGGAACACCTCCAACAGAAAATTTAAATTGTTCTCCAATAAGTTCAACTAAAATATTTTTGTAAGGTTGATTATCTCCAACCGCTGCTAATTTGTCGTTGTCAACATTTATAAAATTTAAAAACTGTGTATTAAATGGAATTAACATAATAAAAACACCGGAACATGGAATTATAAATTTTGTTCATGTTGGAATATCAAAAGGTTTAATAAATTCAAAAATTGCAAAAATACAAATAAAAGAGAAAATAATACTTCCCAATATTTTTCCAGGAGTACCAAGATAATAAATCAATAAAATTAATGTAACGCAAATTATTGCTAAAATGAATGCTATTAATGTTTTTTTTACAATGGGGTTTAAATTTTTTAAAAACATATATAAATCTCCATTATAATTTCATTAATTGTTCTTCTTTTTCCTGAATAGTTTTATTAATTATACTATTATATTGTTCAATTTTTTTTTGAACTTGATTTTGATAGGTTTTTAAAATATCTTCACTTAATTCTTCATCAGAATTAATTAATTTTAAAATAGAGTGTCTAGCAGCTCTTACTTTGAGTTTTGCTAATTCTTTTATAGATGAAAGACGTTTGACTGATTCCCTTCTTTTTTCAGTTGTTAATAAAGGGAAGACGATTCTTAGTTGATGGCCTTCATCCACAAGTGATATCTGGTAATTTTGTTTTTCAATAATTTTATAAATAGTTTTTATTGCTTCTTTATCAAATGGTTTTATTAGTAATTGTTGTGGTTCAGGAATGGTTATAGAACACAAATCTCCAATTGGTATTAATTCATCATAATATGAAATTTTTAAATTATTAAATAATTGTGGATTAGCTCCCGATGTTGAAATTCTAGAAAGTTGTGAGTCAAGAAAAACTAAGGATTTTTGTAAGTCCTCAATTAACTCATTTTCATATAATTCAAACTCCATTATTTAGACACCTTTGTGAATAATCCCCTTTCATCAACAACATTTAAAATTGAGTCTTTTTCTCCTATATTAAATACTAATGCATCAATATTATTATCTCTTGCCATTGTTGCGGCGGTTGAATCAATAACTTTTAAATTTTTATTCAAAATTTCATCATATGAAATATTGGAATATTTTTTAGCTTGCTTGTTTACATTTGGATCTGAATCATATATTCCATTAATATTATTTTTGCCTAACAAAATTATATCTGCTTTAATTTCTGAAGCAACCAATGTTGCTGCTGTATCTGTTGTAAAATATGGTCTACCTGTTCCTGCAGCAAATATTACAATTTCACCTGAATTCAAATACTTAATAGCTTTCTCTGTAATATAATTTTCTGCAACTTTTGGGTCTATTGTAATTGATGATTGAACTCTACATTTTAATCCGTGTTTTTCAAAACCTGATTGTAATGCTAATGCATTCATGATGGTTGCTAGCATTCCGATATAATCAGCTCTATTTCTAGGTATTCCATTTTTTTCAGCACTAGCCCCTCTTCAAAAATTACCCCCACCAATAACAATGGCTATTTGAACATTATTATCTTTTAGTTTCTTTAACTGAGTTGATATATTATCGATTAATGAATAATCTACAGAAAGAGATTTTTCTTTATTTGCTAATCATTCTCCCGATAATTTAAGCAATATTCTTTTATATTTCATTAGATACACCTTTTATGTTTTATAAAATTATAATATAAAATAGTTTTTTATTTTGAATTTATAAATGGTTTGAGTTTTTTTCTTGATTTGTCAATTGCATCAAAAACAGCACTTCTTGTTGTTGCCACTATTTCGGATATTTCTCTCATTGTTAAATCTTCAATATAATAAAGATGCATTATTTGTTTTTGATTTTGAGTTAAAAGAAAATTAAATTTTAAAAACACCTTTATTATTTCTTCTCTTTCAAAAGATTTATTCATTAATCATTAATCCTTTTGATAGTCCATAAATATAAGCATCTAAATCAAATTCTTGAAGGTCATCAATTTTTTCTCCTAAACCTATTAATTTAACATCGATATTTAATTGGTCTTTAATGGATAAAATAATTCCGCCATTTGAAGTTCCATCCATTTTCGTTAATATTATTCCAGTTAATGGAGCAACTTCTTGAAAACTTTTTGCTTGTAAAACACCATTTTGTCCGGTTGTAGCATCTAAAACTAAAAGGGTTTCATGTGGAGCGTCAGGAATAAATTTTTTAATTATGCCATTCATTTTAGCTAATTCATTCATAAGATTAACTTTATTTTGTAATCGTCCGGCAGTATCAATTATAAGAACGTCATATTTTTTGTTTATAGCTATTTCCAATGATTTATAAATAACCGAAGAAGGATCAGCACCTTCTTTTTCTGACATTACAATTTCAGCACCCACTTTATTTGCTCACACTTTTAATTGAGCAACTGCACCAGCTCTAAATGTATCTCCTGCACCTATTAAAACGCTTTTGCCGTCATTTATTAATTTATTTGCTATTTTTGCGATTGATGTAGTTTTACCAGATCCATTAACACCAACAACAAGCAGAACATTAAGTCCATCATTATCTAAATTTAGAGTTGTATCAACTATAGACTGATTCGCATAAATGGCAAACATTTTGTCAGCTATTATTTCGTTAATTAAATTTCTATCAACAACATTTTCTGTTTTCACCTCTTTTTTTATTTCATCTATAATAATTAAAACTAAATTTACTGAAATATCAGACATAATTAATATTTCTTCAAGTTCTTCAAAAAAATCATCATCTATTTTGTTGTGTTTATTTTGAAGTTCAATAATTTTTTGACTAAAATTATTACCACTTTTTCTTAACCCAGAAACATATTTATTAATCTTATTTTCTTTTGAAAGAGTTTTGTATCTAAGTTTTGTTTCCTTTTTATCCAATTTTTCTTGTAATTTAAAAATTTTTGCTTTCTCTTTTTGTAATATAAATTTGTTTGATGTTTCCTGGGTCTTATTTTGTTTTTCAATTTTTGTGTTTTGACTTTGATTGTCATTATCATTTAAACTAAAAAGCTTATTTTTTATTTTTTTAAAAAAACTCATATATTAATTATATAAAATTGTTTTTAAAAAATAATAATTTTGTTTATGTTATAATTTTTAAAAATTATTAAGGTGGTATTTTATTTGTGAAATTTAAAAACTTATTATTTAAGCTAGTAATACCTGTTGTAATAATGATTCCGGCATTTGCTTTTTCTTCTTGCAGTTCAACATCTAAATCTGAAATTACAATTGTTAATCCAAATCATACATTATATTACTCAAGAAAAGAAGATTCTAAAGAAACTTTTAATAATGTATTTAATTTACTTCAAAGAAAAAATCAATGTGAAAAACCGAATTCATTTTATAATAAGAATGTTGATGATATCAATAAGATAATAGAAAATGCAATAAGTAACAATAAAGAAATGTTAGAGAAGTTGAGAATTTATTTGTTTATTTCAATTTATGATTCTTTAAAAAATGTAACTAATATTATTAATAAACAACCTGTTCATATTAAACCAGAAGGTCAAAGATTGGTTGCTAAAGAAAAAATTGAAACTTTTATAAAAGCGTCTAATGATAAAAAAGATAATTTTAAAGATTTAGAAAATGAATTGTTAAAAATAGTCAATATAAAATTGAAACTTATTGTTAATGAGCAACCAAACCTTTGATCATGGGAATTTCAATTTCAATTAGATAAAGATTCTAAATTAGCTGAATTTGTTCAAGGAAATGATAATCCTAATCCACGTGGAGTTTTTTATAGAAGAGACATAAATTCAGTTGAAAATAAAACACTTGAAAAAAATGCAGTTGTAGATGGTGTTTATAATGAAGAAAAATATCAAGAATTATTTCTTCAAGCTCAATATCAAGCTTCTAAATGATATTGAGATGACAATACTAAAATAATGAAAAGTATAATTTTACAATCGAATACCAACCCTTTTAAAACGCTAGGTACAAATGGTGGTTTTTCTAGTGAGGATGCCAAAAGAAATCTATTGACAATAGATTTTAATAATTATCCAAACAATAATAAATATGAACCATTATTTCTTTTTCAATCTAGTGAAACTTTAGAAAAATTTATTACTAATGAATGACAAAAGTTTATGGAGTATAAAAAGTATATTATTGTTGATGACAGTAGTGATCAAGAAGTTAATAAAAATAATATTTGAATTAACTTGAATTCAAGTTATATCAAGTATGACAAAAAGTAATAGCTAAAGATTTTTAAGACTTTTAAATATTAGTATTTTTTAATAAACTCAACAATTGTTTTCAACATTGGTGATTTTCCAATTTCTTTTATATCAGCTGTTCCAGCAACATCGAAATGAATGTAATCTTTTCCATCTGCAAAAGTCATTAATCAAGCAGCGGCAATATTACAATCACTATAATCAGTGTTAGAACATGAGGTAGTATCTGCAAAAGTTTTTTTAGATAAAGATTCAATGTATTTAGAATCTAACGGCATTCTTCAAACTTTTTCATTTTGAATATTTGCAGCATCATTAATTAAATTTCAATTTTTATCAGAAGTTGATCAAACACCAGTATAAAAATTACCAAGAGCAGAAATAATTGAACCAGTCAATGTTGATATATCAATTAATAAATTAGCTTTTAATACTCTAGAAGCATAAGTTAAACCATCGGCCAAAATTAAACGACCCTCCGCATCAGTGTTTGCTATTTCAACAGTTTTACCTGACATAGAGGTAATGATAGATTCTGGAAGAACAGCATTTGAATCAATAAGATTTGTTGTTATAGGAAGAACAATTGAAACATTTTTTTTCACATTTAATTGAGCGATTGTGTCTAAAATATAAGCAGCAATAGATGCTCCACTCATATCATATTTCATTCCAAGCATTCCCCTACCTCTTTTAAGGTTATAACCACCAGAATCAAATATTATTCCCTTACCAACAATGGCTATTTTTTCATTTGAATTGGAGGAATCATTATTATACTCACAAACAAGAATTTTTGCATTATCATTAGAACCAGAATTAACAGCAAGAATTAAATTCATACCTAAGTCTTCAATTTCCTTTTTATCCAAAATTTTAATTTTAATATTTTTGTTTTTTAATTTTAAAAACGTTTTATTTAATTCATCAACAAGAAAATCAATAGTGCATAAATTAGCAGGCATATCTTGTAGATATTTAACTTCATTCATTTGATTTGCGAGTAAAATAACTTCACTAAATTGAGAAGTATCATGCGTTTTTGATATGATTACATGTTTCCTTTTTTGAATAATGTTATTAGCATTTGTTTTTTTTGAAAATGATTTTCCATTTATTAAAATATTTCTTTCAATAAAAAGTTTAATAAAATCTTCTTCACTAATTTTTGCGGTTACAAATGAAGATGCATCTATTTCATAATCCCTTCTTAGATTGATAATTAATTTATCCAAAATTTCAGATAAATAATTTAATTCTAATTTTGACATATTACCAAGAAAAACAGTTAGTTCTTTTTTGTTAGAATCTTCAATAAAACTTCCTATTTTAGTTGAAGATTTTTTTTGATCTTGGTTTTCTGCACAAAATGAAGCTAGCAAAGTAAATCTTGTATTTGATTTTGAATGTATTATCTCCATAAGTTAATCCTCCGCATTAATAGCCATTTGTATTAATGTTTTTACCATAATCCCGGTTGGTTCATCACCATTTCCAGCTGTTCCCGCAACATCTAAATGAATATACTCTTTTCCTTCTGTAAATTCTTTTAGAAACATAGCTGCAGCAGAAGATCCACCTTTGCCTGTTGTGTCAGAATTTTTATAATCTGCAAAATTTGATTTTTTAATACTTTTCAAATAATCATTATGAAATGGCATTCTTCAAACTAATTCGTCTTGCATTTTTGAAGCTTTCAATAAATCTTCTCATCCTTTTTCAGTTGTAGATCATGCTCCAGTATATGTTGAACCTAATGCAACAACCATTGCACCTGTAAGTGTTGCTACATCAACAATTCTTGTTGCATTAAATTTCTTTATTGCATATGTAATTGCATCAGCAAGAACTAAACGACCCTCAGCATCAGTATTATTTATTTCAACAGTTTTACCACTCATTGATGTATAAATAGAATCAGGCAATGAAGCTTTTGATGATATTCTGTTGTCTGTTAAAGGTAACACTATAGAAATATTTGTTTTTGGAGATAAAGTAATGATTGAATTCATTGCAGCAAAACAAATTGCTGCTCCACTCATATCATATTTCATGCCTTGGATAGAATTAGATGGTTTTAAGTTGTATCCACCTGAATCAAAAGTAATACCTTTACCAATATAAACTATTTTTTCTTTGGAAGAAGGATTTCCAATATATTCAGCAGTCACTAATCTTGCGTCATAATTAGAACCTGCATTTACAGATAACAAAAGCCCCATACTTTCTTTTTCAATTTCTTTTTTATCCAATACCTTTAATTGAATTTTTGAACCATGTAACTCTAAGGCTTTAGTCATTTGATCAGCCAATCAAATAGAATTACAAATATTTGGTGGTGTAGCTTGTAACTTTCTTGCAACATTCACTGATTTTGCAAGAAATAAAGCATTTAAAGCATTTTTTTCTAAACTTTTATCTTCTGAAAAAATAGTTAAATTTACAAGTTCCTCTTTTTTCGTTGTTTTTGCTGTATATAATGTTGAACCTTTTATATATTCATATTTATCAAAAAATGTCGTTAAAACATTTTTTTCAGTAATTTTTTTTGTGGTAAATGATTTAGCAATTATTTCATAATTTCTTGTATTTAAATTGATTATTTTACTTGCCACTAATTTTAGAGAATAATTTCCAAATTCATCCTCCTTACCTAAAAAAACATAAGCAATTTTTTGATCTGGAAATTCAGTTATTGCAAACTTTTCTTTAAGTAAATTATTTTTATCAACTTTTGAATCTTCAAAAAACCCCCTTAATTTAAAATCGTTGCTTTTTGATGTGCTTATAAATTTCATATAACTTCCTTTCATATTAAATGGTTTATTTTAACTAATTATAAATCATTTATTTTTTTAATTAGGTATTAAAATAAAAAAATGTATTTTTATATTAGTATTAATTGTAATTAGATTACTTATTTTATTTTACTTTAGATATTTTTTAATAATTTTTGTTTTTCTTTATAAAATCATATTGTATAATTATCACATAATATTATCGAAAAATATTAAGTAATTTTTAATTAAAATATTTAAATTAAATGTATAGTTGCTTGGTAAATTTCTAAAAATAAGTTAAGTTATTATAGGAGAAATTAAATGAAAATAAAAAAATTTTATTATCCGCTTTTTATAGCGTTTTTAGGATTTTTATCTTTCTCTATTTTAACTTTATCTTCCTTATCAATAACTTCAAATTCATTTAATTTAATAAAAAAAGATTCTAATAAAATATCAAATATTGGTTCACAAAAACAAAAATATAATGATCAAAACGCCCTGCAAATGGATGTTCAAGAAAAAGCAACAAGTGATTCAACTATTATTTATTATATAAATTGAATCGGTATTTCTCCGCGTCTTATGTCTGCCAGTCATTTGATAAAAATATTAGAAATTAATCCAAATAAAGAAGTATATTTTGTAATAAGAAAAAATGTTAAAATGAATTTGCTTGATTCAGAAATAAATCAAAATAAATCAAAATACCCTAATTTTAATTTTATAATGATCGAAGACCCTTTAATTGATTCAATACAATCCATTAAAAATCAAGATTATTTTCCTTTGCAAATCAGCGATATTATTAAAAAATTAAATAGCGAAAATAAAAAAATAGATTTTTATTGTGATGATTATTTAATTTTGAACCCAATTAACAATGTTGCAAAAAATTTGGAAAATGTGAATTATTATAATAAAGAAACTTGGAACAAAATAATAGATAATCTCGTGAGCAATTTTTCTAAAATTAAAAATATGAATTCAGTAAATATATTTGCAGATGGAACAATATCAATGAATTTCTTTTCAAGTACAATATATAAATCATTTTTATTTTCAGGAAATGCAATAGATAAAAGCAAAAATGAATATTTAAGTGAAAGTTTATTTCTTGATAAACATCCACAAGTAAATACTGTTCAAGATTTGATTTTATTTCTTCTATCTATAGTGTCAACAAATGAAAAAGGAAGCAATATTTCAAAGACAAAATATTTTCTTCCTACTGTTGAAATGGTAAATGAAGCAAATTTGGCTAACTCTCAAATTTTAGCCACAAATGAAAAAGATTTTTTCAATCCTTACAATTCTTTAGAAGCAGATTTGCTTTCATTTTGTCAGGGAATTCAGCACGAATCATTAAATTTACTAAATAAAATTTTTTCAAATAATTTAATAAGTGAAAGTAATTTTGAATTCATGAACAATAACAACAATTATATTTATTCTGGTGCGCTTTTGGAAGATGGTAATAAAATTACTGAAGAATCTTTAAAATTATTACAAATCAAAAAGGAAATAGAAGAACAAGGGATAAAAAAATATAATATTATTTTTAAAGGTCATCCAAGAAATCCCGGAACTGTTGAACAAATACAAAATTCTTTGAGAAAAGAAGTTAAAAAGTTAAGTGGTGATGATGCAAAGTGATTGTATGTTGTTAACAACAAAATACCTTATGAATTATATTTAGTTAGTGGAATTTTTGATAATAATCCTAAAAAAAATAAGATAGTAAAATTGTATACAACGTTCTCGACAATTAATTTGTTTATATATGCTAAATATCCTATGTTAGAAATAATTGAGAAAATTTTAGTTAATTTAGAAACTCGAAAAGAAATATTCCATTATTTCTCTAATCAATCTAAAATTTTTCCTAAAGACAAATTTAGTGAAGTGAATTAAGATAAAGAAAGGTATGTTTAATATGAATTTAATTTTAATGAAAAGTAAAAATAATGCATTATTAATTAATGTGATATCTTTATCATTTTGTTTAATATCAACTTTGATAATTTTCATTTTTTCATTTTTTCATTTTTTAAAAATAATTGTTATTATTGGGTTATTCATTTTATTAATTTCTTATTTTTCATTAATTATCAATGTTTTGTTTCTATTTATAAATAGAAATAAATTTTTATTTATAAATAGAAACAAATTTTTAAGGATGACTATTTTCTCAATTTTTCCAATTCCTTTTTCATACTTTATTATCGCAATTACAGTTATCTTAATTATGCATTTTCCAATTCCAAACTTACATATGTCAACATTTTATGTTTTTTATCCTCTTTTTTACTTAATACCAATATTGTTTATAGTTTTAAGTTTACTAATTTATTATAATTTTTATTTGAAAGAAAAAAAATTTGATAACTCTTTTTCAACTACATTTGAAAAACAAACAGTATTTGCTCATAGTGATTGTTCTATTTGCTTAAAAAATTCTCTTATGCAATAACAAAATTAATTATTTTATTTTTAATAATGATAGTTTTAATTATCTTTTTATTTGAAATAAATTTAGAAACATTATATTCTTGCTTAGCTTTTCCAATGATTTCGGATTCATTCATAAATTCATCAATAGTAATATTACCTCTTAATTTACCATTTATTTGAATGCTAATGTTTAAGTTTTGATTTATAATTTTTAGTTGATCATATTTAGGTCATTTTTGATATGCTATTGAATTTTCATTTAATTGCTCCAAAAGTTCTTCTGCCATATGTGGCGCAAAAGTTGAAAAAATTATTAAAAAACTTACTAAGTATTTTTTGCTTGAAAGTTTTTTTAATTTATATATAAAATTTATATAAACCATCATATTAGAAACAGCAATATTAAATTTTATATCTTCAATATTTTTGGTAGTTTCTTTTATCAAAATGTTGTAATTAGATTCTAATTCATTATTTATTTCAGTGTTGTCAATTTTCAAATCACCATTTATATATTTCTTAATTATTCTTCATACTCTATCTAGTCATTTTTTTGTTCCGTTAACAGAACCGCTGTTTCAAGGTTTTGTGTCTGTTAAAGGACCCATAAACATTTCATAAACCCTTAATGTGTCAGCTCCATGGGATTCAATAATTGTTGTTGGGTTAACAACATTACCTTTCGATTTAGACATTTTTTGATTATCTTTCCCCAAAATCATTCCTTGATTTACTAATTTTAAAAAAGGTTCCCGGGTTGGGACAATTTTTAAATCATATAAAACCTTATGTCAAAATCTTGCATACAACAAATGGAGAACAGCATGTTCTTGCCCCCCTACATATAAATCAACAGGTAATCATTTTTGAAATCTTTCATATGCTTCCTTGGAATTTAAATCCAAGTAAGACCCATCATCATTTTTCATTATATATCCTAAATAATATCAAGAACTTCCTGCTCATTGCGGCATTGTATTAGAGTCGCGTCGATATGTTTTGCCATCTTGTTTAAAAATCAATCAATTAATATTATTAGCTAAAGGACCTTCTCCATTTCCTGAAGGTTTAATATTTTTCATTTTTGGAAGTTCAACCAAATTTTCAATTAGCAGAATATTGTTATCTTCATCAAAAGCAATAGGGAACGGTTCTCCTCAATACCTTTGACGAGCAAAAACTCAATCTTTTAAATGATAAGTTATTTCCCCATTACTATCAATTTTTTTGCCAATTCAATTTTTTTGTAATGATTTTAGTGAATTTGGTCAATTCAAATCTTTTAAGTCTTCTAATAATTTATTGGCGTAATTAGTTATTTTTAAAACTCATTGTTTCATAGCTTTTTTTACTACTGGAAATGATCCCCTTTCACTTACATTATTGCCGTGTTGATCTTGCAATACTTCTTCATTAGCAAGAACTGTTCCCAAGCCCTCACATCAGTTAACATCAATTTCTTTTATTTCAGCTAAACCATTTTTGTACATTTGAGAAAATATTCACTGTGTTCAGCGATAGTATTGTGGGTCAGTTGTATTTATTTCTTTATCATAATCATATGAAAATCCAAGAGACTTTAATTGAATTCTAAATTTATTTATATTTTCATTAGTGAATGTTGAAGGATTATTTCCGGTTTGAATGGCATATTGTTCAGCGGGAAGTCCAAAAGCATCTCACCCTATTGGATGCAAAACATCAAATCCATTTAATCTTTTATATCTAGCAATAATATCGGTAGCAGTATATCCTTCAGGATGACCTACATGTAGACCTGTTCCTGACGGATAAGGGAACATATCTAAAACATAATATTTTTTTTCTTTGTTATAAGTAGTTTTAAATGTTTTGTTTTTTTCCCATTTATCTTGTCATTTTTTTTCGATTTTTTGATGTTCATACATAATTTAAATTATATCAATTTAATCTTTTATATTTTGACTTTCTAATGAAATTGTTTCAGGATCTTTAATTTCTAATGTTAGATTTTTTCCTCAATTTAACTTATAGAACAATATTTCATAGACAAAAATTTTAATAAAATCAGATGCAAAAAATAATGCATATGCAGTCGGGAAAGACATTCCTGTTTTACAAATAATTAAAAACACAAGCATTGAAATTCAGCAAGTTTGAATAATACCACCAGAAGCATTTACTAGTGATGTTGTGTTTGTGTTTCCGCCTGCAGAAATACATCTACTTCTTGTAATATATCAAACTCACATTGGCATATACCCAGCTAATGGCCAAATAGTAATTTTTAATTGTTCCAAGTAAACTAAGGAACCTTCTTTGGCAAATTTGGTTGCTTCTGCTAGTGTGAATTCCTGATTAAATTGGTTTGAAGAACTCATTAATTCATCTCTAACACCTTTCTCATATCCATCAGTTAAAAAAGACATATAAGGAACAATAAAAGAAAAAATAAGTAGTGTAGTTCCCATTAATAAAGACATTACAAAATGGAATCCTTGTAGTTCCTTAGCGTTTATCTTGGCTTGTTCTAAATTTCCGTGGCCAAGCTCTCTACCAACAAATATTGTTGTATTGGCTCCGATTGATTCAAACGTTGATCAAAAAATATTAAAAATAGCACCAGAAATACCAAGAATAGTTGCTGCAGATATTAGAAAGTGTTCATTTCCACCAACAGTACCTGGATAATAAACCTTATTTCAAAAAATAAATCTAATAGACACAGTAACTGATCCTATTACTAATAATAAAAATGATATTGACCTTTTGAATATTTGTTTTCAAATTTGTTTTGATATTAAGAATAATTTTAGTGGGTTAACAATTAATTCTTTATTTTTAATTCACACAAAAATAACATTAAAACCAACAGAAAAAAATTGTGAAATAATTGTGGAAACACCAAGAGCTCAAATTCCCAATTTAAAACCAAAAACAAATATTGAGTTTAATATAACATTAAAGCTTAGAGAAATTATTGATGAAATTAATGATGCTTTTCCATGTCCGGCTTCTCTCATAATCATGGCTGATGTATAGCCTCAAGCTCCTGTTAACCATGTAACAGCGATTATTCTTAGGTATAAAGATGATTCCTCAAGAATACCATCTTCAATTTTAAATGACCCAACTATGTTAATCATTAGTTCTGGAGCAATAAAAGCGGGTAGTGCAAATATGCTAGTTATTAATAATGCAATAAGTATTCTTGATCTTAAAATGTATCTTGTATTTACTTTGTCCTTTGCACCATAATATTGTCCAAATAATGATGAACCTATTATGGTTGTTGCCGCTATTATTCCTGTTACTAAGGAAGTTCATGTATTTGCATAAGCCAATTTATCAATTCCACCAGGTATAGGTATTGCCATGAAATTATCTATAAAACTATTTAAAGCAAAAATCATTGCTGCACAAATTATTGGTAATGATGTAGCTGTGAATGTCCATCATTTTGCTGTATTAGATGGAAAACTTTGTTTAATTTTTAAAATCATATTAATAATATTACAACATATATAAAATAATAACCAAAATTTTTATTATTTTACTCATTATTTTATTTATTTCAATATGTTAATTTTAGTATAATTAAATTATTTGTTTTAGTCAAAACAAATTAAAGGGCAAGATGGAAGAATTTTTAGAGATGGCAACAAGTGTTGACCGTAATGGATTTGATGTTATTAGGTTAATTGTAGCCCCTATTTTATCAACCATTACAGCAATTATTGCAATAAGCGTTTTTGCAATTACTTATATTATTGTTTTTAGAATTAAAAAATATTTGAAAATGCATAAAACATATTTAAATTTCACAAACAAATTATTAACTTCATTTAACCATGAGGAACTCCAAAGTTTTAGAGCATATGAAACAACAATGTGAGGTTCAAAATTAGCGAATAATAAAAAAATAGTTGGAGAGGTTTTATCCAATTATAAAACAGCAGATCTTAAAGACTTAATCTTAGGTACTTATAATGATGATCTTAAATCAATTAAATCAATTATTAAAAAAGATAAAAAATTAATACAAAATAATAAAAACTTTATAAAATTTCAAAAACTATTTCATACTTATAAAAATAATGAAGTAATTCTAGAATACTTAAATAATGAATATATTTCTTTTTATAAAGTTTGTAAATCAGGTGTTATTATAGGAATATTAAAAAAACAAATACTGAAGGATAAGGGAATTGAAATAAAATACAATATAAATTGTTCCGATGTTTTTGAAAATGAACTAAAAATGTTTGCATCCATTTATACCATTTATTTTATAAAAAGAAAATTTGTCTATAAAAATATATCTAATCCAATTCCAGAATTTGAAGAAAAAATTTTAAGTATAAGAAAACTTTATGTACAAGTTTTTCAAAAGAAATATTTTAATCAAAATGTTTATTTAAAAAATAATTTTTTCGACTTTCCAAAAATTAATAATTTATTAAAAACAGGAAAATGCTTTATTCAAAATGAGTTTCTAGTTGAAATATCAAATCAAAAACAAATAAATTTAGATAAAATAATTTCTGAAAAATTGAGAAACAGAAAAGAAATCAAAAAAATAACAAAAAATAAATTTTAATTATTGTTGATTAATTTTTATTATTGAATTAATCATATCTAAGAGTTTAGGTCTTTCTTTAGAAAGAGCTTCTAATATTGGCAAAGAATAAATTTTATTATTTACAATACCGATAGCCAACCCAGATTTATTAGCTAACAATAAATTAACAGCTTCCATTCCCATTAATGTTGCAAGGACTCTCTCTAAAGCTGTTGGTGTTCCACCTCTTTGTAAGTGACCTAAAATGTTGGCTCTAGTGACTATATTAGACTTAAGTTCTATATCTTTTGCCAATTGATCAAGGTCATCATAAACATGCTCAGAAATAATTATAATCATTGAATCTTTTTTCTTTTCATTAATTTGTGAATTAACAATTTTAGATATTTCGTTTGCTTCCATTTTGTTTTCAGAAGTAATTATTAACTCTGCACCTGTTGCCATTCCCGAAAATAATGCTAGGTCACCTGTATATCTCCCCATAACCTCTACCAATATGCAACGATGATGTGATCTTGCGGTGTCTCTAATGCGATCAACATTTTCAACTATTGAAGAAAGCGCCGTGTTAAAACCAATTGTAAAATCAGTTGAAGAAATATCATTGTCAATTGTTCCAGGCAATGCTATTGTTTTAACTCCAATTTTGTGAAGTAATTGAGCACCATTATAAGAGCCATCTCCTCCGATAACAACTAGCGCTTCTATTCCGTGTGAATCAAGATTTTTTTTGGCTTTTATTCTTATTTCTTCTCGCTTAAATTCAACATACCTAGCAGAATATATAAATGTTCCGCCTCTATTAATATATTCATCAATTTTTATATTTGATGCGGAAAAAATTAAGTTTTCTACTAACCCCTTATAACCTTCATAGACTAGAAAAGGTTCAATACCATTTGCTAAAGATGATTTGACAATTGATCTAATGGCATTATTCATTCCTTGAGAATCTCCTCCGGAAGTTAAAATAGCAATTTTTTTGATCATATATTCTTCTTTCATATTATTTTTTATTATTTAGTAATTAATCTAATAAACGAATCAACTTCCAAAGAAGCACCGCCAACAAGAGCACCATCAATATCTGGTTGTTTTAGTAACTCTTTTATATTTGTACCATTTACAGAACCACCATATTGAATTAATAATTTATCTGATCCAGTAATGTCGCGAATAAATTTACAAATTTCTTGCGCATATTCAAATGTAGCGGTTTTCCCTGTTCCGATTGCTCATAGCGGTTCATAAGCAACAATTATTTTTGAGTAATCAAGTCCTTTAAGAGAATCTTCTATTTGTTTTTTAATGACATCTTTTGATTTTTTAGTTTCATATTCAATAAGTGTTTCACCAACGCATATTATTGGTGTAATACCATTTTTCAATGCTATAGCAGCTTTCATATTAACATCAACATTTGTTTCTTTGTGGTACATTCTTCTTTCTGAATGTCCAATAATAGCATACTCTACATTAAAAGATTTTAACATAGAGGCTGAAATTTCACCTGTATATGCTCCAGATTCAAATTTTGAAATATCTTGTGAAGAAATTTTCATTTCTTTAGATTTCAAATTAGAAAATGTTTCAATATTTATTGAAGGAACAGCAATTCCATAAATAATATTTTTTTCTGACTCAAATTTTTTTGTTGAAAATAATTTTAAAAAATTGTCCGTTTCTTCTTTGTTTTTATTCATTTTTCAATTACCAATTATTATAAGTTTTCTCATGTTATCTCCTTATTTATTAAAATTATATTCTTTTTTTTATACTATTTTGTTGTTTTATCTTATTAATCTATTTTTATTTATATTTTTAATGGCTAAAATATCTTCTGAGATATTTTCAGCATTTAAATCACATAGAAAAAAAACATCTCCAGATATTGTTTTCATCATTTGAAAAGAATGTTTATTATCTACATGTTTTGTATAAAAATCAAAATAAAATTGATCAACTAAGAATTCCCCTCTATTTATTCTTATTGGCTTAGTGCTGTCACCATCAATTTTATGACTTGTAAATCACGAAATATGTTTGTATATTTGATTATGATTGGATAAAAATAATGTGAAATTAGTTGATTGTGACAAATTAAAAATAGTTCTAATATTTATTATAGCAAGTTCAATAATATTCTTCAATATTAGAGAAGTTTGGAATATTTTTGTGTCTTGATTTATTAAATTGTAAGACTTAAAGAAAATTCTTATGTAACAATTATTTCCAAATTTTGTGTCATTATCAATAGTATAAATAAAAATATCTTGAAAAATTTCAAGATTTTTGACGAATTTTTGCAACATCATTCTTAACTTTTCTAAAACTTCTATTGGAAAATCTGACAAATTAATAAGCAAAGATGAATAGTAAATATTATTAAATGTTTTTTGTTTTTTATTTAGCAAAAAAGACGGAAAATATTTTTCAATTTCTTTATTAGTTAATTCGCTAGAAAATAAAATTTCCTTTTCCTTTTCTTCCATAGAATTGATAATTTTCCATTTTCCATTTTCAACAACAGAGTTATAAGTAATTTTTTCCAAAGTGAATTCTTTTCTTTTGGCTTTTTTGTTTATAGCGTCGATAGATGCAATTAGTATTTGTTCATCATATTCATCAAATAAATCAAAATCTCATGAATTGAGTGTATTAGTTTTAAATTCGCTTTTTATTATTGGAGTTCCTAAAAAATCAATTTCAAAAAGACTATTACCATACACTTGTTCTCAAATTTTATTGGATTTATTTTCCATTATTTCTTTTGATTTATTGTTTAAAGTATGAAAACAATTTTCCTCATTTTTAGTTTTTTGACTTTTTTTCATTAAATCAAATTTTGGCAAGTTTGCATTCTTATGAAGGGTATATTTTTCACCTGAATTATTATGCAAGATAGTATTTTTATCTTGTTTTTGTAAAGTTACAATATTGAAACTTCCATTTGGTTGTCTAATAAACTTATATTCTTGATTATCAATTCAAAAATTATTTTCACAATTATTAGGCATTTGTATCAAAGTTAAAGAGTTGACAATAATATAATTATTATTTTTAAAACTATAAACATCTCATGAAAATCTAGAATTATGGTTTCTATAATCTTCTTTTTTTATAGTTTTTCCAGTAAAATCCAAAAGAGTTAATTGGTCATCTCCAAATTGTTTATTTCAAATATCATTATTGTTGTTCATTGGTTCTCCAAATTGATTTAATTATAACAATTTATAACATTTTTTTGATAGTTTTAGCATTCAAGTTGTTTATAAGGTATGAACCACATACTATTGCAGTTGCGCCGCTTGAAAAAATTTTTTTGGAGTTTGTATCATTTATACCACCATCAACTTGAATAATTGTTTGTAGTTTATTTTCCTTTATAAAATTAGATATTTTTTCAATTTTTTTATATGTAGATTCAATAAATTTTTGTCCTCCAAATCCAGGTTCTACAGACATCACTAAAATAATTTCAAAATGGTGAATAATATTTTTAAATTTTTCAAAAGGTGTGTGGGGTTTTATTGCCAAACCAATTCATGTAAATGTTTGATATTTTTTAACAAATTTTATTATTTCGGTTTCATTTAGTGCTTCATAATGAATAGTCATGCAAGTAACATAGTTCATTAATTTGTCTGCAAACGGAAAAGGATTTTCTACCATTAAATGTACATCAGAAAGATGTGGGTTGCTTTTATTTATTATGTTAATGCATTCTTCAACTTCTATTGCTTTGTTATTAACAAATTTGCTATCCATTATGTCATAATGGATTCATTGGATTCCAAAAG
>CAMQYR010000005.1 GCA_947039385.1 uncultured Mycoplasma sp.
GAGGTTGTTGTGTTATAAGAGAATACGGACCTATACTACGAGCATGCATTTTATCATCAACCATGTGAGAAAGTTTAAGCATGTACATAACACCAACCGAAACATCATTATCTATTACTTCTCCATCTATTGGATTAAATAATTTTTGTTTCCCTGTTTTAGAAACGCCCGCTTCACCTAAAGCATCAGAAATATATTCTTTTTTAACACCATCAAATACAGGCGAAACAAACTTAACACCCATAGCTTTACCGGCCATTCCTAAATGAAGCTCTAAAATTTGTCCCAAATTCATACGAGAAGGAACACCTTGTGGATTTAACATAATATCAATAGTTGTACCATCTTCTAAGTGTGGCATATCTTCTTCAGGTAAAATTATAGAAATAACCCCTTTATTACCATGACGTCCAGACATTTTATCGCCAACTTTAATTTTTCTTTTTATAGCAATAAACACTTTTACTATTTTATCAACACCATCCTCTAAAATGTCACCTTGATCCCTTGAAAGCACTTGAACATCAATAACAGTTCCTACTTGTCCATGTTTAACTTTTAAAGATGTGTCAAGAAAACTAGAATCACGGTGACCAAAAATAGCAGCCATAAGTTTTTCTTCAGGGGTTGGATTATGTTCTCCTTTTGGAGAAATACGACCTACAAGAATATCACCAACTCCAACTTCAGAACCTATTATTACAATACCATTTTCATCCAAAAATCTTTTAGAAGCTATAGATGTATTTGGTATTTCAAAAGTTAATTGATCTTCTCCAGCTTTAGCTTTACGAAATTGGATGGTTTGCTCTTCAATATGTATAGAAGTAAATACATCTTCTTTAACAAGTCTTTCATTTATAATGATTGCATCTTCATAGTTATAACCATTTCATGTTGTAAAAGCAACTAAAACATTTTTACCAAGAGCTAATTCTCCATCTTTAAATGATGAAGAATCAGTAATTATTTGACCTTCTTTAACTCAGTCTCCCAATTTAACAATTGGGGTTTGATTAATAATTGTTCCTTGATTTGACTTTTTAAAAGTTTTTAAATTGTAAGATAAAATTTCTTTATTATCATTAGATTTAATTTTAATTTTGGTTGAATCAACATAAACAACTTCACCCTCTTTTTTACTTTTGGTATTTGCGGCTGAAAATTGAGCTATAGTTGCCTCAATTCCCGTTCCTACAATTGGTGCTTCTGATTTTAATAAAGGAACGGCTTGACGTTGCATATTTGATCCCATAAGTGCACGGTTGGCATCATCATTTTCAAGAAATGGAATTGCTGCTGCTGCAATAGATGTCATTTGTTTTGAAGAAACATCCATGAAATCTACATCTTTGGAAGATACAATCATAAAATCATAGTCTTTTCTGACTGTTATATTCTTGTCAATTAATTCATTATTATCATTTACATTTATTGAAGACTGAGCAAAAGTGTATCCTTGTTCATCTAATGCAGTTAAATATATAGGTTCTTTATAATCAACAACACCATTTGTTATTTTAAAATAAGGGGTTTTTAAAAACCCATATTCATCAATAATTGCATAAGTTGCTAAGTTTAAAATAAGTCCAATATTTGGGCCCTCTGGAGTTTCAATTGGACAAATTCTTCCATAATGAGTTGGATGAACATCACGAACTTCAAATTGTGCCGTATCTCTATTAAGTCCACCAGGACCTAAAGAAGTTACACGTCTTTTGTTTGAAATTTCACCTAGTGGGTTGATTTGATCCATAAATTGTGAAAGCTTAGAAGAATTAAAAAATGTTTTAAATTGGTTGTAAACCGGTTTATTATTTGTTACGTTTTTGGGAGCTACTTTTTCAATTTCTTTAGAAGACATTCTTTCTTTGGTGTTCTTTTCTAATTTTGTAAGTCCGATTTTAAATTGATTTTGTAATAACTCACCAACAAGTACAACACGCTTATTAATTAAAGAATCTGGATCATCATCATTACCAATATTTTGAACTAGATTAAAATAATATGAAACAGCTGCAATAATATCAGGAATAAGTAGATTCATCTCAGTCGCTGTTGGATCATTACCAATAATAGAAATTGGTTCTAACCCTTCAACAAATACATCTTTTTCACTTAAAAAAATTTTTACTACACTTATTTTAATTCTTTTCTTTAACTTCGGATAATCTTCAACTAACCTTCCATATGCTTTTTCAGTAATATCTGGAATTTTAGACAATTTTAAAACTTCATCAAAAAATAATTTATCTACTTTTTTGGCATCTGCCATAGTAAAGCGATGACCTTTTTTGAATACCACTTGGCCTTCTTTAAATTCTTCATTGTCTTTCTTTGCAATTAAATCTTCAGCTAAAAATTTATCAAAAATTCTATTTTGTAAATTTAATTTCCGATTTATAGTATATCTACCAGTTTTTGATAAATTATATCTTCTCTCATTAAATAAAAGATTTGGAAATAAATTGGTTGTAGATTCGGCAGTAATTCTATCGCCTTTTCTAATAATTTGGTAAAGTGCTTCCGAACACTCTTCTTGTGTTTTAAATTTATCTTTTTTCAAAGTTTCTTCTAATATATCAGATTTACCAAATAATTTAATTATTGTATCTTTATTCATTCCAAAAGTTCTTAAAAACACTGAAACAGGAACTGATTTGTGTTTATCAATTTTGATTTTTACACTATCAATTGAATTCCCTGTTACTCTATGATAAATTTCAATTCAAGAACCTAATCTAGGTATTATTTCCAACTTGTTGAAAAGATCTTCGGCTTGTTTATTTCTAACTTGAAGTCCAAAATAAGCCCCGGAAGAACGAATAAGTTGTGAAATTATTACTTTTTCAGATCCATTTATAATAAAAGAAGCACCATTTGTCATTAAAGGAATTTCACCAAAAATAACTTCTTCTTCTTTAACTTCGCCTGTTTCAATAATAGTTTTTCTTAGTTTTGCATAAAGTTTTGCAGAATAAGTAATTCCTTTTTGTTTAGAATCATTAATTGATTTGGATTCTTGCTTTAATCTTTCAATTCGTTTTGATTTAGAAATATATTCAATAACTACTTTTCCATTATTTGAACGAATAGGGTAAATTTCTTTAAAACTTTCTTCAATTCCTTTATCCAAAAATCATTCAAAAGAATCTCTTTGCATTTGCAAAAAATCTTGTGTTTCAAGTTGAACTTTTGTGTTTGAATAATCCCTTCTCTCTGTTAATGGGCCAAATTTTTTGACTTTATAATTTACTGGGTTACTCATATTACTCTTTTCAATCTCTAATCTGCTTATTTATAATAAAAGTTTAACATTAAAATCTTGTTCAAAATTTTAAGACTAATTTTAATTACAAATTTCTTTATCTATTTTATCATATAAAATTTATAAATTTAATAAATTAAAACATATTTTTTTTAGATAATCTATATTCATAGTCATCTGAAATTTTTCTTATTTTAATTAATCAATGATTTAACCCGCTTTTTGTTTTTATAATGGCGTGTTTTTTTGCCAATTCTTTGCTTATTTGTGATAAAGGCAAATAAGGATTATTAAGTTTAAACCTATAAAATGTTAATTCATCTTGCTTGAATTTATCCAAAAGTTTATGTTCTACAATAAAATTATAATTATCTAAAAATATAGCGTTTGAATCCACTAATTTTGATTGATTATATATATCTAAATTACCAATTCTAGTAATTTGATTTTTATGATCTCTACTTATAATTGCTTCAAAAAATTTAAAAAAACCGATTTGAGATCCTATTGCTTTTAAAAACTCAGAAATTTGCTCATTTTTTTTTATGTATAGTACAACATAATTGTTTTTTTCAATACTTGAAAAATTGAAATTGTGATTATTTAATTTTTCCAGCATTTTTATTGCGTTTTTTTTGCTTTTTACCTTCAATTCCAAATGATAAGAAGAAGAATTAAGAGAAGATATTGACCCATGAGCAACAAAAACACCTGCAAAAAACAACTGTGGATCAGAAATTATTAAAGAGTGTATATCTTTATTGAATGTAATTTTTTTGTTTTTGACTTTAAAAGATTTTCCACTAGTAACCACAAATTCATGAATTTTTTTAAAAATTATATTATTTTTAAACAAAACATCTATATTAAAATTATCTTCTATTGAAGATGAAAAAATCATTCCTTCTATTAAAGAGATAATTTGTTTTTGAGTCATTTTTTTTGAAATTAACTCTTTTTTGATTTCAAAAGAAAAACTTTCCACAATAACACCTTTCAAAAAAAGCAAAAAAAAAGCAGCGATTATCTATCTTCCCTAATGGTATTGTCGACGTAAAAAGGCTTAACTACTGAGTTCGGAATGGATTCAGGTGATCCCTTTTGCTATGATCGCTAAACTAATTATATAACTTTTTAAATTTATTTGTAAAAAAATAAAAATTATTTATATAATAAGTTAATATGAATTACAAAGAAATATCAAAAATATCGATTTACTCAATTCTAATGGGCATTTTTTCCATTATAGGAATAATTTACTTTGCAATAAGTGTATCAAGTTTTTCAGAATATAATTTTAGTTCCTTACAAGACTCTGTCCCTTTTGATTATAAAAATTTAATGCCGGTTTATATTCAGGGGTATCGTGCTTGAAGTGCTGCATCGATGATTATTTGCATTTTACTGACTAGTCTTATTATATGAGAGATTAAAAAAATGGAAAGTGCAAATTATAAAAAATACTTTATTTCTTCTCTTGGTGTTTTTACATGAATAATTATTCCTTACACTTTGTATATTGGAATAAAAAATAAATCATACTCACAATTTTTCAATTATATTTCACAAAATAAAGTTGAACAACTACAAATTTCATTTAACTCAATTAAAGGTGGTTTGATAGGGGGAAAAATCAAAGATAAATTGTTTTGAAACACAGTTCTTTCGGTTTTTGTTTTTTTAATCACGCTTGTAAGTTTTATATTTTGCTTTTTAATTACAGAAAATATATATGGAGTTGATGTTGTTAGAAAAATAAATCCCGATAAACTTAATGTTGGTTGAGGGGCAAGTGATGCAGATAAATTACAAAATTACTATTCGTATTTAGAACAAACAGCAATATTCCAAATATTAATATATTTTACTCAACTTTCAAATATTGCTTGCTTTATTTTTATGTCAACTTTTATTTTATTTAATAAAAAGATTATGTTTAGAAATAATACTATTATGATAGGTGTGACATCATATATTTTTATTGTCTCAGCTATTTATTGATGTTACTTATTTCCAACATCATTCGGCAAAAATCATATAATGGTTTTTGAATGAGCTAAGACAACTTGACTTCATGCTGTGACTCCATTTGCATTTATATTGTTTTCAGTATCATCTTTTTTTGTTAGCAAGCAAGCACCGAAATCGTTTAAAAATATAATAGGAATTTCTATTATATTTCCTTTATTTTATGGCCTTTTTACTTTTTCACTTCCATTCTATGCACGTGTTAGCACTTATGGAACACTAACAAACATGAATCCAAATATGAGCACTATTGTTGGTAAAATTAAAGATGGTGGTACTCCTATAACATCGAATGGATCTCCGTGAATGACACTAGCTTTTGTTTTATTGTTTGTTATATTTATACTAGTTATATTTATGTTTTGATCAATAGCTTACTTAATTAATAAAAAAGAATTAAAAAGAATAAAGTAAGTGACTAATTAAGAAGTATAAGTATGTAAAAAAACGATTCTGCTTAAGTTTTTAGTTATGTTATCCTTTTGTTTTATTTGGTAATTAAATTTTAGGAAAAAAGAGACTTTATAAAAAAGTCTCTTTTTTCATTAAACTAAGTAACTTAGTTTATATTATTTTTTAATTCTAATTTCTTTTAAACGAGCTGATTTTCCTTTTAAATCTCTCATATAATAAAGTTTTGCACGTCTAACTTTATTAGAACGCACTAATTCAATAGATGCAATATTAGGATTGTTTAAAGGGAATGTTCTTTCAACACCAATACCATAAGAAATTTTTCTTATAGTGAACGTTTCTTTAGAACCACTATTTTTCATAGCGATAACAAGACCTTCAAAAATTTGAATCCTTGATTTTTCACCTTCTTTTATTCTCACATGAACTTTGATATTATCTCCTGATTTAAATGCAGGGAAATCCGAACGGTGTTGCGATTCTTCGATGGCATTTATTTTCTTATTTATCATTTTCTATCCTTTCTAAAAGATCCGGCCTTTTATTTAAAGTATTTTGTTTTTGTTTTTGTTTTCTTCATTCATTTATTTTTTTGTGATTTCCATTGATTAGTACTTCTGGAACGTTCATTCCTTTATATTCACTAGGTCTAGTATATTGTGGAAAATCTAGTAAATTATTCTGGAATGAATCATTTAAATGAGATTCCTTTTTAATAACGTTTGGAATTAATCTAATGATGGAATCTGCAATAACCATTGATGGAAGTTCTCCGCCTGTTAAAACATAATCACCAATCGATAATTCATAATCAATTAGATTTCTTACTCTCTCATCAAACCCTTCATATCTACCAGAAATAAATGTTAATGTTTTTTCCTTAGATAATTCAAAAGCAATATTTTGATCAAATTTCTTTCCTTGAGGAGAAAGTAAAATCACTTTGCCTTTTTTATCCAAATGATTTAAAGCATTATCAATAGGTTCTACCATTAATAACATTCCAATTCCACCACCATAAATTTCATCATCAACTTTTTTGTGTTTATTAGTAGCAAAATCTCTAAAATCAATTACTTGAATATCAACCAATTTTTTTTGTATTGCTTTAGAAATAATTGATTCTGTTTTAAATGCCTCATAATATTTTGGAAAAATTGTTAAAAAATTTATTTTCATTTTTATTTTTCTATTTTTTTAGGTGCAGAAACTTTTTTAACATCTTTTGTTTTTTTAACATCTTTTGTTTTTTTAACACTGGGTTTTCTAGAAGATGTTTTTTTTGATCTTTCTTTGGCTATCTTATCTTTAGAAAGAGTATATTTTTCTCAAAATTTATCTTCTTTTAATAAGTTTTTTACAGTTTCAGTAGGTTTTGCACCATCATCTAATCATTTAGTAATTAATTCTTTATTAAGTTTTAATTCATTAGATAATGGATTGAAATATCCCAACTCTTCAATAAAACGACCATCTCTAGGAGCTCTAGCATCAGCTGCTACAATTCTATAAAAGGCGTTGAATTTATTTCCCATGCGTTTTAGTCTTAATTTTACCATTCGTCCTCCTTACAATTTTAAAATATATTTATATTTTAACACATTATATACATAAGGTGTCAAGTATTTTTGCTTGACACTCTTTTTCTAAAAATAAAGCAATAAATTTCTCTTATTACTAGTCGTTAAATAGTGTATTTGCAAAAATACTTTTAATGCTTTCTATTGTGTTTTCTATATATTTTACAATTCGAGATATCGGGAAATAATCAAGTTCATGTGATTCTTCTGTTAACTCTTTTCTAATTTTTTTGGTTACTACATTAGACATTTCAATAAATTCTAAATATATTTTTTCAGTTTCATCAAACATATCTTTTATTTTTTCATTTTTGTATATTTTTATATATTTTCCGAACGTTTCTAAATAATTTCTTATTAAATCTTCAAGCATTACAATTTGCTTCTTAAGAACTTTTTTTCGAATAAATATATTTATCATTGAATGAGAATAATTTGTTGTATTTGCAATATCTTTTCCTGAATAAATTATAGATATAATAAACCTAAGATGATTTGCACGTGGGTCATCTTTTGAAATTGTTCAAATACATTCATCTAATAAATCTCTTTCTCTTTGCTCTGATTCCTTATTTCTTGCAACAATATAATCAAGTATTTTGTCGCTTTCAACATCTGAAAAAATTTGATTCCATAATTTCTCATGAGTGGTATAAGAATATTCTAAAAATTCTAAAACCATTTTTTTTAAATTTTTTTCTGATCTAATTAGCGCTTTATAATTTGTTGACATTATCCTATCCTTCCATTTATATAATCTTTTGTTTCTTTTTTTCTAGGATTTAGAAATATTTTTTTTGTTCTTCCTGTTTCAAGAATTTTTCCTTGATAAAAGAAAAATGTTTCATCACTAATACGCTGAGCTTGCGCCATCGAATGAGTTACAATTATTATTGTGTATTTCTTTTTTAATTGAAGTATTAATTCTTCTATTTTCATAGTTGCAATAGGGTCTAATGCTGAAGTTGGCTCATCCATCAACAACACTTCCGGTTCCATAGCAATTGCTCTTGCTATGCAAAGTCTTTGTTGTTGTCCACCAGAAAGTCCAGTACCTAGTTCATTAAGATTATCCTTTACATCTTCTCATAAAGCAGCACCTTCTAAAGAGTCTTTGACTATTTTATCAAGAATTTTTCTATCATGAATTCCATTTGATTTTGGACCATAAGCAACATTTTCATAAATTGAAATTGGAAATGGAGTTGGTTTTTGAAAAACCATTCCAACTCTTGCCCGCAAAGTAGTTACTGGATTTTTTTTAGATTTAATATTTATTTGATCAAAAAATATATCGCCCTCATATATTACACCTTCTATTAAATCATTCATCCTATTTAAAGATCTCAAAAATGTCGATTTACCACACCCTGAAGGACCAATAAAAGAGGTTATTTTTTTAAACTTTATATTCACATTCAAATCAAATAATGCTTGTTTCTTTCCGTCATTATACCATAATGAAAAATTACTAATTTCAAAAATATTATTTTTATTAAATGTTTCTTTCTTTTCAATAATTTGTGTTTCAAGCTTTTTATATTTTTTAAAAAATAAAATTAATTTATTATTTACTTTCATTTTACCCCTCATTTTTTAATTTTTTTATCTTGTTACTAAATACATTATCTTTTAACCTTAAAAAATAATCTTTTATTATTTTTCTTGAAGGAATTATAACATAACCAATTACTACTAGCGAAAATACCAATAACATTGCTACTAATGCAGTCTCATATTGAATTCATTTTGCATTTGATGAATTAGAGAATAATTGGGCATATATATGTGTTGTCAATGTTGTTCCTGGCCTGTTTAAAGCCGTTATTGAAGAAGATGATAAACCGGCAGTTAGATAAAGAGGTGCAGTTTCGGAAAGTATTCTACCAATTATTGAAATAATATTACCTGTTATTGAAATTAAAGCCATAGGAATGATTAATTTTTTAATTGTTTCTGTTTTTGTATTTCCTAAAGAATAAGAATTAATTCTTATTTCATTTGGAATGTTTTTTAAAGATTGTTCTAGTAATCGAATAAAAGTTGGAATAATAACGATAACTATTGTTAATGCACCAGCAATAAGTGAATTTCCATGACTACCCGTATTTGACATTCCCATTACTTGAATAAAAAACAATAAACCAAACATTCCAAATAATATAGAAGGTGTTGATGATAAAGAGTCTAAAAAGAAAATAATTATTTTTTTAACAAGTCCTTTCTTTGCATACTCATTCAAATAAATAGCTATGAGCAATGCGATCGGAAAACTTATAACCAAACAAACCACAATTAACAATATGGTATTTAGCAATGACTGGCCAACTGTATTTTTAGAAAACTCTCAAATGCTAGATGTTTCTTTAGTGCTTCCAATTATTCCGTTTACCAAAATATCACCAATAATTCATGTAAGAAAAGATAGACATACTATTGTTGAAAAAAATTCTAGTCCAATTTTATAACTATTATATAAATTTGTCAATTTATAACTTGAATTTCTTTCTTTAATGTAATTAATGGTTTCTTGAGCATTGTTAATGTCTGGCTTATATTTACTTTTAAAAGATATTTTTTCAAATAATATTTTAATATTTCTAGGAATAAATGTAAACACATTTGCAATACTACTCTTTATTTTATTAACTCAAAGTTTGCTAGAGCTATTCTTAGAATTAGTTATAAATGCAATAAATATATTTAGTATCATTGAGAAAACAAGCATTATTAATCCAAAAGCATAAAGCAAAGGTCTCATTTTTTCAGGATCTGAATCTGCAAACATAGCATAAGAAATATAGGCACCCAAAGATTGAGAAGATGAATTTAATAATGAAAAAAAACCATCTTGAAATATTTCATTTGTTGGTTGTGATTGAAGAATCATAGAAACAGCCATTGATTCACCAATTGCTCTTGATATTGCAACTATTATTGCAACTGTTATTCCAGATTTAGCGGCCTTTCGACATACTTTATAAATTGATTTTGTTTTTGAGTTTCCAATCGCTAAAGAATTTGTTAATAAATTTGTATCAATTGAGTTTAAAGATTCAAGTGTCATTGATATGATTGTTGGAAGAATCATGAATGACAACATAATAGAAGCATTGAAAATTGAATTTTTTGAGAACCCAAAAATAACATTGAGCAATCAACCTAAAGAGTTAACTGCAAATAATCCAAAAATAACAGAAGGGATTCCTGATAAAGTTTGAAATAAAATAATTATTTTATTTCTTCACTTCTTAAGCAATCGATATTTTGTAAAAATCGCCACTTTTATTCCTAATAAAACACTTACTAAAATGGCAATTCCCGAAGTTAAAAGAGTTACTGAAAAGGGAATTCAAAATGATTTTTTTTCAAAACTTAAACTAAATAAAATGTTTGGTCCATACTCTCTAAAACCTTTAATGGCCATTAAAAATATAAAAAAAACAACAATTATAAAAATAACCACCATTAACATAGAAAAATTAATTGATAAAAGTTTAACAAAATTATTAATATGATTTTTCTTTTTATAAGCCTTTAAATTTTTATTCATTATTTAACCTTATTTTTGGTTTCTTATCAAAAGATTCAAATATTTCTTTATCATCAGCTGTTCATAAAGTATTTATATTTTTATCTAAACACATATGCTCTAGTACTTGCTCACGCGTTAATGCCACATACCCTTGTTCTTCAATTATTTTTTTAGCTTGAGGGTCTCAAAGAATTCAATTAATTAAATTTTGAGAATTAATATCAATTATTTTAATTTTCTCATTTTGTTTATTTTGTTTATTTTGTTTTATTGAAAGCATTAAATTCAATGGTCTATACCAATTATATCCATTAGTAATTGTTTCCTTATTCATTTCTTTACCTTTATATGTTGCTACCTTAAAACCACTATTTTCAATTTCTTTTAAATTATTTTGGATAAAACCTGCTGAAAGATAAACCATTGATCCAACTTTATTTTCGTTTTTTACAAACGACCAAGCTTGAGAATTTGATTCAGATGTTGTCTTTGTGTATGGACCATATTCTCCATTAATCAGCGCCTTATCTATTGCATCATTGTTTTTGGGTTCCAAATTGTTTTTGGGTTTCAATAATTGTGAATCGTGATAAAATGCGTCAGCTGTTCCAGAAACTATAGCTCCGCCACTTCTAGCAAATGGAGTAATGATTTCATCATTTCTGATTGATGGATCAATATCAGAAAACTTAAATTGATGATTCCCAGCAAAAATTTGATAAATTTTACTAATTGTGCTTTCATTAATATCAATTTTTGTATTTTTATCTCTAGATTTATAAATGATACCCATACCATCTCACGCAACGGTAAATGTTTTTATTTCTCTATCAATTCAAATTTTTTGATCATTAGCATAAGCTATATTTTCAAAAATTTTTGGATCTTTTGAAGCCATACCTATCTCTTTATTATCATCAATAATAGCTCTGATTCCAGCGCCAGAACCGCCGGCTTGTGTCACCAAGTCTGATTGGTGATATTTATTAGAGAAAGCAACCATTAGCGACTGAACGGCTGAAGAACCAGCTGCATTAATAAGTGGAATATTAACTAATATCCCAGATGTTAAAATTAATGTTGTTGTAATTATACCAACACCTAAGCCTATAGATATTAATTTAAACTTTTTCATATTTCCATTTCATATTTATTATGTTTGCTTAAACCGCAAGTTATAAATACAAAATAATTATAAAGTAAATTATTAAAAAAATTTCTTTTATTTTCAAAATTTAAAAATAAAAATAAAAAAAGCTTTTTAAAGCTTTTTTTACAAATTCTACAAATTAACTATAATAATTTTAATTAAAAATATTGCAGTTATAAATTATATATTTATGAGTTGTTAACATCCATATTATTTTCAATATTGTTATTATATATTTCTACATCACCTTCAATATTGTTATTATCAATATTATTACCTTTACGTTTATTGATATAATCTTCAATAATTGTTGGTAAAAAAGTTAATGTTAAAAATAAAATCAATACAACAATTAACATTACTCTACCAATAATTTCTTGAGAATCAGTAATATGGTAAGTATATATTGCTAAAAGATCAAATATTGGCGCAAAGATGGTTACAAATAATGCAATTGACATTATACCAATTGCAGAAATAGCCATTGGTTTAAAATATTTTTTCTCTTCAGTAACAACTTTTTTTGTTTTTCTATTTTTCAAACAACCATATATTGATGCTAATATGAATGAGAATGTAAATAAAGCAGTTCAATTAGCCATAAGATCAGCAAAAGTATATAAACTTCCCATATGTGATCCATAATCATCACCATAAAGATTTATATATCCAAATGATCCGATTAATATAAATATGAAAACAATTGGGATTGTCATAACTAACGAATAAGCAATACCCACTTTAGGTTTTGATGGATTTAATCTATTTTTGTATTTAGATGAAAATGGTAATTCACCTTCTTTTATTAAATCTTCAACAAATCTTGGAGCTCACATTGCAAATCCATTAATAATTCCTAAAATTCCAATTGCTATAAAGATATTTATAATTCCAAATATTCAACCTTGATTATTTTCCATTAATCAAGCTCCAAAACCTCTAAAATCTCCAGTACCATTTAAAGACATTGATACAGCAATAATTAAATAAATAATTGTTACTATTCCTAATCCAAAAAGAATAGCCATTGGAGTTTTTTTAGGTTCTGCCATTTCAGTTTGTAACCCTGAAGTAACATAGAAACCATCATATGCAAAAAATATTCCGGCCATTGCAATGAACATACCAAAACCTGGTGTCATCGCAGCTAGCGTTGTGGGGTCCTTTATTGGTTTAAACCCAGCTGATACTTGATTTCCTGGAGCAAGGTCTGCTCCACCTCCTGTACCAACAAACACAAATCCAATAATTGCAGCTACTACTAAAGGTATGAATTTTACTGCAGTAATTACTCAATTATGAATATTTCCTCATCTAGAAGAAATTCCAGAAATTAATGTAAAGTATATTGTTACTCCAAATACTATGAACGTTCATCAAAGTCAATCATTGTCTGTTCCAAATGTAAAAGGCATAAGATGTGCCTTACCATTCTCCATATAACTACTAGTCCAAACTCCAATTCCATCCTGCAATTGTATTATAAAATACAAGGGCATGAAAAAGTATGTAAGAGGAAGATAAATGTAAAACATAAAATTCTTTGAAGCTTTATATATAGTTCTTGAATTAAAAGTATGACATCATCCAATTACTGATAAATTATCATTTCTAGCACTGGCTATTTCAACCAATGCTAAAGCCATTGCAATAACGGCAAATGCTGCGATTAATCATGTGAATATCGCAAGCACTAAACTTCCGTGTGAACCATCTAAAACTGATTTTGATTTTAGAAATATTCCGGCACCAACAGAAGAACCTATAACAACAAACATTGCTGAAAAAAATGATATTTTTTTCTTTAGCGGAGCATTAGCAATGCCTTCATTTGATGAAAGGTTTTTTGATTTTCTTTTTTTAATCATAATTTAAATTCCTTTCTTAAAATTTATTAATTTATTAAATATTTAAATGAACAATTCATTAAAATATTATTTTAGTACCAGAAGTTCCATTAAGAGCTTCCTCGACTTTGTTAAGATCTGCAATAATTGCAATTCTTTTTTCATTTTGTTTGACAAAATTAATTGCTGCTTGAACTTTTGGAAGCATACTTCCAGGAGCAAATTGATTGTCAATTATGTGCTTTTCAAGTTCTTTTATAGTCACTACTTCAAGAGCTTGTTGGTCTGGTTTATTAAAGTTAATAAATATTCGATCAACAGCAGTTAAAATAATTAAAATATCAGCATCAAGTTTGTCACTTATTTTTGAAAGTGCGAAATCTTTGTCAATAACACCATCTACACCTTTGTATCCTTCACTGGTTTTTATAGTTGGAATTCCTCCACCACCAGACAAAATAACACAAGCACCACTATTAACTGTTTTTTTAAAAGTATCAATACCTATAAAATCTAATGGTATTGGACTTGCAACAACTTTTCTAAAACCCCTTCCTGCATCTTCAATAATAACACTTTTAGGGTTATTATTTTCACATTCTTCAAATGTTTTGTAAAAAGGTCCTACTGGTTTTGTAGGATTTTTGAAAGCATTATCATTAGCATCAACTATAGTCTGAGTTAAGTAATACACTACATCTTTCTTAATATCCATTTTTAGAAATTCATTAGTTATTGCTGTCATTAAGTGAAATCCAATATAACCTTGTGACATCGCACCAGCTTCAGCAAATGGAACAACAGGTGATTTAGAATTAAACAACTTTGCATCTGAAAATGCATTAAATATCATTCCAACTTGTGGTCCATTTCCATGACCAACAATTAATTGATGACCAGACTTAACTAAAGATGCTATTTTTTCAGCAGGTATTTTAACTAATGATTTTTGTTCTTCAACATTATTTCCTAAGGCATTTCCACCTAAAGCAATTACTATTTTAGACATTAATAACCTATTGTTGAAAGCATAATTGCTTTAATAGAATGCATTCTATTTTCCGCTTGATTAAATGCTTTATTGTGTTTAGATTGGAACACTTCATCTGTAACTTCCATAGCACCATCTTTAACAAGAGGATATTTTTTTCCAAATTTTGAAGATATTTCTCTTGAAAAATCAGTATGATTATCATGAAAAGCTGGTAAACAATGTAAAAATATTACATGTTCATTAGCAGCTTTTATCATTTTCATATCAACTTGAAAATCTTGTAATTCACCAATTCTATTATCAAATAATTCAAATGGTTCACCTAATGAAACTCAAACATCAGTGTAAATAACATCAGCATTTTTAGCAGCCTCTATTTTATTATCACTAAATGATAAAGATCCACCATTTCTTTTAAATAATTTTTCACAATCATCAATAACACTTTGTCTTATTTCTTTGTGATAACTTTTAGGACCACATAAAGTAATGTGCATTCCTGTAAATGCAGCACCAATTAGCATTGAATGTCCCATATTATTTTTAATGTCTCCAATAAAAACAACTTTTTTATTTTTTAGATCTCCTAATTCTTCTCTCATTGTCATGAAATCTGCAATTATTTGAGTTGGATGTTCATCATCAGTAAGTCCATTTCAAATAGGAACTCCTGAATATTTAACTAGAGCATCTATATCAGCTTGTGCAAATCCTCTAAATTCAATACCATCATAAAATCTACCCAATACTTTTGCAGTATCTTCAATTGATTCTTTTTTACCAAAATTTGATCCTTGAGGTCCTATGTAAGTTACACCAGCTCCCAAGTCAGCACCTGCAACTTCAAATGAACAACGAGTTCTTGTTGAATCTTTTTGAAACATAATCGCTATGTTTTTCCCAACAAAAGGTCTATTCAATGTTTGCAATCCTTGATATTTAGATTTTTTTAATTCTATGGATAAATCCAATAAATATTTAACTTCATCTGTTGTGAAATTAAGAAGTGAATCTAAACTTCTTCCTTTTAAATTAACGGCCATTTTTTTCCTTTTTCTATTTTTATTATTTAATTTTTTTATTATTCAACTTTATCTCTAATTAGAGGCATTGACATACAACGCGAAGAACCCATACCAAGCGATAATTGATTACCACTAAATGATAATACTTTTATTCCATGTTTTATTAATGCATCTTCTGTTTTTTTATTTCTATCATATCCAACAACGACACCAGGTCTTATAACTAAATAATTTGTAGCATCAAAATGTGTTTCAAGATCAATAGCTAATTGTCCAGCATCTTCACCAGCAACCGGAATAAGAATTGGTTTTTTACCAATTATTTCTTCTAGCATTTCTTCAAGTGTAATGTTTAACTCTGTTAATGAATCTTCATTACCATTGAGTTTTATTTTTCAAATTTTTAATGTTCCCATCATATTTGGTGAATAAATAAATTTATCAACATCCAACATTGTTAATCATGTATCTAAGTGCATTAAATTTTTGGCTTTTGGAACATTAATAGCAATTAATGTTTCAAATGAAGTACTTTGACTTTCTCTTAATTTATTTGCTATTACTTCTATCTCTTTCATTTCTGTTCGTTCAGAAACACCCATTACTAAAGTTTTTGAATTATAAATAAAAACATCTCCACCTTCTATAGTGTTTTTGTCATTTCTTGTTGAATATTGAGCAACATCTTTATAATCAACATTATTATTAAAAATAAATTCTGAAAATAATGTTTCTCTTCTTCTTGTTTCATATTTCATTCTATGAATTGTAACACCATCACCTACTGATGCAAATGGATCCCTTGTAAAATACAAATTAGGCATAGGATCTACAACTAATTCATGTTCATATTCAATACCTAAATCTTTAGCCATAATACCTGACATTAAAATAGATACCAATTGTTTAGTATCTTTTATTTTTAAAAGATAACTTTTAATTTGTTCTCTAACTGATTGATTGATTATTTTTGGTTCAACTTCATCTAAATAAGTTTCTAAAAAAGTATTTTTAACTTTCTCATCAACACTATCATAAGTTTCAGAAACTAAATCAATTAATTGAACAACTTCAACACCTTCATTTTTAAGTATTTGAACAAAGTCTTTATGCTCTTTTATTGCTTGTTCTGGTTCTAATAGAGCAGAAAATAAAAGTTCATCTAATCTACTTGGGGAAATATAACTTATTTCTTTACCAGGCGTATGAACAAGTACTTTACGTAAATTTCCAATTTCACTATATACATTTATTGATTTCATATCACATCTCCTTAATAAGGATAGGATTGATTAATCCTATACTTACAATATTATTATACAAGATTATACAAGATATTTTTTTAAATTAGATTGTATATATTATATTAATTTAAAAAACAACCTTTAACTCTTTATTGTTTTGAAAAACTTTATCTATTATTGCTCCACCTAAACATTTATTTTCTGAATAAAATACTATTTGTTGACCTGGAGTAATTGCTAATTGTTTAACAAGATAGAAAACTGTAATTTCTTTGGTATTTTTGTTGATTTTTATTGAGATTTTAACATCATCTTGTCGATACCTAAATTTAGCAGTAATATTTTTGTTACTAAATTCTTCGCTTATTATATTTAAATCAATTGCTGTTAATTTATCAGAAAGAAGATATTCCTCTTTTGAAAAAGGGGCAACATAAATTATTTTATTTTCAACATCTTTCGAAACAACAAAATAAGGTTCTGACATTCCACCAAGATTTAAACCTTTTCTCTGTCCTATTGTGTAATACATAACACCATTATGTCTTCCAATTGTTTTTTTTGTATCAATGTCAATAATATCGCCATGTTTAGCCGGAATATAGTTTTCTAAAAATTTAGAAAAATTTCTTTCTCCTATAAAACATATCCCTGTAGAATCTTTCTTTTGAGCTACATTTAGTTTTGCTTTAGTTGCAATTTCACGCACTTCTTGTTTTGTTATCTCACCCAACGGAAAAATTACTTTTTCTAATTGGTTCTTAGAAAGTTTAGATAAAAAATATGATTGATCTTTTGTCTTATCCAACCCTCTAAATAATTCACCATTTTTTGTAATTGCATAATGACCTGTAGCTAAAAAATCAGCCCCCAAATTATTGATTGCATAATTTAATAATTTATCAAACTTAATATATTTATTACATAAAATATCTGGATTAGGTGTTCTTCCTTTTCTATATTCACTTATGAAATTTTCAAAAACATCATTCCAATATTCTTTAATGAAATCAACTCTTTTAATTTTTATTCCGATTATTTTGGCAGCTTGAATTGCATCTTGATAATCAACTTCTTGTGGACATATTGCATCATTAATATTTTGATTACCTAAAGTATCATTATTTGCAAATGAATCTCAATTTCGCATAAAAACACCAATAACTTCATGCCCTTGCTCTTTTAGTAAAAAAGCAGTTACAGCAGAGTCTACTCCACCACTTAGTCCAACAACTATTTTTGCCATAATTATCTAAGCCCTTTCATTCAATCTTCATCATTTGAATTAATCCATAATTCTTCAGTAATTTCTAAATCATTAAATAACTCTCTTTTTTTTGATTTTTCAATACTAGAACCCATATTTTTACTATCTATATAAATATAATTTTCTGGTAAATAATTTTCATTTTTTTTAATAGCTAATTTTGTTTCAATTAATGCGTTAAGCATTGATACTAATAAAGTTATTATTAAAATTACTAAAACACTTATATTTGATAGTTTAACTTTTCAATCATCAACAATAAATATATCCACAAGTGGCTGAATAAATAAATATATTGTTCCAAATGCAAGAAAAATAATTGATATTATTCCAAATGGCAAAAACAATTTTGATTTTTCAACAATTACCTTTCTACTTCTTCTATTTAAAATTCCCCCAAAAATTGCTACACCTATAAATACAAAAGCAAGTAAGGAAGTGTAATTGGTCAATAAATCTGACATTGCATAAATATTTAAATATACATTTTTATTAGAAGTAGCTGCAGAACCTGGTTTTCAAACAAAAATAGAAATAGGAACTAAAGTTATGTAAATTACAATTATTATCAATCAAACTAATAAAAAAGAATTTGTTCTTTTTGAAAATTTAGGAAATTTTTTATACATTAAAGCTAACAAATAAAAAGACTTCTCTTCAGCAGCTATTTCATATAATCTATTTGTAGATAAACAATATCCATTCACTATTCCAAGAACAGCAGAAACAATCATAACATTTAAAACAATTGATAATCAACTTGGAATACCTACAATTCCTGATGAAGTTCCATTATTTGGAGGTAAAGCAAAAGCGATTGACAAATATAAATATACTGAAGAAATCAATATTAATCCTGCAAGCATAATTCACGGCATTTGTTTTTTGTTTTTTAAATTCGATCTTAATGTTGTTATTGTAAAAAAACCGTCAAAAGCAAATAAAATAGCAGGTATGGAAGCAATAATTCCCAATCCCGGATGAAGACCGTTTAAACCATCAGGAATTTTAGGCAAATTTGAAGAAACGCCTCCATTTGAAGCGGCAATATATGCAAAAATAGGAAGTATAATTATTGGTATAAATTTAATTACAGTAAAAACTTGTTGAATTAATTCACCAATTTTTAATGAAATTAAAGAAAAAAGAAGAAGCCAACTTACAATTCCTAATGAAATAAAAGTGGGCCAAAGATCATTCTTAAATAATGGTGTTCCACTTATTGAAATTGCCACATCATCCATAGAGGCAACTGTATAAATAGGTAAACAAACCAAAGTAATTGGATAATAAATTAGCAACATATATGATGATGAAAACTTATGTAATTTTGAATTTGTAAAATTTTTTACTCAAGTTAAAATTCCTTGATCATTCTTAGACACTGATGATAATTCAACTAAAGCAAAACCAATAGATATTACTCCAAAAATGCTTACAATTCATGCTATTATTGCATACATTAAATCATTGTGAGAATTAGATAATATTGATTGGTTTTTTAGAAAAATACCTGAACCAATAGTACCACCTGTTATTATAACAAGGGCTGTTAAATATCCAATTTGTTTGATTTTTTTGCTCATTTCGTTCCTATCTTTTAAAACAAGATATTTTTAAAATATGCATAATGTTTACTTTTTTTCTAAAGCAAATTTTGCTTTATCAAAAATTATTTTGAAAATATCAGGATAATTAATTGCTAATTCTGATAACATTTTTCTATTAATTTCTATTTTTGCTTCCTTTAATCCTTCAATAAACCTTGAATATGAAAGTCCCATTGGACGAGTTGCTGCATTAATACGTGCAATTCAAAGTTTTCTAAAATTTCTCTTAACTTGTTTTCTATCTCTAAAAGCATATACTCAACCTTTTACAACTTGTTGTTTTGCAACTTTGTATCCAATTGATTTATGTCCTCAATATCCTTTTGCTAATTTCAGTCACTTTTTACGTCTACGTCTAGTAACTATTCCACCTTTTACTCTCATAAAATTCTCCTATTTTTATATTTATTTTATTATTCTAAAACAAACCTTTAAATCTTTTAACATCAGAAGGATGCATCATATCCGATTTACGAGACTGTCTTTTTTGTTTTGTTGTTTTGTTTTGTGCTAAGTGTGATCTATATGCTTGACCTCTTACTACTTTACCAGTTCCTGTTACTTTAACACGTTTAGTAATTGCACTTTTTGTTTTCATCTTAGGCATTGTTTTCTATCTCCTTAACTGTATTTTTGTTGTCTTTTTTATATTGAATGAGTTTCTTCTTATCTTGTTGTAAAAACATATCTAAAAATCTTCCAGAATTTAAAGCTGGTTCTTTAGTTATAACTGCAATATCTTCCACTTCTTTAAAAAAGGTTTCCAATGCAGCATATCCAAGTTCTGGTCTTTGAGATTCTCTCCCTCTAAACTTTAAAGATATTTTTACGACATCGCCCTCAAGCAAAAATTCTCTAGCTTTTTTTGCCTTTGTCTTTAAGTCGTTTATACCAATTAAAGGTGTAAGTCTAATTTGTTTATTTTCAACTCTTGTTTGTTTAGATTTCTCTTCTTTTTTCTTTTTTTTACGATCATATTTGAATCTACCATAATCCATATATCTTGCAATAGGCTTTGGAGTTGTTGAAATTAAAACTAAATCTAATTTTTGCTCCAAAGCACCTTGAAGAGCATCTTTTCGAGACATTACACCAATCTTTTCGCCATTTACTCCAATAATAAAAATTTTTGGAAATAATATGTGTTCATTAATTATGTGTTCTGGACCTGGTTTCTTTTTTTTATGATTTAAATTTTTATCAATAATGATTGTCCCCTTAATTAAATATTAAAAATAAATTATTGACCATTAATTAACTACTAATTTTATAAAATATATGTTATAGCTAAACCCAAAATAAAAATAATGAGGTGAGAAATTAATCTACTTTCTGCAACAATTATTATTGCTTAATAATAATAACACAAATTATTCATTCTTAAGTAACTTTTCACTATAAATTTCTATAAGATTTTCTAAAAGTTCAACAATAGTTAATGGACCAACACCACCAATTGTTGGAGAAATTGCAAATGCTTTATCTTTTATTGACTCAAAATCAACATCACCAATAATTTTATTAGTTACTTCATCTCTATTAACACCAACATCAATAACAACTGCACCATCTTTAATATTTTCTGACTTTACCAAACCAGGAGATCCTGCAGCCACAATTAATATATCGGATTTTTCTGATCCTTGTATTCCTGTTTCTATATTAAAACTATTAACATTTGAACCCATTCTTTTCAATAATTCTTTTGTGGGTTTTCCAACCAAATTAGATTCACCTATAATTGATATATTCATATTTACAATAGGAATTTTGTAAAAAGTAATTAGAGAAATTATAGCCTTGGCAGTAGCAGGCAAAATACATTTTTGATTTTTATATAAAAGTTCACTGTTTGAATCAGACAATCCGTCAATATCTTTATTAACATCAATTGTGTTTAATATTTTTTGTTTATCTAAATGGGATGGTAAGGGTAATTGGACAATTAATCCATCAGTATTGGCACATTCTTTTTTAATTATATTAATTAGTTCTTTTTGCTTAATATTTTCGCTTAATCTAATGTGATTTGTTATAACACCAATTTCATTAGCTTTTTTAATTTTTATTGCAATATACTTATTACTTTCAAAAATGTCACCAATTTGAATAATTGACATTTTAGGTTTGTTCTCAAAATTATCTATTTTTTGTTTAAGAATATCTAATTTTTTTTTAGCAGGAATATTTCCGTTTAAACTAATCATTATAGTTACTCAATTTTTTATTATATGTTTCTAATTCATTTTGATATTTTTCAAATTTCAATTTTTCTAACTCAATTTTTTCTCTAGGTGCATAATTTAAAAACTTCTGGTTTGCTAATATATTTTTAGATCTTTCTAATTCAATAACTAGTTTATGTTGTTCTTTTATCAATCTTATTTTTTCCTTTTCTTTTAATTCAGAAGACAATTTAATATAAATAGTTATTCCATTTTTAGAATATGGAGAATCATTATTTTTTACAATATTTGAATTAGCTATTTTGCTAATAAGTTCAACCATAGTTAAGTTGTTCTCATATTTATTAAAATAAAATTCAACGACTTCTTTATTGCTTATATTAAATTCCATTCTAAACTCGCGAATTAAACTAATTATTGAAATAACATCATCAATATAACTTATTTCATATTTTTTTGTTGTTGTAATTAGGTTTTCTAACAACTCTTTTCCAGTTACTATATTATATAAGTGATCTGTTATAAATGGTAGGAATGGATGTAACAACACTAAAAGTTTTGTAAGAACTTCAACAGCAATTTTTTTATTAGGTTTTGTTTTTGAAAACTCAATATATCAACTCGAGAAATCAACATATATAAAATCATTTATTTTTTTTCCTATTATTGAAAACTCATATTTGTTCATATGTTTTTCAATATCTTTTTCCAATGTATAAAATTTTGAAATAATTCATTTATCTGTGTCTTCTAATTTAGAATTATTATTATCATCCATCGAAATAATAAACCTAGTTATATTTCATAATTTATTGTTCAAAGACCATGCTGACTCAATTTTCTTTTTATTAAAATTTATATCCTGACCTGGAGTGGAATTTGTTAATAAAAATCATCTTAAAGAATCTGCACCATATTCTTCAATTACATGCATTGGATTAATACCATTCCCTAAAGATTTTGACATTTTTCTCCCAGTTTCATCTCTAATAAGTCCGTGCACAAGTAAATCTTTAAAAGGAATTTTATTCATAAATTCTAGTGATAAAAAATACATTCTTGCCACTCAAAAAAATATAATGTCATAACCCGTTACAAGTAAAGATGTTGGAAAATATCTCTCTAGTTTTTCATTATTGTTTGGTCAACCTAAAAATGAAAAGGGACACAAAGCTGAAGAAAATCAAGTATCTAAAACATCTTCATCTCTTTTTCATTCTTTTCCAGGAGATTCAACTTGAACTTTAATTTCTTCTCCTTTATATCAAGCAGGTATTTGATGTCCTCATCAAAGTTGTCGACTTATTGTTCAATCATGAACATCTTCCATTCATTTTTTTAAAATTTGCTCAAACCTAATTGGATATATATTTATTTTGTTTTTTGAATTTATATTTTCCAATAAGTTTTTACTTAAAGAATCCATTTTGACAAATCATTGAGGCATCACTAAAATTTCTATAACTTCTCCTGACCTTTCAGAAACTCCAACGTTGTTTTCAATGTCATCAATCTTAACAATTAAGTTGTTATTATCAAGTTTTTTTTTAATTTCTTTTCTCGCTTCATTTATTGAAAGACCTTCAAATTCCATTGCTAAATTATTCAAAAATCCTTTTTTGTTAATACACTCTTTTATTTCCAATTTGTTTTTAATTATGATATCAATATCATTTGAAGAATGTGCTGATATTTTCATAAATCCAGAACCGAAATTAGGGTCTATATACTTATCTTCAATTATTGGAATTAATTCGTTTGTAAGCGGATTAAAAACTTTTTTATTTTTGAATTTAATTTTTGATTTATCAAAAGGATTGACTCCAATAGCAACATCACTAAATATTGTTTCTATTCTAGTTGTGGCTATAGTTATGAAATTTGATTTATCCTCTAAAAAGTATTTAATATAATACATCTTAGATTTAGAAGGTTTGGAAATAACTTCAATATTTGAAAGTGCTGTTTGAAGTTTTGAATCTCAATTTATTGCTTTCACACCTTTATAAATAAAGCCTTTATTGTATAAATCAATAAAAACTTTGTTTACTGACACATTTGATTTAGCATCAAGTGTAAACCTCTCGTTTGTATAATCAAGAGCTAATCCTAATGTATGCCATTGTTTTTTAATGATTGCTGCATATTCATTCTTTCAAGAAAAAGATTTTTTCAGAAATTCTTTTCTACCTAACATTTCTTTGGTTTTATTCTCGTTCCTTAATTTTTCTTCCACTTTAGCTTGTGTAGCTATTCCGGCATGATCCATAGATGGTACAAATAAAACATCAAAATCTTTTAGTTTTTTGTAGCGGATGATTGTATCTTGTATAAATCCATCCCATGCATGACCAAGATGCAGTTGACCAGTTACATTTGGAGGAGGAAGAATTATTGAGAATGGTTTCTTCGCACTATCATGTTTAGAAAAATATTTATTGATAATTCATTTTTGGTTTTTATCTTTTTCAACTACCTTATGATTATAAATATTCTTCATAAATAATTCTCATTTCCAATTTCTTATTTTTAATTATAAAACAAAAATATTTATTTTAATGTAAATATAATTAACGAAGGTATTGTGCATAACAAAATTAACACACCAAAAATAATTAAAGATATTGATATAAATAGAATATTACTTTTATTTCATGATTTTTTTTTCTCACTAGCATCACTATCTAACCCAAGGATTTTCATTTTAACTTCTTCACTTGAAGATATTTTTTCTCTCTTTATTTTTTTTACTTCTTTAAATTTAAAATTACTTATTATCTTTTTTATCATTCCATTATTATTTATTGTAAAAATTATAATAAGTATGGGAATACCAATATAAAAAATAGATATTATAGATATGACGTCATATCACGCTCTACCAGTACCCAAAGATACACCAATAATAATTGGTATAGATAAAAATATTAGAAAGAATAGAACAAATGAGTTATTTTTAGTAAATTTATGTTTAATTTTCTCGAACATCAATAATTGTAGATTCCTCTATATTAGTATTATATTTTCAAACACTCTTTTCACTAACAATATTTTGGGGTTTGGTTTGAATTCCCATCCACTCATTATATTGTGTTTCGGTTGCATAAATAAAATGATTATTAGAACATTCAAAAAATTCAACAATTTCGTTAGAATCAGTTTGATCAACTAAATAATCATCATCAAATTTTGAAGCTTCAAATGGTTTATTTGCATTAGAAATTTTAGGAATAGAATTAAATAAGTTAATTGTATATGGATGAATAGGATTTGAATAAATTTCAGATGTTTCCCCTGACTCTACTATTTTTCCTAAGTGCATTATATTAACTGTATCTGCAATATATTCCACCATAGATAAATCATGTGCAATAAATATTAAAGCAACATTTTTTACTCTGCATAAATCTTTTAATAAATTAACCACTTGGGCTTGAATAGAAATGTCCAATGAAGCTATTGGTTCATCTGCAATAATTATTTTTGGATTAGATATAAGAGCCCTTGCAATAACAACCCTTTGTCTTTGGCCGCCAGAAAATTCATGAGGATATCTTCAAGCAAATTGTCTTAATAACCCAACCTCTTCAAGAGAATTATATATTTTTTCATTCAATAATATTTTTTTTATAAAAGTTTTTGAAAACTTGTTTTTGATTATTCCTACCAAATGTAATATTTTGAAATAATCGTTTTTTAAGTGCGATACTTCAATTTTAAAAGACTCAAGAGATTGTTTTTTTTGTGAAACTTTACTAATAAAGTAATTTATTTTTTCTTTTGATTTTTCTTTTGATCAAGCTCTTTTTTGAATAAATAATTTTAGTTCACTAATGAAACTTTCATTAACTTTATCAAATTCTAAATCAAGTTTATCAAGATCTATTCTATATTTTTTGTTTTGAAATTTTTCATTTTCTATTTCTTTAGATAAAAGTGCCATATCAACATTAAAGTCTTTTAAATAAATATCTAAATTTCATTTAATTTCATCAAGAGTATTTTGATATTCATTTTTAGCTGATAATATATCTATATTTGACTTATGGGGAACAGCCTTAATCCTTAAAGCTTTTGTTTTTTCAACTAAAATTGATTGTGTTTCTTTATTATTATAATGATATATATTTTTGTTGTCTGCCGAAATATTTAGAAAAGTTAATATTTTTAAATTTGAATCTGACTTTAACAAAGCCTTTACTTTTGATACATAATTTTTCTCATTAATATTAATTTCATTAGAAATAATCGAAAGTCTTCTAAGCTCAGAATTCAATAGACTAATTAATTTTTTTACATCGTTTAATTTTAAAAAAATTAATTTTGATAAATTTGATTTTAGAACTTTGTAAGCTTTTTTGTAAATCAATGACTCTTTAATAAAAACATTATAATCTTTGTAATTTGATGTTTTGTTTGCCTTTTCCTTTAGTTCTAAAAATGAATTTTTATACTCTAAAATATGTGAAAATAAAATATTTTTAATATTTATCGATTCTTCCAATTTGTTTTTTCTATCGTTTTTTATCTCTGTTTTTATATTGTTTTTTTCTTTTTCAATTAAATATGTTTTTAACGATTGAGAAGACAAGGTTTTTGTTAAGTCAAGCTTTTCCTTTGCTCTTTTTAAATTATTCTCAAAATCATCTAATTCATTATTTCTATATTGTTTTTGGAATGAATAATATGCTTTAAGTAAATCATTATTGTTTAAAAATAATTTTTTTATATAAAATGATTCTTTTGATTGTCTTGAATCCAAAAAACTAAAATAAGAATTAAATAAATCTTCAATTTTGTTGTTTTCAAAATCAAAAACCATTTTTGGAAGTTCATCTTTTCACTCATCAATAAAGCTTTTAGACTCATGATTTAAAGACTTGATATTTGAAAGTTCTATTTGCTTAGATTTTTTTTGAAATGTATACTTAAAGTTTGAAGTAATATCTTGTCAATCAAAAAACAAGTCTTTATATTCTGCTTTCATAATTTTATTAACTTTTAGAGGTTCTTTTAATATCGAGTAAATGTTTTGTTGACCATTTAGCGAAGCATGAGGATCTTGAAAAATCATTTGCATATTTTTGTGTAAAAATAATCTATTTTTTTTTGATATTTTTTTACCAGATATTATTTTGCCATCAAGAGAAATTATTCCGGAAAAATTATCATATAATCTAATAAGTAATCTTCCAACAGTTGTTTTCCCTGAACCAGATTCACCTATTAATCCCATGATTTCTCCAGGTTTAATAGAAAAACTTACATCATTAACTGCTTTAATTACACCTTGTTTAGTATGAAAAGATTTTTTTAAATTTTTAACAACTAGTAAAGTTTCGCCATTTTTATTCATTTAACACCTCCTTAAAATATTCAACCCTTGTTTTTAACTGTTCTGTTGCTTTGACTTGTGGTGCTCTTTTATCAAGTAGTCATGTGGCTGCAAAATGTGTTTTTGTAATTTGAAATAATGGTGGTTCTTTTTTAAAATCAACTTCTAATGCAAATTCATTTCTTGGCGCAAAAGGATCACCCGAAGGCAAGTTTGCCATATCGGGTGGTGTTCCAGGAATGTTAAATAATTTTTCATTTTTATTCTCTGGAATTGATGAAATTAATGCTCATGTATATGGATGAGCTGGTCTAGTAAAAATATCACTTTTTGTTCCAGCTTCCACTATTTTTCCAGCATACATGACATAAATATAGTCACAAAATTTTGCAATAACAGAAATGTTGTGAGAAATAAAAATTATAGAAATGTTTAATTTTGTTCTAATATCTTCAAAAAGAGAAAGAACAGAGGCTTGAACTGTGGGGTCTAGGGCCGTTGTGGGTTCGTCAGCTATTATTAAACTAGGTTTTGCTGCAACTATCATTGCAATAACAACCCTTTGTTTCATACCACCACTAAATGTGTGAGGATATGAATTAAATTTATTTTTTGCATCTCTAATACCAAATGTTTCAAGCAAATTAATTAAAAAATCTTTTTTTGCTTGTAATGTCTTATACTCAGTGCTTCCTTGTAAAACATCTAATAGTTGTTTCCCAATTGTTCTTGTTGGATTTAAAGAGGTTAATGGATCTTGTGGAATATAACCTATTTTTTTTCCTCTTATTTTAGATCAATCTCTTTTTTTTAAATCTTTAAGAGAAATGTCACCTATCATCATTTTGTCAGAATCAGTAATGGATAAATCATTAATATTTAATAAAGCTTTTGATGTAACTGATTTTCCAGAACCAGATTCACCAACTAAACCTACAATCTGTCCTTTTAATATTTTTAAATCAACTCCTCTAACAATATTTATTATCTTTTTTCTTCCTGTTTTAAAACTTACACTTAAGTTTTTTACATTTAGTAAAATATCATTTTCTATTATTTTTTTTTGATTAGATTTTACTAAATTATTATTAATATTTTCCATACTAAACACTACCTTTTACTTTAGGATCTAAAGCATCATGAAGACCATTAGCAATAAATTGTGTAGACAATGAAATTGATAATAAAATTATTGATGGTAATAAGAGTGTTCAAACATTATTCTGCACTTGATTTCTTGCTTCATTAAGAACAGTACCTAAATTAGGCTTTCCACCATAAGGAATAAATCCTAAAAAAGCTAGGGCAGATATAAAGAAAATGATAACAATTATTCTTGAAACCAAGCTTGTTGCTAATTTACCAATTATAGCAGGCAAAGCATGAACGAATATTTGTCTTGAAGTTGATGCTCCAATCGACTTAGAAGCAGTGATATATTCTTGATCTTTTACAGTTATCATTCACAATCTTGTTTGATAAACAGGTGTAACTCAACCAATAATAATTAGTGATAAAAATAATGTACCAAAATTAACTTCTTTAAAAAGCGATACTAGTAATAAAAATCAAATTATGCTTGGGACATTTCTAATTATGTCAATTATTCTTGTAAAAATTGTGTCAATTCATGTGCCAGCATGAAATCCAATATATGCTCCAATAATAATTCCGATAAATGTTTCAACAATTGCTACTAATATTGCTAACAACAATGAATCTCTAGTCGCTGTTCAAGTTCTTGTTCAAATATCAAAACCTGTTTCGGTAGTTCCCAAAACAGTACTAAAATTTGATGAATGACCAATAACACTATCAATTACTTCATATTTGTTGTAAGTGACCAATCAATCACCACCAAGCAAGTTCTTGACTATGGGATTTGTAGCATGTGCCAACACAATTTCTTTATTATCAGAATTTAAAACTTCTGTAACTATTGGTGCATAAGAGGGTGGTAAATTTATGAATAAAAATTGATTTATTGATAAAACTCCATTATTTGATGAAAACTTAGAAATTGCAGGAATAATAATAGACATAAATATAACAACAAGGAATACAATAAGCGCTGTTAGAGCAAAGTAATTTTTAAAAAACCTTGATGCAATATCCACACTTATTTTTTTTTGTTTACCAATTAATGAACTAAACCCTGAAGATCTTTCTATTTCAACAAAATTAAATAAATTACCATTTAATGATTCATCTAATATTTCCTTTGTGTAATCTTTTTCAACCTCAACAAAATAATTATTATTGTTTTCATTAGCATCAAAATAAATTTTATATTTATCTTTAGATTTATTCATATTCATCCTCCTTGTTTTTAGTATTTAATATTAAGGTTAGTCTGTTTGAATTGTTTTTCATTTTTTTTTGTTTCATGGCGTGTTTATAGTTTTGTTTTACTTTAACTCAATTAATAAAATTATTCAAGTTATTAATTTTTCCTTTTTCTATAAAAATAATTCTAGGATCAATAAATAAATATGTAATATCTAAAATTATTTGACTTATTAAAGAAAGTGAAGTATAAAAAATAATCGAAAACATTACTACATTAATTTCACCTGAAGGAAAAGCTTGAATAATAACGCTAGATGAACCAGGAACATTAAAGAATTGCTCAATAACAATGTTTCCAGCTAGTAAAGCTAAAAAAGATGGGAATATGAAAGAAAGAATTGGTATTGATATATTTCTTAATATATATTTAAAAAATATATCAACAGAAGATAATCCTTTACTTTTGGCAATTAATACTTGATTTGAAGTTAAAATTGAAACCATTTGATTTCTAGTTAAAATTGTATAAGCTGCTAACGACACTAAGGTAACTATTAGTATTGGAAGAAATAATGATTTTAAAGTAATTAATCATCCTACATCTTCTGGCCTTTGAAAACTAGGAAGAATAAATCCGTTTGAATTTATTGCAATCATAATAGCGATTGGCGCAAGAACAAAAGAAGGCAACCCTACAAAAAACATAACAAAAATATTTATTAATCCCTCAACTCATGTTCCTCTTTTATAACCTGCTATAACACCTAAACCAATACCTAATATTAAAGAAAATATTACTGCTGGAATAGTAATTAAAAGAGTATATCTTAATGGTAGAAAGAAAAATAATGGAATATTTCTTGATTCTCCACCTTTTGGAACATATATTTCTCCAAAAGAACCATTAAAAACATCTTGAATATATTTCCCAAACCTTATAATCACAGGTTTATCTAAACCATGTATTTTTACTTGATTAATTACGTTGTCTGGGTCGCCTCCTGCAAATGGATTTTTAGCAAATGATGCAATTAGAAAATAAACCAAGGTTACTAAAATAATTAAAGTCAATATAGCTAATATAATACGTTTAAAAATATATCTAAGCATCTTTATCACCAACTCTAATGTCTGACAAATATAAAACTCCATCTTCAGTTGTTGGATAATAATATTCAGAAAGTACTAAAGACAATGAAGCGGCATCTAAATCGTTAATTGAATTGTCTGATTCCATAGCAAAACCAGCAATTGAATTTAGTTCAATAATTAAATCTGTTATCTCTTTCTCTGTTAATTTGATTTGATATGAAACAAAAAATTTAGCCAATTCAATTCCTATTTTATAATCATCTCCAAAATAAGAATCCAATGTATTGTTATCATTATTTGTAAGATTTATTCAATCTTTCATTTGTTTACCTATTGGAAGTTTTTGATTTTCTGAAGGTTTAGAACCATCCATAGATTCTTTCATAGCTTCTGATAGTTTGGTGAATTCTGGAAATTGTGTTTTAGGAGCAGTACTTTTTGGATCTGAATAAAGAGAAAAAGCACCTAGCAAAGATATCCCTACTCCATGTGAAATTCCATCTAAAAAAGTTCCGATACCATCATAATCATATCCTCACCCATTATAATCTGAAATACTTTTATTTTGGCTAATTGAATCTAACATTTCGGTTGGATCATTAGGAATATTTAAATAAGGATTTAGCCTTGAATCTAATGATTTAATTGTTTTAATAATTTTTTCAAGTTGCTGTATTTTAAGAGTTTGAGTTGTTGCATCTGCATATGGATATGTTATTGCTCATTCTAATTTGTCTCCGACAGGGACATTAACATCTAATAATTTTTTTATTATTTTTTTAATATCTTCAAATTTATTTGTTTTAAATTGCTCATCAGCATTTCCTAAATTATCATCAAAAACTTTTTTCATATCTTGTTCAGTAATTTGTTCTTTTTTTCCTCCATTAAAATAATTAATAGTATTTATTCTATTTATAGCATCCACCGGTGTGAAAGGCAAACCTTCTGCATTCATCAAAGTATCATTATAATTAGCATTTGGAGCTGTATGATTCAACCACAATACTTTAGTTCCTTTTCAAGAGTTGTTTATAAATGTATATCAATTAATTGCTGCATTAAGTAAAGTTCTTAATTGAAAACCCGACCCATTAAAAAACGAATTCGCTGTTTGTGCAGTGCCATCAATAATATTTGGTGTTTTTTTATCATTTATATCATTAGGTGCTATTGGCGCACCATACACTAATTTAGAATATGCATTATTGAATAAATAAGGATTTTCCCGTTTAGAAGGTTCCTTACTAAAATAAGTATCCTTTTCTGCTTTGGTTAATTTTCTTGGATCAGTAGACAAAAGTGTTCTTTGAACCAAGTTTGATTTATTTAACTGCTTCACTTGTAGCAAACCATTATTTAAAGCCTCCTTAGGGTCGCCTCCACCAAAAACTTTCTTTTTTTGTTGCTCAGTTAAATCTGTATATGCCATTTCTGAAACAGTTTTTTCGAAATAACTAGTAAAAAGTTGATCATTATATGATGCTGATGATGAAAACTCAAAA
>CAMQYR010000006.1 GCA_947039385.1 uncultured Mycoplasma sp.
GTTGAGGAGGCATCATTCTATTTGGATTTAAATTCATCATTCCTGTATTCATTTGATTAGGGTTAAAATTTCCTGTATTCATTTGTTTCATTTGTTGTTGAGGAGTCATCACCCCTGCATTCATTTGTAATTTATTATTATTTAATTTCATATTCATTTTCTCCTTTTTTACTTACTTGCTATCATACCAATATTTAAAGCAAACAAACAAACATTTTAATTAATTATATTACTTTTAAATTTTAATAACATAACTTTATAAATTTTTATATAATTTAAAGATTAAAGAATATATGCCGCTTTAGCTCAGAGGAAGAGCACTTCCATGGTAAGGAAGGGGCCACAAGTTCAATTCTTGTAAGCGGCACCATACGGTCACTTGACTATCATAACAAAAAAAAGAAAAGGTATAAATAATTGTAAAATTATATTTCATTGCTATAATTAAACTTATATATGATTGGAATAGATATTACATCAATTAAAAGATTTGAAAATAAAAGTGAAGATTTTGCAAAAAAAATTTTATCTAGTGAAGAATTAAAATTATGATTATTAGAAGAAAATAAAAAAAAATTTTTAGCAACTAGATGAGCAATTAAAGAATCAATTTTTAAAAGTAATAATTTTTATTCTTCTTTTAAAAAAATAAATATAACAAAGCAAGATGGTAAGTATATTTTTAAAAATTTTCAGATTAGCACATCAAATGAAAAAGATTATATTGTTGCCATTGCTTTGGAAGAAAAGGATATTTAATGGAAATTAATTGAAAACCAATATTAAGAAAACCATTATTAAATTTATATGCCAAAAAATGTAAAAGACTGGTTAAAAAATTAGACAAAGAACCGAATAGGTTTTCTTTGCAGTGAAGACTTGATACTCTTTCCAAGTTTTCTTCAAAAACCATGAACAGTTTCAATATCAAATTAAAAGTGACGGGTTATGAAAATTTAGGAAAAGTAGGACCGGCGCTTTTAGTTGGTAATCATCAAGATTTAAGCGATGCGTTTATTTTGATAAAAGCCTTATCAAAGCAGTCATATGAAAAAGATAACAATAATAAAATACCAACCTTTATTGCCAAGCATTCTTTAAAATATACGGATTTGTCTAGATATCCTCTTGAATTTATTAATGTGTTTTTTTTAGAAAGAGAAAACTTAAGAAAGTCACTTGAAATTTATAAAGAATTTGGTAAATTTATTAAAAATAACAAAACATATGGAGTAATTTTTCCAGAAGGGACTAGAAATAAAGTTGGTTCAATTTCCAATTTCAAACCAGGGTCTTTAAAAATTGCACAAAAGGAGTTAATACCCATAATACCTTTTACAATAAACAATTCAGTTGGTGGTTTTAATTGAAGAAGAAAAGAATATTTAAATGTTGAAATAATTTTTCATAAAAAAATTCTACCCACTTCATTTATTAATCAATCATCTCAAGCTTTAGCTGAGAGGATACAAAAAATAGTTGAGTCTAGTTTTATCCCTCCATCTCATGAATTCATTGAGTTAACTGAATCATCCATTATTAAATTTAAGAAAAAAGAAGAAAAGTATTTAACTAATGAATTAAAATTAATTAAAAAAGAAGAAAAAATAAAAGCAAAACTTGAAGCAAATAAATTAAGGAATAAAAATCAAGAAGAACTAGAAACAAAAAAATTTATTAATAATGAGAAAAAGAAATTAGAAAAAAAACAAAAAAATGAAATTGAGCATTAAAATGTCAAAACAAAAAATAATTTCAGAGCAACAGCATTTAATAATGGATTATAATTTCTTTTTAGATAATTTTAATGGACCATTAGATTTGCTTTTATTGCTTGTTAAAAAAAAAAATATAAATATCTTTGAAGTAGATCTTGTAGAATTAGCAACACAATATCTTACAATTATAACAGAAGTAACAAAAAACAATGTTGACATGGCTAGTGAATATTTAGTTATGGCTACAGATTTAATTTACATAAAGGCAAAATTGATATTAGCTGATCCTGAAGTTGAACAAGAAGTTCAAGAAGATAGAGATAGACTTTTAAAACTTCTTATTGAGTATGAGGAATTTAAGAATCTTTCAATTAAGTTGAAAGAGTGTGAAGCTTTGCGGAAAGAAGTGTTTATTAAAACGCATTCAAATTTAAGTAATTACATTAAAGATATTGATGAGTCAGTATTGGATGGTTATGGTACTGCAATAAAATTAATAACAATTTTGAGAAAAATGTTTGAAAGAACTCAAACAGATAAATTAAGAAAAATAAAATTAGAAACATTTAATATGTCCCCATCTGATAGAAAAAAAGAAATAAGAAAATTGATTGACAACAATGAAAATAATATATCATTTGAATTGTTATTTTCCGTTCCTACAATGAACCACTTTGTTGTTACATTAATAGCTGTTTTAGACATGGCTAGAAAAGAAGAGTTAGTATTAAAACAAAAAGAACAATTTGAAGAAATAATAATAAAAAAAGGAGAAATGTACTAAAAATATGACATCTAGAGAAAAAAATATTGAATCTTTAATTTATATTAAAGGTGATGAAGGAATTAGATTAGATGATATAAAACAAGTTTTTGCTCTTGAAACCATCGCTTCAGCAAAAGAAATGATGGTTAAGTTTAAAGAAAAATTTAATAATGGAGAAAGAGGTGTTATGGTGGAAGAATATAATGCAGTTTATAAATTAGTTACTATACCTGAGTCTAAAGATTTTATTTCAGAATTAATCACTGGAGAGCAAAAGAGAAAATTATCTGATGGAGCTATTGAAACTGTTGGAATCATCGCATATAAAGCGCCAATAACTAAGTCATCAATAAATGATATTAGAGGAAAAAGTTCAGATCATATAGTTAGTTCATTATTACTAAAAGGGTTAATTGAAGAGGTAGGAATTTCCAAATCTCTTGGAACTCCAATTTTATTTGGAGTTACAGACAAATTTTATGATTATTTTAGAATAAGTTCTTTAAATCAACTTCCAAGGTTATCAGAATTTAGCAATATAGATTGGGATGACGAAGATGAATCTATTGATTTGTTTTCATCGCAGAGAGACGAATAAATGAATCTTATAAAATTAAAAGCCACAAAAAATGATGAGGGTAGAACGTGTTTTAAATATGTTATTAAAGTTCTTGATAATGTACCTGTGTCTAGAATAGAGAAACTTTTTCGTCTAAAAGACATTCGTGTTAATGATATAAGAATTTCAAAAAAAGATTATGAAATTAAGGAAAACGATAGAATTTGAATTTATGGATTAGATGATAGTTACAAACCATCACATGATTTAGAAGTTTCAATTAATTTTGAGAAAATATTTGAAGATGATAACATCTTGGTCATTAATAAACCCATTAATATAGCAGTTCATGGTGAATCAAATTGTTTGGATTTTCAAGTTTTATCATATTTAGGATTCAAAAAAATAGATTCTTTCAAACCATCTCATATTGGTAGATTGGACAAATCAACATCAGGATTGATTATATATGCTAAAAATTATTCTACTCTTGTCCAAATGAATGAAAAAACTAGAGAATTCGAAAAATATTATGTTATGAAATCTGATTTTCCATATGAAAAACAACACTTCATTTTATATTCAAAATATGACAAAAAAAGTAATCATTATATATTATCGGAAAATTCTTCTGGAGAAAAAATGGAAACTATTTTTTTTACACAAGGTAATAAAAAATATGCAAGAATTATCACAGGGAAAAAGCACCAGATAAGATTGACGTTACAACATTTAGGGTATCCTATTAAAGGTGATAGAAGATATGGTGGAGACTATGGAAAAAGAGTTTTTCTCCATTCAAATAAAATAGTTTTTCATAATTTAAAAAAAAATTTAGAATATTTAAATGGAACTATGTTTGTTTCCGAACCCAAATGGTAGTATATTATATTAATAAGGAGTTTTATGACAAAAAAAGAATTTATATCAATGACTAATAAAATTTTAATAAATATTGACGATAATGTTTTAAATTTATTAGAAAGCGAATTTTATTTTATCCAAGCAAATATGAATAAAATAAAGAAAATAAATGTTGATAATATTGAACCAATGGCACGAATTTCAAAACCGATAACTTTTCTTAGAGAAGATATTATTGGTGAATCTTTAGAAAAAGAGAAACTACTATCCAATGCATCTAATCACAATAGTGATTATGTAGTTATGAAAAGGATTTTAAAGTAATGAATTTTATTAATAAAGGAAATTTTAAATTAGCAATAACTGAATTGTCTAATGATAATAATAATGCAGTTATTGAGGTTTATAATGTTGAAAATAAAAAACTAGGTAATTTATCAAATGTTATTTTCACTTTAAAAGATGTTTTTGCAACAAAAGATAATTCAACAACAGCTTCTTCCAATATTTTAATTAATTTTAAACCACATTATAATGCAACCGTATTTCAAAAATTAATCGATCAAGGTGCAACAAATGTTGCAAAAGTTTTTTGTGATGAGTTAGCCATGGCTGGAACAGGCACTTACTCAAGATTTGGTATTATAAGTAATCCATTAAATAAAACTAGAATGGTTGGTGGTTCTTCATCTGGTTCTGCTGCAACATTTACAGAAAATATTGGTTTTGCTCTTGGATCTGATACAGGAGATTCGGTTAGATTGCCCGCATCTTACGTAGGCAAGGTGGGATTTAAACCATCTTATGGTGCAGTTTCTCGTTGAGGTTTATTTGCTTATGCAACAAGCCTAGATACGGTTGGTTGATTTTCTCACAATGTTAATGATTCTTTTGTAATTGCTAAAACTTTATATGGAATCGACGATAAGGATCTAACATCGGTAAATATTAAATTAGACAAACTAGAAATAAAAAAACCAAAACAAGTTTCATATTTAAATTGCTTTCCTTATTTAGATGAAAAAGTTTCAATAGACTACCAAAAATTTATTAACACTCTTGAGGAGCAAAATATTAAAGTTAAAAAAATAGAAATAAATATAGATTTGTTAACTGCAATTAAACCGGTATATGATGTAATTTCTTTTTCGGAAGCATCATCAAATTTATCAAACTTGACCGGCGTGGGTTTTGGTAAAAGAATTGAAGGAAATGACTGGCAAGACACGATATCAAAAACAAGATCTGAAGGATTCGGGTTTATGGTTCAAAAAAGACTAGCTCTTGGTTCATTCTTTTTAGAAAAAAATAATCAAAAAGAATTGTTTTTAAGAGCACAAAAAATAAGAAGATTAATAAGTGATTGATATACTAAAATATTTGATGAATGTGATGTTTTTATATTCCCATCTTCTAATAGCATTGCACCACTTTTAAAAGATGCAAATAAAAACTCAGATAATTTTATGAATTGAATTTTAACTGCTGCAAATTTAGTTGGCAATCCTTCAATTAATTTCAAGTTAGGTGAATTTAATAATATGCCTTTTAACATTTCTATAGACTCTAAACTTTATAATGATGAAGTGTTATTTTCATATTCTTTATTTTTAGAAAAGATGTGAAATGAAAAGGTTGGTAAATAATGTTAAAAAATTTAGAAGTTATTATTGGTGTGGAAATTCATTTGGAATTAAACACTAAAACTAAACTTTTTTCTAGTGCAGAGAATAATTTTAATTCTGAACCCAACACTAATGCTTCAGTTATTGATTTAGGATATCCTGGAACATTACCATCATTAAATAGGGCGGCCGTAGTAAAAGCTATAAAATTAGCTAAAGCGCTAAAGATGAATATTGATGACGAATTACATTTTGATCGTAAAAATTATTATTACACTGACATACCTAAAGGTTTTCAAATAACACAACAATTTAGACCCATTGGCACAAAAGGTAAGTTGACTTTATTTTTAGATGACGGAATACAAAAGATAATCAACATAAATAGAATCCACATTGAAGAAGATACAGCAAGACAAATACATACATCAACAGAAACATGAATTAATTATAATAGAGCTGGAGTTCCTTTAATTGAAATTGTTTCAGAACCTGAAATGAATTCAGCAAAAGAGGCGGTTAATTATATTGATTCAATAAGAACAATTGCTACTTTTTTAAATATTAGTGATTCTAAAATGTCTGAAGGTTCATTGAGGGCTGATGTAAACATATCTCTGAGGTTGCTGGGTAGCAAAAGCTTTGGAACAAAAGTGGAAATAAAAAATATTAATTCTTTGAATAACGTGAAGAAGGCTATTGAATTTGAAATTAAATATCAAACTAAAAAAATTATAAATAATGAAATAATAAAGCAAGAAACAAAACGGTTTGATGAGAAATCTCTTGAGACAATTGTTATGAGAGAAAAAAATGACAATATTGATTATAGATATTTTAAAGAACCAAATATACCTCCCATTATTTTAAAAAAAGAATTAATTGACAATATTTTTATTGAAGAAATGCCATGAGAAAAAAGAGAAAGATATTTGAAAGACGGTCTTCCTGAAGCATATATTAAATTACTTATAAATAATTTTGAAGCTTCTTTATTTTTTGACTCAATTAAATTTGAAAATAGGAATATAATGGCTAAATTTTTCTTTTCAGATATATTACCATTACTTAATATCAAAGATGGCAAACAATCAAAAATTAAACCCCAAGATATTTCAGATTTAGTTAGTTTATCAATGGGCGGCACCATATCAGGAAAGCAACTTAAAGTTTTAGCGCCTATGTTGATAAATTTAAAAATTCCAGTTAAAAAATTAATTGAACAAGAAGGATATATGCAAATTTCTGATATCACTAGATTATCGATTTTAATAAAAGATATAATAGAATTAAATTTAAATTTGGTAGATGAATTTACAGATCGAAAAGAAAGATGTCTAAAATTTGTTTTAGGACAATTGATGAAGATCACAAACGGGAAAGCTAATCCAATAATGTCAACAAATTTAGCGAAAGAAATTTTGGAGAAATATGTTAAGGAAAAATAAATTAAAGACAGGGTGAGATGCTTTTGAATCTCAAAAACCAAAAAAAGAATCATATAAATGGGTTTCAAAACACACATACAGAAATAAAAATGAAATCACTTTTTTTGACAAAATAATAAAACTTATTATTTCTATGTCTTTAAAATTAACTATAAGTAAAAAAATAATTATTAACCCTATAAAAAAGAAAGAATTAGTAAATACAACATATGAAAATCTTTCATCTCCTAAATTCAATTTTATTCCAGCTGGATTGGGACTTTATTTATTTCTATCTATGATTCCTATTTTTATGCTTGTTACTTTTATTATCGAATTAATATCAAACATCCCAAATGAAAATTTAGGGTGGGGAAAAATTTTTAGAGAAGATATTTTAAGTAAAATTATCCCAGGGTTTGACTCTCTAATTACAAATATTATGCCAAGTGAGAATAACGTCTTATTTAATGTAACGCTTGCTCTTTTGTTTCTTTCTTCTATTTGATTTTCATCAAAAGGAATTATGAAGTTTATTGATAGTCAATCAACTATTTACGAACACAATAATCAAACAAATTTTTTTATTAAAAGAATGAGGGGTGTTATGATAGTTCCAATAATTTCTTTCTTTTTTGTTATTGCTTTAATTTCATTTATTCCCTTAATAAAGTATTTTCAAGAATTGTGACCCCCTATTAAAATTGAAAATATAGAGGTTTTTGGGTGAAAATACAACACAATATTTTATTTTTCAATGACAATATTTATAAGTCTTTGAAGTTATGTTGGCATTGGATTACTTTTTAGGTTTTCTCCATTATTTCAAATTAAATGAAAACAAATAACTCCCGGAATTTTAATAGCTACTATTCCAACAGTAATATTTACATTGTCATTTGGTTATTTAACATCATTAATTGATTATTCAAAATACGGCTCAATCGGAACATTTTTATATGCTATAACATTTGTTATGATTTTAGCTTATTTTCTTTATGCCGGTATAATTGTAAATGCTTCATATTATAAAACGTTTTTCTCTAAAAGAATTATTCCTAAAAAATGAGCACTTACAAAAATTTTACTAGAAAAATTAGATGTTTTCCAAAGAAGAAGATAATGCTTCGTCTAAATAAAATAATTCTTTTTCAAATGGGTTAATATTAATATCAAAAACATTATTTTTTGAATCAAGATTTAATTTAATTTGTTTTAAAATAGTATCTCTAAGAAGTTTCGGAATATTTTTAGGTATTTCTATAAGTTGACCACTTATTTCTATAAGCTCTACTTCTTTTTGGGGGATAATATTTATATTATTTAGTAAAGATGTTATTGATTCAAATGCTATTTCATCACACATTTCATTAAATTTTAGTGTTCCTTGTTCTGCATACACTTGGTAAGGATTTTTTTGAGAGTATTGGACAATATTTGTTGATGATCTTAACTTATCCATAATATCAATGTGATATTGTCATTGGGAATCTAAAATTGATATTATTGTCGCTTTTTCATTTGAGTGAATTCACTCAAATGATGATTTTTTAATTGATATATCTCTAGATTTAACATACAATTCTACCACTATTTTTTCAAAAAATAGTGGTATTGTTTCATTCGTCAAGTGTTTAAATTGTTCTTCTGAAAAGTAAAAACCACATTCCATCATAAAAGTTTTATTTATGTAAGAAGTTAATGTACTATAATCTACTAAACCTGTATATTGAAGAACTCCATCCACATAAAGCAAATTTTTACTAGTGCTATGAATCATTCTTTTTATTATAGGGAGCAAATCAATCTTGCTTAAAATAATATCTCTTTGTTTATAAAGCAAATCTCTTTGTTTTCTTATTACATCATCATAATTTAATACAGACTTTCTACTATCATAGTTAAATCCTTCAATTTTTTTTTGAGCTCTTGAAAACGCTTTTAAAATAGTGGAACCCTCAATTTTTCTTTCATCATTATTTTTAAAAATTTCTTTTCATTTATCTTGCAATGAGAATCTTTGAATTAATTGGTCCTCAATTGATAAAAAGAACTTTGATTCGCCAACATCTCCTTGACGTCCAGCTCTTCCTCTTAGTTGATTATCAATTCTTCTTGATTCAGCTTTATTTGTTCCAAAAACATACAACCCTCCAACTTCTAATACACCTTCACCCAGTTTAATATCAGTCCCACGACCAGCCATATTGGTTGCAATTGTAATTGAATTTAATTCACCCGCTTTTGAAATAATTTCAGCTTCTGATTTATTTTGTTTAGCATTTAAAATTGTATGAGGAATATTTTGTTTCAAAAGAAGTTCATGTAAATATTCAGATTCTTTAACTTCAGCCGTACCTATTAATATTGGTTGACCTGTTTTTCTTAATTTTTCTATTTCTTTAACCATTGCTTGGAACTTATATTTAAAACTAATATACACTTCATCAGGGTGATCAACTCTCAAAATTATTTTATTGGTAGGAACAACGTTAACTCTCATATTATAAATATCTATAAATTCTTGTTCTTCTGTTTTGGCAGTTCCTGTCATTCCAGAAAGTTTGCTAAACATTCTAAAGAAGTTTTGGTATGTAATAGTTGCCATAGTTTTATTTTCTGGTTCTATTTCAATTTTTTCTTTTGCTTGTAATGCTTGTTGCAACCCTTCGGAGTATGATCTTCCTTCCATAACCCTTCCTGTAAATGAATCAACTAATTCAATTTTACCTTCAAGGACAATGTATTCAACATCACGTTTCATTATATGCTGAGCACGTAAAGCATTTTGAATGCGATGAACTATTTCAGAGTTTTGAATTTCATAAATATTTTTAACTTGATAAAAAACATTAGCTTTATTAACACCTTGGTGTTTTAAAGAGATGCTTTGCGACTCATGATCAATTTTATAATCACTTTCATTTAAACTAAGTGCAAATTCATTTGCAGCTAAATATAAATTGGAGTCATTGGATTTACCACCAGAAATAATAAGTGGAGTTTTAGCTTCATCAATTAATATTGAGTCAACTTCATCAATCAATGCAAAATTTAACCCCCTTTGAACTTTTTCATTTTGATTAGTAACCATATTATCTCTTAAATAATCAAAACCTAATTCAGAATGTATTGAATATGTTATATCACATGCATATGCAGCTCTTTTGTTTTCTTTTGAATCTTTTGGTTTATTTATACCAACAGTTAAACCTAATCAATTAAAAACTTCACCCATTTCTTCGGCGTCACGAGTAGCTAAATATTCATTAACAGTTGAAACAATAACACCTTTACCACTTAATGCATTCAAATATATTGGAGCAATAGATGTTATTGTTTTCCCTTCTCCAGTTTTCATTTCTGCTACAGATCCTAGATCTAAAATGATGCCCCCAATCACTTGAACATCAAATGGTCTTTTTTTTAGCACTCTAAATGTAGCCTCTCTAGCAATTGCAAAGGCTTCATTTCTAAGTTGTTCAATACTCTCTCCTTTTTTATATCTTTGTTTGAAAATTCTTGTTTTATTTTTTATTTGGTCATCTGTAAGATTTTTAATAGTTCTTTCTAAGGAGTTTATTATTTTTAATGATGTTTCAGCATCTCTTATTTCTGCAAATTTAAAAAGAGAAACTCCCTCTCTCTTTTTAATATTAAACTTTTGCTTTGCTTTGCTTTTTTTTTCTAAATTTTTACTCATTTAATATCAATCCTTTGTTTTCATATAATTATAAATGATAGAAAGCAAAAAATATTTTTTTATTTGTTATTAAATTTTATTAGCATATCTAAAACTAAATCATTAGTTATTTGTGCTTCTATTTGTTCTTTAGGTAACATTTTATGTAACATCTCTATATCTTCAACATTATATAATTTAGCTAATTTTTCATATTGTTGATCATAATCTTTATCTTTAACTTCTATTTTTTCTATTTTAGCTAAGTAAGCAAATATCAAAGATGTTTTGATATTTTTCCCCGCTTCTAATGTAAGCTCTTTTGTGATATCACCATCCGAAAGTTTTGTCATTTCAAAATATTCTTTTTTTGAAAATCCTTGTTTTTTTAAGTTTGTTTCAAATTTTTTTAAAAGGTTTTGTAGTTCTTTTAAAACTAAAGTTTTTGGAATAGGGATTTCATTTTCTTCAATTAGTTTTGTGAATACAGTATTTTTAAATTCAATTCTTGATTTCTCTAAATTTTCTCTTTTTGTTAAATCAACTAAATATTTATTCAATTCTTTAGGAGTTTTAACATCTTTTATATTTAAAGATTCAACAAATTCTTCATCTAATTTAGGGAGATCAAGGGATTTAATACTCTTTATTTCAATTTTAAATTCTGATTTTTTACCAGCTAAGTCTTTAACATAATAGTCTTTTGGGAAAACAACGTCAATACTTCCCTTATAACCTAATTTTAATCCAATAAGTTTATCTTCAAAACCAGGTATAAAACTACCTGTTCCAACCTTTAATTCAAAATCATTAGCTTGGCCACCTTCAAATGGTTCACCATTAATAAATCCTTCAAAATCAAAAATAATTGTGTCATTTTTTTCAATTTTTGAATTTTTGTTTTCTTTAGGCAACAAAACAGCGGTTTTTGATAAAAGTTTTTTTTCTTGTTCTTCAACATCTTTTTTAACTTCAACATCACTTTTTTTTGAAAGAAAAATCCCTAATTTTTTATAATCTTTTAATTTGAAGTCTGGAAACAAAGGATAAATAAAAATAATATCCAACTCATCATTATTTACTTTATCTACCGCATAAGTGGGATGATCCAAAATTATTTCATCATTCGAAATTTCTTTTGATGCAATTGCAACATATTTATCAAGTAAAGTATGAATCGCTTTTTCTCATATTGAAGCTTCTGAAATAAATTCTTTTGCTTTAGAAAGTGGAACTTTCCCTTTTCTAAACCCTTTTATACTTAAATCTTTCGCTAATATCGAGAATGCTTTTGTCTGTTTTTCTTTTCATTCTTGTTGTGGAACTGGGATTGTAATTCTCATTTCTGATGTGTTTTTATCTATATTTTTTGTAATCATATTATGGTCTCAATTCTAGTATTATTTAATTAATTATACTAATTTTTTGAAATAGTTTCAAAAATTTTAGTGGCAGTCTTGTTGTTTTTTATAGCATCCGTTTCTCCAAGTAGTGCCTGTGCAACTAAAATCATATCATCAACACAATTGGTGTATTTAATAAATAAGTTTTTTGGAAATATAATTGATAGGTAAATCAAAAATGATTCCATAGCAACCCTTTTAATAACATGATCATCTATATTTTTTTCCTCAATACCAATAATATTTTTAATACAAAATTCTGAATTAAAAACAGATTTTAGTTTTGAGGGGTTAATAATTATTCCATCAATAGCAAAATCAAAATTTAAATTTTGGGTAATAAGACTTTCAATAAAAATTGTTTTCCCGTTATTAGAAACTTTAGGAGAAATTAATATTTCTTGTATTTTTTCTTCAAACCCAACCCAATTAAATTGAGAAATTTGTGTTAGAGCTAGTGATTGTTTTCCGCTTGCTTCCCCAACAATTATTTCAAGTATTTCATCTCTAGTTAAAGATATCTTCTTGGCATCAAATTCAATTGAATATTCATCAAATAACCTTTCCATTTGCTTTAAGTATGGTTTTGGAATATATGGCATTGCTAATTCTTTTTTTAAAAGCAAAACAGCCTGACTTGGGTCTGAATCATTTATTTTTTTAATTTCTTCAATTATTTCTTCATAATAGTTTTTTTCATTCATATTAATAAAATAATATATTAAAATTTTAAATTTAAGTATAAAAAATTTATTTTTTAAACCTTGTAGTGATTTTTTAAACAGCGCAAATATTAAATTTTATTTCATTAAATAACCATTCATTTATCAAAAAAAACAAAAAAAATGGTGATCACGGGAGGATTCGAACCTCCGACCACATGCTTAGAAGGCACGTGCTCTGTCCCCTGAGCTACGCAACCATTTTAGTAATTTAATTTTATCACAATATTTTGTGAATTTGTATTATAATTTTAAAAATATAAATATTTAAAATTATATAGAAAGTCCAATTGAAAGCAATTACTAAAAATAAAAATTCACAAACAAGCAGCTTAAAAAAAACTGTGTTATTTTCTTTTTCTAAAATCTTTTTCCTATTTTTTTTCTCAATGTTACCTATTGCATTGCATAGCATTATTCCTTTGTTTAGAATAAAAATTGACGGTATTAATGGATCTATAGTTGCTCAAGCGATTAACTATAGTCAACCAGTGCTTTTTTATTCTATTAACATAGTTGTATTGGTAGTTGTACAAGTTGCATTTTTAATAAAAAAATTCAAAGAAGAAGATCATAATCTTGAAATTAATAGAGAAAAAATAATAAATACCGGTATGTTTGTAACAATTTTTGTGTCAATTTTTGTGTCAATATTATTTGTATGTATAATGATGACATATTCTGAACTTTCTATCAATAATTTTGGTCATAAACATGGATTTGCTCCTACATATACAAAGTTATATAAATATTCACAATTATATATTGGTGTTATGGCGGTGTATATATTATTTTCTGGTGTATCTTCATATTTTGTATTTATGACTTTAGAATCAGGAATTAAATTAGTGTTCATAATTATTAATGAATTTTTTTTCTCTATTTTAGACATTTTATTATCAGTGATTTTTTTAATATATTTGAAAAGTTTATCACCTGTAATTAGAATTTCTCTTGGGACGCTAATCTCTACAATAACAAAATTTATTGTAGTAGGAATTATTTATAAAATAAAAGTAGCTACTTGAAAATTTAGAGAAATGAAAATTAATAAATATATTGTTAAAGAAGTAATAAAGCAGTCTTGAATGTTATCAACTTTTATGTTGGTTTATGCCTTTAATATCGTTATTCAAATGTCATTTATGAGTTCTCTTCCATTATCGACAAACAATTATATTTATTATAAAGATGGTGAATCATTAGTAATAATTTCAAGAATAATAATTTTTAGTATTTTGAATATGCTGGTAATTATTCCCAAATCATTAGGGAGAGCTATTAATTTATCATCTACAAAACCTAATAAAGACAATTTAAATCTTGCAATGAACCAATTCAAAACCAGTCGAAAATATAATTTTTATGGTATGCTTATTTTTTTGTTTATCAATTTTATTATTTTCTTTTTAATAAATCAAATTACAGATGTTATTTTTAAACATCAAGTCTGAACAAATGACAAAATTAGTGAACATTTAAATACAATTCCATTTCCACATAATGAAAACATTACTTATTTAGATGTTATTAAAAAATTTATTTGAGATGGATTTATTATAACTGTTTTTGCAGAAGCGGTAATTAATTTTACAATTAATATAAGAATTTTTATATTTTTTAATTTGGAAAAAAATATTCCTTTATTTATCTTAACTGTAGTAATGTTTTTTATTTCATATTCTTTTGGAGGATATTTTTTTGGTTATTATTTTCAATCACATTTTCCAGGAGTGATTGGTTTTGCACTAGCACAATTAATCTATGGAGCGGTCTCTTTCATATTAAATACTTTTTTCTATTTTAAAATAACTAATAAACGTATAAACACAAAGCTCGAGAAATTAAATATCGAAAAATTAAAACCATTTTTAAAATATAAAAACTCTTTTAATTATTTTAAAGATAGAAAAACAAAAATGACTTTATGTTTAAAAGAATCTAATGTTTAAAACTTTTTAATATTTTTTCAGCTATATTCTTAGATACGACCAATTCTAATTCTTCTAAAGTGGCATTATAAATGTTGTTGTATGTTTTAAAATAATTTAGAATTTTTAATTCAGTTTGAGGTCCTATTCCATTTATTTTGATTAGATTTCCTTCAAGACTTCCTTTAGAGTTTTTATTTCTATGAACATATTTTGCAAATCTGTCTACTTCAATTTGCATACCACTTAAAAATAAATAAGCCTCTTCTTCAATATGAATTTTTTTACCTGTTTCTAAAATAAGACATTCTGTTTTATGATTTTCATTTTTTATTAATCCAACTATCGGTAGATTTTTAAAGCCTTTTTTTATAAGAATTTTTTTAGCTTCATTAAGTTGTTGCATTCCTCCATCAACAATTAGTAAATTAGGAGCAATGGCAATATTTTTGAAATATTTTTCAACACCTTGTTTAATGTATTCAACATCACTCATTCTTGTATTCGAAATTATATTCATTTTTTTATATTCATTTTTTTGTGCAATTCCATTTCTATATGAAATAATTACTGAAATTATGTTATTGTTTTTTGTATTGGAATTATCAATCATAATGATATGATTGACATTACTAATGTTAAGGTTTTTTTTTAAGAATGATAATCCGCCATTGATCAACTCTTTATTTTTTTTATATTCCAAAATTTTTATTTCCATATTTTCTTGTGCATTTTTAGCACATAAACTTAATGCTTGAAAATATTTTCCATTTTTTGGCTTTATTATATCCGATTTAAAAAACAGATCATCATCATCAATATTTAAATTTGTGATAATTTTTGTGGGAATTTGCTTGTTTTGGTAAAATTGATTGGTAAATTGCCTAATAGTATCATGTTCTGAAATTTTAATTTCTATAGTGTGAACAACACTATTTATCAATGATCCATTCCTATAGAAGTGGATACAAAATAAAATATAATTTAAATAATTTAGCCCTGCAATAACATCAAAATTATTATTTTCTTTTAAATCAACTATTTGGACATCGCTTTGATGTTTTAGAAAAATAATAACCCCCTTTAAATCATTAGCTATTTCAAATTGTTCATTATTAGAAGCTATTAGCATTTCTCTTTTTAATTCTTTAATCAAAGTTAAATTATTTTTAGATAATATATTTTTGGCTAAAATAAACTTATTCATTCAAAATTCATGATTTTTTCTTTTTATTGGAAGACCTTCAAAATAAAAACATTTTCTTTTAAGAAAATTAAGTATTATTTTTGAATTACCATTATTTAAATAAGGGCCATAAAAAACATTATATTTGCTTTCAGAGTGAACACTATATTTTAGGTTAATCAATAGTTCGTTTTTATTAATAGAAACATTAATATAGGGATATCGTTTGTCATCTAATAAGCAAACGTTATAAAAAGGTTTATATTTTTGTATTAAATTTCTTTCTAAAATTAGCGCTTCATTTTCATTATTACAAACAATAGTTTCAAAACTATTTATTTTTTCAACCATCTTAATGGTTTTAAAAGAATTAATTACTCCAGAAAAATACTGATTCATTCTATTTTTAAGTGATTTAGATTTACCTACATAAATTACATTATTATCTGAATCTTTTCATAAATAGACTCCAGCAAGTTCGCTTACATTAGTTAAATCCATTTATTTCAACTTATTAATTTCATTAATCATTAATTCTAATGGAATATATTCATACATAATGTTAATAATTTTATCATTTATTATAAAAACGTGTGTTGGTATTCTTAAAACTTTATATTTGCTATTTGTATCTCTAAACAATTGAGATTCTTCTGCATCAACTTTTAAAAACACTATATCCTTGTCTTTAGAAAAATGTTTAATTAATTCTTTTATTATAGGTTCCATCATTATACAGTCACCACAATGACTAGAACCAAACCATAGATATACAATTTTTGATTTTCTTATTATATCTTTTGCGTTTTCCCACCTTGTTATAATCATTACTTTTCCCTTCTTCCTTTTCTTAAATCCTTATAAGTTGTACCAAACTCTTTTGTAACTTGGTAAATTTTTGGTTTTTTAAATCCTTTTGTCTTTGAATTATCAAAACCAAATATCTTTTTAGAAGAGTCAATCATTGCATTCACATTGTCATCTAATTTTCTTTTATTAGTTTCTTCGATGTTATCTTCAAATATTATTACATCATCAAACGGATTTTCAAATGGTGTTGTTTCTTCTATTACATTATTTTTTAAAGACATTTGAACAGGAGTAAGGCCTTTTTCTTCTTTATTAAGTTTCGTGTTAATGATTTCTGTTTTAAACCCTGATACTATAATTTTGTTTTCTTCTTCAAACGAAAGATTAACGATTTTTGTTTCATGTTCTTTTTTCTTTCTTTTTTCTTCAATTTTTTGTGTTTTAATATTATTTATTTTTTTAAGTGGCGAAGAAAAAAATAAATAAAAAATAAAATAAAATATTAGTAGAAAAGAGATAATTATAGTTATTATTACTCCTCCAATTGAATATAAAAGTGAAGTAATGATATTTATAATAATTCCAGAATTGTTCATGTTTGGTAATAACGGATTTTTATTTGTCGTGAAACTTTCTCATCAATTATTAAAATTTGTTTTTCACACATTTATTCCTGGGAAAACGGTGCATTTGTTATGAATATAGAAAGATGTTTCTATTAAAATAATAATACCCAAAATTAATATCGAAAAATTTAACCAAGAGTAATACAAATTTTTAAATTTTGATATAAATTTTATTATATAAATTTTAATATTGAATAGTGTAGATAGTGTATAGTAAATTATAAATAGATAAATAATATAAGAATAATAACCAAATAAAAGTCCAAATGTGTACCCTGGAAAAATGGAAAAAAAAGGTACTTTAACAATTGAAAGAATCACCATTAAAATAGAAAATCCTAACAATATAAGGGAGAAAAGACGACCATTAGTTCATAATTTATAATTATCTCTAGGCAATTTATTATTTCTTTTTTTCATTTTAGTCATAAATTAATTATAATATATATATTATTTTAAATTTCATTAAAAACAATAACAATCATAGGCTCTTTATTGGTGGTTTTAAATATTTTTTTTCTAATGATTTTTCTTAATATATCTTGTATATTATAAATATTAAATTTTGTATATGCCTTAAGTTCTTTATAATATACATCAATTACAATATTTTCTATTAAAATATCTATTTCGTCCCTTTCTTGTGGAGATATAACTCCGATATATTTTATATCAATATGATCAAACAATTTTTTTGTTTTTTTATCATATAGTATTGAAACAACTATTACACCATCTCTAGCAATTACTTCTCTTTCATATATTACTTCTTTTGATATATCTCCAACACCAAATCCATCAACAATAACATCACCAATTTCAGAAATTCTTTCTTTTTGAGAAATTAATTTTCCATTCTCAAATGAAGCAATTTTTCCATTTTGAAGAGGTATTGATTGATTTTGTGTCAAACCAGCCCTTAATGATTCTTTCACAGCTACTATCATATATCTATAAAGGCCTTGCGCAGGAATAAAGTATTTGGGTTTCAATATTTTTGTAATGTTAAAAATATCTTCTTTAGCAGGTCTAGATCGATAAAATTCATTATCTGTATAATCAATAATATATGGAGTTTTTCTAGCTAGTTCATCAAGTGCATAAGCCGATTCTGTTTCTAAACCATTAATAGGTGCAGCAAGCATAAAAACGTGATCAGTATTTTTAATTTTTAAGTAAACATCTTGTCCATCGGTAATTCTTACAAATCTTCTATATAGTCTTTCTGTAGTTCCGGATACAATGATTACAGAATTGTTTTCTTCATTCATTTTCTTATAACCTATAATTTTTGGTAGATTAATTGATTTATTAGAGTTAATCAAAAAATTTAAAAGTTGATGATATATTCTACCATATGGAATAACAGGTTTATTGTATTTTTTTGCTAAATCCAAAATTTGTTGTAATGATGACATTTCGTGATCATAAGACCCTATGATAATTCTTTCATTATTTTTTATTGCTGCAAATTTATTATCCAAAAGTTTTTTAATATCAATATTATCTTTGGATGAACCATTAAAGTTTGACATTCCAGAATCAATAACCAATGCTAAGATATTATGATTGTTATTTTTAATTTTAGCAATATCTGTTCTACCATAAATACCTAAATTATCATCTACAAAATTAAATAAAAATAAAACACTACCATCATTGGTTTTAAAATTAAAACCCAAGGTACCAGGTAAAGCTCCAGCCAATTCAATAGGCTCTACAATTATTGAACCAATTTTTTCGCCTTCAGGAGAAATAATTTTAATTTTGCTGTTCTGATTTTTAATATCATATTTTGATATTCTTTCTTTTATTAAAAAAGCAGAAAAATCAGAACAATAAATTGTAATGTTGGATAATTTCATTAGTAATCATGGCAAAGCGGAAAAAGATTCATTTTGAACATCAGTAACAAATAAACCCTTTATTCTTTTTTGGTTTTCTTCTAAGTAAGAAAAATTAGGAATTAGTGTATCTATACCAAGTGAAGCAGAAATTGGTACTTTGGTACCAGAGTTAATGACATATATATCTTCATCAACTTCTAGAATATAAGAATTCTTTCCATTTTCATCCAAACCACCTAAGGCAAAAAATCTTATATTTGACATAATAAAACTCCATTTCAATTATTTAGCATTTTTAAGTATTAAGAATATCTTATTAAAGTAAATTATATCAAAATATTATTGAATACTAGAATTTACAATTATTTATTTAAATAATTATTATTAATGATAATTACTTAATGATAATTACTGATTTATTTTTTAATAACTATATTTTTAAATAGCATATTAATTTAAAATTAAAAGTAAAAAAAATGTAAAATATTGTTATGAATTTCAAAGAAATAGAAGAGATAATATTAAAATATAATTCAATTGTAATTTTTCATCATATTAATCCAGATGGTGATTGTTTAGGTTCACAGTTCGGATTAAAACAATTGATTATTAGCAATTTTCCAAATATTAAAGTTTATGCTATTGGAAAGTCAAATAATGTTTTGTCTTTCATGGACTTTAAACATGACCCAATTCCTGATGATGAAACATTAAATAAATCACTAGCTATTGTTGTTGATGCAAATTATTTAAATAGAATTCAGAATTCAGAATTAATAACAAATAAAAAAATCAAAGATGTTTTAAGGATTGATCATCATATTGGAGGCGACGACTTAAATACTGTTTATTCATGGGTAGATCAAACATATTGTGCTTCAGCAGAACAATTAGCTAAATTAGCAATAACCTTAAAATGAAAAATTTCAAAAAAGGCTGCTGAATATATTTATTTAGGTATTTATACAGATTCGGGAAGATTTTTTTTTGATAAAACAACTTCTAGAACGTTTGGCTTAGTTTCAAAGTTATTAGAAACTAAGTTTGATGTTCAATCAATACACAATAATCTATCTAAAAGAAGCGAAAAAGAAATTAAATTTCTAAAAGAAGTTTTAAATAATTATGAAACAAAAGGAAATGTAATTTATTATTTTCTAAGTTACAAAAAATCAAATGAATTAAATCTCACTGTTGAAAATAAAAATAGAGTAGATTTTCTAGCAAATATAAATCCATACACAATTTGAATTTTTTTTATAGAACAAGAAGATGGTGCAATAAGAGTGAGGTTGAGATCAAGCATTCATAATGTCCACCAAATTGCCATAAAATATGATGGTGGTGGACACGAAAAAGCGTCCGGTGCAATTATAAAAAACAAAAAGAAAATTATCGAAATAATTAATTTAGCTTTTCAAATTGCAAAATAAGTTATTTTAAATGTTATAATTTTATAAGAATATATGTTATTTTATCTAAAGGAGAATATAAATTATGAATTTATTCAATATGAAACACAAAACAACTTTAGTGAATGCTAAAAAAATTATTACTAAAGCATTTGAAGGGAAATATGCTGTACCACATATAAACATTAATAATCTAGAATGAACAAAAACAACGTTGTTAGTAGCAGAGGATGAAAAATCACCCATTATACTTGGTACATCTGAAGGTGCTGTTAAATATATGGGTGGATATGATGTTGTTGTTGGTATGGTAAAAGGGTTAATTAAAGATTTAAACATTACTGTGCCAGTTGTTCTTCATTTAGACCATGGGTCAAAAGAAGGGGTGATTTTAGCGCTTGAAGCAGGATATACATCAGTTATGTATGATGGTTCACATGAATCATTTGAAATTAATTATGAAAACACAAAAGAAATTGTAGCATTAGCTAAAAAATATCACAATGCATCAGTTGAAGCTGAAATTGGATCAATTGGTGGAGAAGAAGATGGAATAATTGGTAATGGAGAAATCGGATCTCCTGAAGAAGCCACTAAAATGACAGAGTTAGGAATAGACTTCTTAGCTGCTGGAATTGGTAATATTCATGGTCCATATCCAAAAACTTGAAAATCACTTAATTTCGAAGCTTTAAAAGGGTTGTCAAGTGCATGTGGTATTCCTATGGTTTTACATGGTGGTTCAGGAATTCCTTCAGATCAAATTAAAAAATCTATTAAAAATGGAATTGCTAAAGTGAATATCAATACTGAATTACAAATTGCAAACGCTGAAGCTATTTGAGCTTATGTTGAATCCGGAGAAGCTAAAAAAGGTAAAAACTTTGATCCAAGAAAATTATATGCTCCAGGAATTAAAGCAATGGAAAAAACAGTAAAAGCAAAAATAAAAGAACTAGGTTCAAAAAATAAAGCTTAAATATTTTATTTTATGTTAAATTATTAACTTAAAAGATTAATTTTTATTAAATTAATCTTTTTTTATGATTTTAATTGAGTTTAAAACATTATATATAAAGGTTGAAAATGATCAAATTACCAAATAAAAACAGAAAAAATAAATGAATAATCAGCATATTGTTGATGTTCAGTGAGATTTCTCCATTAATTTTGGTTTCTTGTTTTCCAAATAATAAAAATAAAGTTCATATTATTAATGTCATTGATGGAGATACATTTGAGGATAATTCAGGTCTTAGATATCGATTGCTTGGAGTTGACACACCAGAAAGTTTTGACTCATCAAATAACTTCAAATCAACTAAAGGCATTCAAAAATTATTTGCATCAAGAGCCGCAAAATTAAGTTTTAATACAATATTTAATAAATATGTAACAATTGCAAAATGGAAATTAGATCCTTACAAAAGAATTGTTGCAAAAATCAATTATGGTTCTATTTCACTTGCAAAGTTATTGTTATCAAAAGGACTTGCTAGAGTAAAATATATTTCACCAATAAAAAAAGATTTTTTTTATTACCCTAATACACAATATTATTATCAATTAGTTGAGATTGAAAAATATGCAAAAATAAATAAGATTGGAATATGAGCAATGTCTCCTAAAGTACAAAAAGAAATCTTTCCTAAATAGAAATTACATTTTTTTATTTTTTTAATATATAATTTAGAAAAATACTAAAAACTAAAAAATAGAAACAAGGTAATATATTATGAAAAAAGACATACATCCAAAATCAGAATTACGTGTTGTTAAATGTTCAACATGTAATAAAAATCATGAGTTATTAACAACATCAAAAGAAGTTACGATAGATGTTTGTTCGGGTTGTCATGCATTTTATACTGGTGATAGTTCTGTTGCAAGAGCGGCGGGTAGAGTAGAAAGATTTAATCGTCGCGCTGCTTCATCAGAAACTAAAAAAGCTTAATAAAATTAAATAATTTATTTTTTCAATATTGTTAAACTAATTTCAAATTCATTTATCAAATTTCCCTTTTTATCATTTAATCAATATTTAATTTCAACCAAATTATCTGTTACAATTAAATTTTTTAAAATAGATATTATTATTATTGTTCCATGTTCTGTAATGAAGTTGTTTTTAATCTCTTTATTTAATTCTAAATCAATGGTTGTTCGACCCGCATATATAGAAACTTTATCATTGTTATATTCAATTCTGTTTTGAACATTATTGGAAGGTTCGATAAATTCTAAAATACTCATATCATTATCAATTGATTTTTTAAGTTTAGCAACAAATTGAATTTCATTCTTATCTTCATTAATTCCATATATTGATTTAAATATTATAGTCACTATTGATTCTTTCTAATATTTTTTCTTCTCCAAATAAAAATATAGCTTTTGCAAGTTCAGGACCATGTTCCATTCCTGTTGTCATTTTTCTTATAGGCATAAATAAATTTTTCCCATTTTCACCACTTATAGTTTTTGTGTTATTAATAGATAATTGAATATTTTCTATGTTAAATTTTTTTGACAATAATTCTTGTTTGAATATTTCTGTCACTTTATTTGATTCTCAACTTCCAATTATTTTATCAACCTCATATATTTTTACATTTTTTTGTAATTCACTAATTGATGATGCATTTTCTTTATAAGCTGATAAAAACATTTTTTTTCATTCTTCATTTTGATTATTAGAAAATGTTAATTGATTTGATAAAATATTGTTATCAACTAATTGCATGTATATTTTACCAAATCAATTCATTTTTTGAATGTCAAACTTTGATGGAGATTTTGACAACCTTTTATAATCAAAATTTTTTATTAATTCTGATGAAGACATTATCTCTTTTGAGTCTTTGCTTGTTCATCCTAAAAGTGCTAAGAAATTAAAAATAGCTTCAGGGCAGTATCCTTCATTTTTGTAGTCTTCAATAAATTGATGAAGACTTAAATCTCGCTTTGAAAGTTTCTTCCCTTCCATATTAGTTATTATTGTTAGATGTCCAAATTTAGGCATTTCTCATCCTAAAGATTCATATATACTTATTTGTTTTGGTGTGTTTGTAATGTGTTCTTCACCTCTAAAAATATGTGTTATTTCCATATCATAATCATCTATAACAACTGCAAAATTATATGTAGGATATCCATTGCTTTTCCTAATTACTCAATCACCTATTTCATCGGAGTTTACAATTATTTCGCCTCTAACTAAATCATTTCATTTATAATCCTTATTTTTAGGTAAAGAGATTCTTATGGAATATTCACCATTTGAATCTCTTTTGATCTGTTCTTCTGAAGAAATCTTTAATCAATTTTTATTATATCTAAATGAAAATTTTCCATTAGTCATTTGTTCTTCTTTTTGTTTATTAATTTCCTCAATTGTGTCAAAAGATTTATAAGCAATACCATCTTCCATTAATTTATTAATATAATGGTTATATACTTGTAATTTTTCACTTTGACGATATTTTCCATATTTAATATTGGGATTAGTAGGAGATTCATCTGGGATAATTCTTAATCACTCTAAATTTTCTAATTGGGATTTTTCACCACCTTCAATATTTCTACCAATATCAGTATCTTCGATTCTTAATATAAATTTTCCATTATTGTGCTTTGCAAACAAATAACAAAATAAAGCGGTTCTTGCTCCACCAATATGTAAATATCCTGTTGGACTTGGTGCATATCTAGTTCTAATTGTTTTCATATAAAGAAATTTTACATTAAAACAACACATCACTAATAATAAATTAAATATTTTCATATCCACTTGATTAAAGAAGAATAAATAATATATATTTGTTGTTAACAATCTAAAATAAATATTTATGTATAATTAATAATAATGGAAAAAGTAATGTATCTATCTCTTTTTGAGATAAAAAATAAATATCATACACTTGAAGAGGAATTGAAGAAGCCTGATGTTTTATGTGATATTAAAAAATATACCTCAATTAATAAAGAATTTAATAGTATTAAAAATATAGTTGACAAGTTTAATGAATACATTTTGTGTGAAAATATTATTACCGATTCAAAATTAATGCTTTCCGAAAATGATGAAGAAATTGTGCAAATGGCAAAAACAGAAATTCATGAATCTGAAAAAAAAATGAAAATTTACACTGAAGAACTAAAGATATTACTACTTCCAATTGATGAAAATAATGATAGAAATGTTATTATGGAAATTCGTGGAGCTGCTGGTGGAGATGAAGCAAATATTTTTGCTGGAGATTTATTTAAAATATACTCTAAGTGATCTGAACAAAATTCTATGAAAGTTAAAGTTATTGATTCTTATCCAAGCAATACCGGTGGATATTCTCAAATTATCTTTTCGATTAGTGGTGAAAAAGTTTATTCAAAATTAAAATTTGAATCAGGAGTACATAGAGTTCAAAGAATTCCTCAAACCGAAACCCAAGGAAGAGTTCATACTTCAACAGCAACAGTAATAGTCATGCCGGAGGTTGATGAAGACATAGAAATAGAAATTAATAATTCAGATCTTAAAATAGATACTTATAGATCTTCGGGAGCTGGAGGACAGTCTGTTAATACCACTGATTCTGCCGTAAGAATAACCCACATTCCAACTGGGGTTGTGGCAAGTTGTCAAGATGGAAAATCTCAAATCTCAAATAAAGATATGGCCATGAGAGTTTTAAAATCTAGATTATATGATTTAGAACTTCAAAAGAAAAAAGAAACAGAAGGTGAGTTTAGAAAACTGGCTGGTTCGGGAGCAAGAAGCGAAAAAATAAGGACTTATAATTACCCACAAGATCGAGTAACTGATCACAGAATAAATTTTTCATGCTCATTGAAAGGAATAGTAGATGGTAAGTTAACAACATTAATTAGTGCTCTTTTAGCTGAAGAACAAGTTGAAAAAATAAAAAATGCCGGTGTTCTAAATGGCTAGTGTTAGTGACTTATTATTAGAAAAAAAAAGATATAATTTAGAGCAAAAAGTTTTGTTTATTGAAAAATTAAAATTAAAATTAGGAATGCCTGTTCAAAAAATAATAGGTTATATAGAAATGAGTAACGTAAAAATTAGAGTGAATAAAAAAGTTTTAATTCCTAGATATGAGACCGAGGAATTAATTGAAATAGCTAAGTCACAAATTTTGGAAAATAAATATACTAGTGTCTTAGATTTATGTTCAGGCAGTGGATTCATAGGTATTGCTATTAAAAAATGAAATCCTAATTTAAGTGTTGTTTGTGCCGATATTGATAATAATGCAATTTCTCAATGCAAAATAAATGCAAATTTAAATAACACAAGTGTTAAAATAATAAAATCTAATTTATTTGAAAAAATTAAAGGTGAATTTGATTTGATAATTTCTAATCCGCCATATATTGAATATAGCGAAAAAAAAAATATAAGTAAATCAGTTTTATTATTTGAACCAAAAATATCTTTATTTGCTCTAGATGATGGGTTGTTTTTCTACAAGAAAATAAAAAAAAATGCAATTAATTTTATTAAGAAAAATGGGACTTTATTATTTGAAATAAACCCAAATAAAGAAAAATATTTTTTAAGTGAAAATTATAAAGTTATAAAAGATATTAATGGAAAGTGTAGATTTAGTTTTTTAAAATATTAATGTGTTTTGTACTAATTTTTTTAGTTTTTTCTATATAATTAAATTAATAAATAATTTAAGAGGAATATATGAAATTAATAGATAAAAGATCAAAACTGGTAGGAACAATAGGTCCTTCTTCAAATATCAAAGATATTTTCAAATCACTTGTTCTAAGTGGTATGACAACAATTAGAGCAAACTTTTCACATGGTGATAAGGAGGAACAATTATCAAAATTTAAATTAGCTAGAGAAATTGAGAAAGAACTTAATGTTCCTATTTCAATAATGTTAGATACTAAAGGTCCCGAAATTAGAGTTGGTGAAATGAAAGATGGCGCACAACTAATAAAATCAAACTCAGAAATTATAGTTTATACAACTGATTCTGATTATAAAGAAAAAAAAGGTACAAGTTCAGAAATAACAGTATCTTATGAAATGGATAAAGATCTTAAAAAAGGTGACAAAGTTTTATTTGATGATGGAAAATTAGTAACATTTGTCACTTCTGTTTCAAATGGTTCAATAGTTGTTAAAACGGTAAACACCCATTTATTAAAATCCAACAAAAGAATAAATCTTCCTGGAGTTGTGTTTTCACTACCTTTCTTATCATCAAAAGACAAAGATGATATTGAGTTTGGGATTAAAAATGGGATTGATTATATTGCTGCTTCATTTGTTAATTCAGCTGCAAATGTAAATGAACTAAGAGAAGTTATTAAAAATGCAAATGGTCAAGGTATACAAATTATTTCAAAAATAGAATCAGATGTAGCGATTCACAATATTGATGAAATAATTAAAGCATCAGATGGTGTTATGATAGCTCGTGGTGATTTAGGATTAGAAATTCCTTATTATGAAGTTCCTTTTAATGAAAAGAAAATTATTAGAAAATGTCGCGCAGCAGGTAAAACAGTTATTGTAGCTACTCAAATGTTAGATTCAATGGAAAAATCACCTCAACCAACTAGAGCAGAAGTTACTGATGTTTATTGAGCAACAGAATTGGGAGCAGATGCAACTATGTTGTCTGGTGAGACAGCGTCGGGAGATTTTCCTATAGAATCAGTGCAAGTTATGGCTACAATCAACATGAGAGCTGAAAGAGAATTTTATAATAAGCTTTATTACCCCGTTCAAATGCAAGAAGCTTTTGATAATTCTAAAAAAGATGAAAGAAATAAAATTGCTTTTAATATTGCTAACAAAGTTAAAGATGGATCATATAAATTTGTTGTTGTTCGTTCGACTACAGGTGCTTTATTGCAAACGATAGCCCAATATAGACCAAATACAGCTATTATTGGTATTGTTAAAGACAAAAATATGATAGGTAAATTTGGAGTAACAAATAGTGTGTTTGTTTCTTTGGATTCCATTAAATATTTTGATGAAATTAAAAAAGATCTTTCAAAAGGAAGAGATGTTTTAACGCCATTTGGTGCTAAAAAAGGAGTTAAATTTCTAGTTGTCGATAGTCATTTAACAAAAGAATTTATTTATTAAATTAATATAATATTTTATATTATCTCTTTATTTTAATTTTAGAATTTATTAAATATTATTTCATTGAAACAAATTATGAGGTTTTAGTAAAAGTTTGTGGGATATTTTGTTTTTTAATATAAAATTTAGTAATATGAACTCAAAAGAAATTAGAAATAAGTGAATAGCATTTTTTGAATTGAAAAATCATTTATTTATTCCATCAAAATCATTAATACCATACAAAGATCCTTCATTACTTTGAATAAATTCAGGGGTTGCCACATTAAAAGATTACTTTTCGGGAAAAAAAACTCCACCATCCCCAAGATTAGTTAATTCACAAAAATCAATCAGAACAAATGACATTGAGAATGTTGGAGTTACGGCTAGACATCATACATTTTTTGAAATGCTTGGGAATTTTTCGATAGGTGATTATTTTAAGTCTGAAGCAATTGAATTTGCAGATGAGTTTATTATAAAAATTTTAAAATTAGACAAAGAAAAAATTTTTATAACTTTTTTTGAAGAAGATTTAGAGGTAAAAGATAAGTGAATTTCACTAGGATATAGTGAATCACAGTTAATTCCTGGCAATAGAGATTTAAATTTTTGAGATGTTGGTTCTGGACCTTGTGGACCCAATACCGAAATATTTTATGATCGAGGTGAGAAGTATCATTTAGGTGGACCTGAATTAATTAGAGATGATATTGAAAATGATCGTTTTATAGAAATATGGAATATTGTTTTTAGCCAATATAATAACTTAGGAAATGGAGAGTATGTTGAATTAGCTCAAAAAAATATAGATACTGGTGCAGGTCTTGAAAGAATAACATCTATTCTTCAAAATGTTCCAACTAATTTTGATACAGATTTATTTCAGCAAATAATTAAAGAAATAGAAAAACACACCATATTGAAATATGATATCCTAAATTATTTTTCTAATAATTTAGAACAAGAAAAAATCAACAAACATTTCAAAATTATTTCTGATCATATGAGGGCTGTTGTTAATGCTATTAATGATGGCGCTGAACCTTCTAATACTCAAAGAGGATATGTAATTAGAAGGTTAATAAGAAGAGCATATTATTCTGGTATTAAATTAGGGATTAAAGAAAAAACATTTTTGAATAAATTTGTTCAAATAACCAAAGATACATTAATTTTTGATATTAATGTAAGTAGGGTATCTTCTATTATAAAGGAAGAGGAAGAAAATTTTTCTAAAACAATTACACAAGGAAAAAAAATATTGGATGAAGAAATTGAAAAAACTACAGATTTTTTTGATGTTAATGTAGCTTTTAAATTATTTGAAACATATGGATTTCCTATTGAAATGACAAATGACATATTAATAGAAAATAATATTAAATTAGATTGAACAAAATTAGAAGAATTAAGAACAAATCATTCAAATATTAGTAGAGGCTTAAGAGAGCATAATCCTTTTTCAAAGGCGATTAATTCACTTAGTTTAATTAATGAAACAATTAGTGAATTTGTAGGATATGAAACAACCCACTCAAAATCAAACGTATTATTTTTGTTGAATGGAAAAGAGCAAATACATTCTTTAAATGGTGAAGGTTATCTAATTTTAGATAAAACACCATTTTATGCAACTAGTGGTGGTCAAAGACATGATGATGGTTACTTGGTGCAGGCTGGAAATAAAATAAATATTATTGATGTTTTTAAAGATAAAAATAATAATAATATTCATAAAATTGAAGGAAAAGTAAATGATAAAGATTTTATAGAATGTTTTATTGATGAGAAAATACGGTTAAATCTTATGAGAAATCATTCAGCCACTCATTTATTATTTGCAGCGCTAAGAAAAGTTTATGGGAATTCTATTGTACAATTGGGTTCAGATAATAATCAAGATAGACTTACTTTTGATTTTCCACTAAGACAAAGACCAACTGAGAAAGAAATACTTTTAATAGAAGATTTTGTTAATTCAACAATCAAAAAAAATATAAAACGTGAATATATTGTTACAACAACAACGGAAGCTAAAAAAATTGGAGCAATAATGACTATTGAGGAAATGGAATATTTTAATACTGAAAATGTTAGAGTTGTTAAATTTGATGATATAACAACTGACTTGTGTGGTGGAACTCATATAGACTTTACAAAAAAAATAGAGAACTTTAAAATAACTTCTATAGATAGTAAAGGTTCAGGTATTTATCGCATAAGAGCTTTAACAGATCGGAAGAGCACACGTCTGAACTCCAGTCACCGC
>CAMQYR010000007.1 GCA_947039385.1 uncultured Mycoplasma sp.
TTCATTAGATAAATATTATGATTTAAATGGAAAAGAACAAACAACCGGATTTACACCTGTAAAAATCACTTTTGATGTTTTTAAAATTCATAGCAGAGTTGAGGTTTAATAAATAATGTTAAAATATAAAATTATGTATGTATTTATGTCTGCTATTATTCCTATTTCTTCAATGCCCATTTTAGTATCTTGTTCTTCTCATCAAATTGACCAAAATTTTATTGATACTACTTATAATAATATTGTTAAGGAGGGTAAAGGTTGAACGGGTCAAATAAACGTTTTTGCCTCTTCTGTTTATAACACAGAGACATTTAGATCAACTTTTAGAGATCAATTGCCATCAGAAGAAGAGTTGTCTAAAAAGGGATTGAAATTACAAATTAGTACATATGATAAATCAGCATATGATAAATCAGGTCAAGCTGGTTTCACGGTGCGTTTGCTTAATAAAAAAACAAATGATTATTATCCACCTACTAAAACAAAATTAAAAGGCAAGTACTATGAAATCATTAATTTTACTGTTTCGGGATTTCGATTATCTACTCCTGAAATTGATTCTGATTTTGAAGCAGCTTATAACTCAATAAAAAATATTGAATTAACAACGTGGGGTAAGGGGATTTTTAAAAATTATAATATTAAAAATTATTTTTCATTAAAAAAATCCGAACCAAATTGATTAGGAAAAGCTTTCACAATTAACAACGCTCCAAACTTTGAGTGAGCAAGTTTTTACAATATGTTTGCTGATGATGATAAAAAAATAATTAATATTACTTATTATTTAAAAGAAACTTCTAGTGGAATGGTTAAAGGTCCCGGTAAAAAAATAACTTTAAAAGAAAAAATATAGATTTTAGAGCTCTTTATAATCTATAATTAATTTAATTATTAATAAAATATTTGAGGATAGGAGTTAAAATAATGAAAACATTAATCATTCTTTCTGATACTCATGGTAAAACTTTGTTAGTTAACAAGATATTAAACAATAATGATTATGATATTGCAATACATGCTGGTGACTATGAATGTGATGTTGATTATATGATTAAAAAATTCGATTATTTTGTGAGTGGCAATAATGACTTTGATGAACAAAGCAATGAATTATATTTCAATATAGAAGGAATATCTTTTTACTTACAACATGGTCATTTATTAGGATCACATAATGATTTGGATGGGTTTGATTATATGAGTGATATAATTAATAGATTAAATGTTGATGTTTTGATTCATGGTCATACTCATAAAACTAAAGTTTTAGAATTATCTAATAATAAATTTATTGTTAATCCTGGATCAACAACATTTCCTAGAGGAACTACAGAGGCATCATATTTAATTGCTACCATAAAAAATGGTAAAATTAATTTTGAAATAAAATTAGTTAAAGAATTACAAGGGGGTAAAAGATGCTAGATTTTTTAGGGAAGCGACTTCAAAAAAGCTTAAGTGAAGCAAACAAAAAAACAACTTTAAAAGAAGAAGATATTTTAAAAATAACAAGAGATATTAAAATGTCACTTTTAGAAGCCGATGTTAATTTAAAAGTTGTTAAAGACTTTGTAAAAAGCGTTAAGGAAAAAATCATTGGACAGGATTTAATGTCACAATTAAACCCAGGGCAACAAATGGTTAAAATAGTAAAAGAAGAGTTAATAAATATTTTAGGTAAAACAACTAAAGAGGTTAAAATTAACCATACTCCTTATGTAATCATGATGACAGGTTTACAAGGAGGGGGTAAAACAACCACAGTTGCTAAATTGGCAAATTATTTTAGAGCAAAAAAACAAGCAACTAAAATCCTTTTAGTTGCTGCTGATATTTATCGACCTGCAGCCATTGAACAATTGGTGACTTTGGCTAAATCGATTAATATAGATTATTTTGAACTTGGAAATAAAGAAACTGTTGACACCATTATTAATAAATCATTAGAAAAGGCAAAATCAGAAAATTATGATTTAGTAATTATTGATACTACAGGACGATTGTCAGTTGATGAAAAATTGATGGAAGAACTAGTTCTTGTTAAAAAACTTTCAAAACCTGATCAAATTATTTTTGTTGCTGATGCATTAAGTGGTCAAGATATTATAAATGTTGCAACGACTTTTCATAATTATTTAAAATTAACTGGTTCGATTATAACAAAACTGGATTCTGACGCTAGAGGTGGTGCTGCTTTAAGCATAAGATACTTGCTAAACATCCCTATACTATTTATTGGTACTGGAGAAAAAATCCCTAACTTAGATTTATTTCACCCCGAAAGAATGGCTGAAAGAATTTTAGGTATGGGAGATGTACTTACTTTAATTGAAAAAGCAGAATCAGTTATAGATGAAAAAGCAGGCAAAAAAATGATGAATAAATTAATGAAGGGTGAATTCGATTTGGAAGACCTTTTAGAAAACTTAAAGCAAGTTAGAAAATTAGGTAAATTATCAAAAATTATTAAAATGATTCCTGGAGCTGCAAAAATTGATGAAGACAAAATTCAAAAAGCAGAAGGTAAAATTAAATTATTTGAAATAATGATATCATCAATGACGTCAGCTGAAAGAAAAGACCCGCGTTTATTAAAAAATGCTTCTAGAAAAAAAAGAATTATTTCCGGATCTGGTAGAACCACTCAAGAATATAATAATTTAGTATCAGAATTTGATTTGATGAAAAAGAGAATGAGTGGAATGTCAAAAGGTATGAAGGGCGGCCGGTTTGACCCATCAATGTTTGGTATGTAATTTTATTATTCAAATAAAACAATTTTATTTTTTATTTTTTCATTTTTATTTTCAAGTTTTTTAGTTAAGTCTTTTATTTTTAAATTTGAATTATATCCTTGAAGCAAAAGCAATAATTTTGAGTTTGAATTTGCTTCTCTTTTTAAGTCATCAATAATCTTAATGTTTCTCAACTTACCTTTTATCTCTTTTATGTTATCTAAAAAATAAAACATTCTATTTATGTCATCTAATGCATATTCTTTTAATTCATTCATTAATAAATCTTCACTCATATAAATATGGTATTTTGTTTTATTGGTTTTTCTAATTAAATTATATAAAATAAAACCACAATATGATGCAATAGCTCCATCACGATTTAAATTCAATTTGCTAATAATTTCAGGATTTAAAACTTTAGCTATCTCTTTTCTAAATTCAATAAAATATTTTTTTTGTTTATACCCATTGTATGTAATTTTAGAAAGAGATACTTCCCTTTTAATTGATAATTTTTTTTCTTCTAAATAAGTTTCTATTAATGAGTTTACAGGAAGTGGTTTCTTAAAAATAGCTGAAATTAATTCATTTTCTAAACATGGATTTCATCCAATAAAATTTATTTCTTCTAATTTCACTGGACTTGTTTTTCTAATTAATTTTGTTATATTATTTATTAAACTTTTTGAAAAATCTTCTAAGATACAATTCGCAAAATTATTATTCATTGCAATATTTTTTCTAAAATTAAAAATTTCGAATATTGTGCTTATTTCATTTTTTTTATTTCTATATCCAATTGCATAAGATAGAGGTATTTGTTTAAAGGTTTTGTTTAATTTTCTCGCAAACATTCCACATATACATTCGAAATCAATAAAGATATCATATGTTTTCATATATTAATTATATTAATATATTTCATTTATAGATATTTTTTAATTAATATTTTATTTCATATAAACAAAATTATTAATATGGTTATTTTTTCCTTATAATATAGAATAAGAAATTGGAGCAATATGTCTAAAAAAGAAAAATATTTATTTGTAATAGATTTAGATGGAACAATTTTATCTAATTCAATTACTAATGAAATTCACCCCAAAACAATCAAAGGCATAAAAAGAGCAAAAGAAGAAGGGCATATAGTTTCGATAATTACTGGACGTCCTTGAGTTTCTTCGAAACAAATTTATGAAAAATTAGAGTTAGATACAATTATAGGAAATATTAATGGAGCACATATACATAATCCTTATGATCCATTTTTTATTGATTATATAAGATATTTAAATTTAAATGAAATGCTTTATATTATTAATGATGAAAAATTAAAAAAAATAACCAAAAATTTTGCAATTGAGGGACCTGGTTGAGTACAAATACAAAATAGAGATTTTGAGCTAGAACAAATATTTGGATTCAATAAATTACCAAAATTTTCAAGCGGCATTGACTTAAATAAAATTCCGCTTAAACCTATTGGAATAATCATAGATGTGGATTTTAAGAATAGTAAAGATAATGAATTAAATAGCGCAAAAGAATTGAAGAGATATTTAGATAGAAGATATGGTGATTTAGCTGAATTTAATTATTGAACAAAAGGTGAAGATTATTCTGAAATTTTTGACATAACTGCACTCGGTATTTCAAAAGCAAAAGTAGTTTCACTTTTACTAAGATTTTATGATATCAAAGTTGAAAATACGATTGCTATTGGTGATGGGTTTAATGATATATCAATGTTAAAAATGGCTGAACACTCTGTAGCAATGGCCAATGCAGATCCGTTAGTCAAAGAAGCGGCAAATTTTGTCTCTACTTTTACGAATAAAGAAGGTGGTGTAGGAGAATATATTATTGATTTTTTAGATAATTTGGAAAAAAAATAGTATAAAACATATAAAATATAATGAGTTTATCTTTATAAGTTAATTAAGCAAGGAAAATAATGAAAAAAAACACACAACACAAAACAACAAAAGAGGTTGTTAAAAATAAAGTAAAACCAATTATATTTTTAGAATATAAAGAAGGCATGTTTGAGGATAAAAAAATAATTGGTGTGGATGAAACTGGTGTTGGAGATTATTTAACACCCTTAGTAGCTTGTGCTGCTTTTGTGGAACCAATAAACATTGATAAAATTAAAGAGTTAGGAGTAACTGACTCTAAATTAATGACTGATAAAAAAATATTAGAAATATTCCCTATGTTGAAAGACCTTGTTATTTTTAGTGTTAACCATCTTACACAAAAAGGTTATAACAGTCTAAATAAATATATGAATGCTAATGAATTAAAAATGTTTTTGCATATAAAATGTATAAATCGTTTGGAGTTAACAAAAAAAGTAAGCTCAGATATGATAATCATTGACCAATTTAGTAATGAATCTAGTATTGATAAGTATTATACAACTTTAGTTGAAGGGAAGTTAAGTGCTGAATCATTTTTAAAACCTGTTTTGTTATTGGAAAAAGCTGAATCTAAACACATTTCTGTTGCAGTTGCCTCTGTTATAGCAAGATATCATTTTTTGAAAATGATGGAAGAACAAGATGAAGAAATTGAAATGAAAACCCCACTAGGCACAAACGAAATTGTTGAAAAATTTGCAATAAAATTAATTGAAATCTATGGAAGAAAATCTCTTTATTATTTTGCAAAAATAAGTTTTAAAACAACAGAAAAAATTGATAAAATTATTGCAAAAAACCAAACAACATAACAACATATTTGTTTTATTATTTTTTTAAATATAAAGTTACCAATTAAAATATTGATTTTAAAGCAACTTGTATTTTTTCTTATTTCTTGTTTAATTACTTTTTCTTATTTCTTGTTTAATTACTAAAAAAATTACAATGAAAAATGAAATTAATTATTTCGATATTATATTAAATTTTTGTAAATTAATTATTGCTTAGAACTAATGTTTTGCTTAAAAAAACATTCTTTTGTTTGAATTAATTAAGTCATTTCAACACACTTTCCATTTTAATGGTAAGTTTCACAATTAATAATTAAAACTATTAAATTAAGTTTATGTTTTTGTTCGGTTGATTCTTTTATTAGCAAGATGAATATGCATCTGTACAATATCAATTATTACTAATTTGATTTAACTGATCATTTTCAGTTCCATTATCATAAATGATTGATTTTAAAGAAGTTCTTGGTCTGACAATATTTAATTTTGTTGCTTTTAAAAACGATTGATAATCTTTTACCTAAAATAAAGTTGCAATATTGAATTGATCGCTTTTTAATCCTTCAACGGTATCTACTTTGAAAACCTAGAGCCAATCTTTCATTAGCTTCTTGGGGACTTTTATCTGGCCTTTGACTAGCTCATTGCTTAGTTTATTGTTTTTTTCTTCAATTTTATATTATTTTTCATTATAATATATTATTCTTTCATTTTCTTAGCAATTAAATTTTAGGTGAAAAAGAGACTTTTTTATTAGTGTTTATTTTAGTAATTTTATTTTTAAACAAACATAATATACAGTATAATGTTAAAAAAGTGTTTTATTTAGAATAATTGTAATTGTAAAGGGAAAAGTTGGTTATAATGAAAAAATTTTATTGCTTATATAACAAGAATAATTCACCTTTTTCTTGAAAATTAAAACAAGCCGGCAGCAAAGCTCTTGCTTGTTTTAAAACAAGAGAGGATTGTTTGAATTATTATCTTTCACTAAATAATATTGGAATTATTTGATTCCAAAAAACAAGTGTTAAAAAAACTTCATCAAAAAATATAAAAGATTCTTTTGATGGATATATTAAATCTTCAATGAAAGGTGATTGATTAACCCATACGATTGGTGCTTCTTCATCTGCTAGCCCAAAATCCGAAAGAGAATTAAAAAAGAATTTATTTTTTTTACTACAAATAGATTCAATCACAGGAAAAGATTTATTAGTTGCCAAGGGTGTTGATAGACTTTATCATAATAGAAATTCATATTTAATATTTGACCAAGATATAGCAGAAGAAGTTATGAGTATTTATGATTCTCAAAATATTGATTTATCAGAAAATAAAAAAATATTTAATAATGTGTCATTTTATTCATCAGAATTGCTTAGAGACAAAATAAAAAACTCTCCATCAGAAGTTTTAGTTGAACCTACTGAAAAGGAAGAGGCTTTAGTTGAATCAAAACCCGAAGAAGTTTTAGTTGAATCAAAACCCGAAGAAGTTTTAGTTGAATCAGAAACCGAATTTAATGAATTGAGTCATAAGGAAGAAATAAACCCTATTGCTGAAAAAGTTGTGGAACTTAATACTGCTTCAAATGTTAAGGAAATTCATAATTCAAATCAAAATGAAAAGATTTCATCACAAGATTTAAATCCAAATTCTAATGAAAATATTAATAGTAGATATGTTTCAAAATCTTTTAATGATTCTTTGGATAACAATGAGCAATATGATTTTCACAATTCCAATAATTTTGTAGAAAATGATCAATTTTCTAATCATTATTATTCAGTAAATCAAAATGATTTTGATTTTCAAAATGATTTTGAAAATAATTCAATGAAAATGCAACCCATTAATGAAAATGAATTAAATAATATTTTCCCAAATTATTTCAATAATAGTGATAAAATGTATTATAATAATAATAATTTTTATAAAGTAAATAGAAATTTAGAACTAGGGAGTGAATTAAATAATATGAAAACTAAGAACTATATGTTTAATCAACCAATTCAAAATGATTGACAATATCCACCACAACCACAATTTGGAACTGTTGAATTTACAGCAGTACCAAATCAAACTTTAAACATTAATGCAAATCCATTAGGTGATAAAACAATGATTTTTAACCCTTATTCTTCTATGCAAAATTCAATTCAAGCATATAACCCAATGTATCAAAATCAAAGAGAAGTAGTTGTTCAACCTATTATTCAACCTATTATTCAAACTGTGTATAAAGATGTTTATGTTCCTCAAGTTAAATCTAAAACAATTATTTTAGATCCTATTATTAATGCTCCTATTTCTAGTGATGATTACTACTCTCAGTATAATTTTCCAACAGCAGCAATGATGATACCACCACAAGATAGAACATCGGAATTCCAATTTAATAATACTATTAATGATATTCAACAACAACCACAATTCCAACAAAATTCTTATGAACAACAATCAAACCCCAATATTCAACCTTCATTAATGACTGCAAAAAATAATTTTTCTCAACAAAAGTCACAAGTTGAGGAACAACAACTTAATCCTATAAATACAAATAATAACTTTTCTCAACAAAAGTCACAAGTTGAGGAACAACAACTTAATCCTATAAATACAAATAATAACTTTTCTCAACAAAAGTATCAAGTTGAGGAACAACAACTTAATCCTATAACTACAAATAATAATATTCAAACTCTTCCTTTAGCTAAAGAAGCTGAAAATAAAAAAATGAAAAAACAAAGCATAGTGCTTTCACCAAGAGAGTTAGCTATAAAGAAAAAGAGAAATTTATTATATACTTTAATTTGTTTATCAATTTTCTTTGTAGTTGTAATTATAGTTGTGTTAGTTCTTATGTTTGCAACTAATCTTATTATAAAATAAATTCTAATTCATCTAAATAAACCGCTTTATTTAGTTTAACATGCTTTCCATTTTGATAGTAAGTTTCACTGTTAATTAAATCAAGTTTATCTTGGCTTAGGTTATTGAATGAATATCTTTTGAATGAATATCTTTTAGGAAAGAATTTTCTAAATTGCTTGCGCTTTTGTTCTATTGATCCTTTTTGCCAAGATGGAATATGCATTTGTACAATATCAATTTAGCATTTGAGTTCCATTATCTGAAGTGATTGATTTTAAAGAAAGTTCTTTGTTTTATAATATTTAATTTTGTTGCTTCTAAAAATTATTGAGAATCTTTTTCCTCATATAAAAGTTGCAACTAATCTTTTAGATTTGTGATCTATTAGAATTGATAACTTTTTAATCCTTCAACCGCATGACTTCTAAAATGACTTAAAGTTTTTTTTCTTTATATGATCTTAATGTAACTAATTTTAGGCGATGGTGTCTAATTAAGAAATATAAATGTTTGCCTCTTTGTAAAATGATTTGCTTGGCAATTTGTGTTTTATAAAACATCTTTATAATGGTTTTACTTGAAAATTTAAACGTATGTCCTAGATATAAACATATTATTTCATTATTTATGTTATTAATCTTGTTCATGTAACCGAATATAATTGTATTTTCTCCAATTAGTTTTTTAATTTTATAATTATTTTTCATTATAAAATAGTTATTCTTTCATTTTGTTAGTAGTTAAATTTTAGACGAAAAAAAGACTTTATAAAAAGTCTTTTTTTTATTGGTTATTTATTTTGGTAATTTTATAATTAATAATTTGTTTAAAAACAAGTGATTCAATAATGATATTTTCCATTGTCACTATAATAATCTAAAAGATAAATCAATTTTGATTAAAAATTATTAAAATATGAATAAGAAGAAACTAATAAAAGCAATACATTGCACATGGTAGACTAGGACATAAATCTGGAACACTCAAAAGAAATGTTATGTGTTTTATGTCCAAACAACTAAAACCGAATAAATGAATTAAACGAGGACGTTTAAATTTTATTATATTTGTAATGTCTATAGCTTAATAGAATTAAATATACAATAGCTATTATAGAACCCGTTAGTAATCATATATCAGCAAAGTTAAAAACCCCCTTAAAAAAATGATAACTTTGTAATCAAGGAATGTATAAAATATCCCTTACCGACCCTTTAAACATAGCTCTATCCAAAAAATTCCCAAAAGTTCCTGCAAATGTGAATGCAATGGCGATAATTAACAATTTGTCATGTGAATATATTGCTAAAATAATACAAATGATAAAAACAAAAACACTAAAAATATGGAGAATTGTTGTAGGAATATTTTTCAAAAAAGTTACTCCTTCATTTACTACTGAACGTATCCCAAAAAGTCCGAAATCGATTACTTTATCATTAGGATCTACTTGAAGCTTTCCTTCTTTCATTCCGCCCTTAAATAAAAATTCTTTTGTTAATTGATCAATTAATATTAAAGAAATAATTAAAGATAAAAAAACTCCTATATTAATTAGAATTGTTTTTTTATTTTCTTCAAAATGTCTTTTTGAATATTGTATAAAAGAATTAAAATATTTACTTATCATAATTAAAATTATATCTAAATTCATATATTTGTTGTAAAATATTATAATATATTTGTGAAAATAAGAGGTGCTATTTTGGAAATAAAAAATTTTATTGCAAAATACTTTTTTACTACTAAAGCAATTATAAAAAAGTATAAACCAAATAGTATAGTTACTGTGCAATTTTTTCAAAGAAACAATAATGTTATGCTATCAGGCATGACTGAAGTTTTGAAATTACTCAGCGAAAATACTGACACCAATAAATATGAAATCAAATATTTAAAAGATAAAACAATCATAAATGACTTGGAACCTGTTTTACAACTGACTGGTAAATATGAATATTTTGGTATATTTGAAGGTGTTATTGATGGTATACTTGCACGTTCAACATCGATAGCAACAAACGCTTACAAATGTGTGACAGCAGCTAATGGTAAAAAAATTATATATATGGGTGATCGTGGTGATCATTACAACAATCAGAAAGTGGACGGTAAAGCAGTAGAAGATGCTGGAATTATGGATCATTCCACTTTTGTTGGTTCGCAAGGAGTAGAAGAAGTTATTTTTGGTTCAATCCCCCATATATTAATTCAACATTTTGAAGGCAACACCGTTGAAGCGATGAAAGCTTATGTGGCAACATTCCCTGAGCAAAAAGAATTTATAGCACTTGTTGATTTTAATAACGATGTAATAAAAGAATCTTTATTAATTTTAAAAGAATTAGGTAATAAATTGGTTGGAGTTAGAGTTGACACATCAAAAAATATGGTAGACAAAATGTTTTTAGGTGAATCGCCACAGTATGGAGTTAATGTTGAATTAATAAAAAGATTAAGAAAATCACTTGATACTAATAATGGGAAACATGTTAAAATAATTGTTTCATCTAGTTTTAATTCTGAAAAAATTGCGGATTTTGAAAAAAATAATGCACCAGTTGATTCATATGGTGTTGGAGAATCAATCTTAAAAATCAATATTGGTTTTAGTTGTGATGCTGTAATTATAGATGGTAAAAAGATAGCAAAAGAAGGTAGGGAATATAGAGAAAATAAGAGACTTATTCTGTTTTAAAATTTTTAGTAGCAAATAATTGCGGTTTAACTTTCACATCAGAATCTTTATTAAGTAGACCAATAAATTTTGTAACATTTTCAACTTTACCAACAATTGTAACTATAGAGTCTTGTTCTAATTTCAAAATACCATCAGGAAGAATGCTTGTACCTTTATTTTTTACAAGAACAATACTAATGCCTTTTTTGTTTAGTGATAGATCTCATAAGGAAATTCCAATATATTTTTGATTTTTAACAGTTGTAGATCCAATAACAAAACCATCACCAATTTCTTTAAGTGAGTGTGAAAAATTAATAAAATTAGCATTAGTTGCAATTAAAGCTGTTCTTGTTCCTGATTCCTCCTCTGGTCTAATAATAACATCAACCCCTATTTGTCTCAAAACCCTTGCGTGTCTATATGTTTTAGCTCGAGCAATAATGTGTTTTATTTTTAATTCTAATAATGCAGCAATTATTTCTATATTATCTCCAACACCAACAATAACTGTGTCAATTTCTTCCACACCTGCAGCAATAAGTGCATTTAAGTCAGCGGCATCTAATATAATTGAACTAACATCTTTATCCTTCAATTTAAGTAAGTTTAATTCATCCTTGTCAATAGCCAAAATATTTTGTTCTAATTCTATTAATTTTGTTACAACAGCAATACCAAAACGTCCCACACCAATAACACATATATCTTTTTTTGCCATAAAACCTCATATCAAACTTAAATTTAATTTTACATTATTTTATTAGTATAATATCAAATATGAAAAATATAGATAATAAAAAATTCAATTGACACAAGAAATTCAAAAATTTTAAAAAATTTTTATTTAATTTATCAAATATTAAAATAATTTTTATTACTTATTTTATTGTTATATTGTCAAGTTCCTTAATGCTTTTATCAAGTTATGCACATAAAGATGGTGTTACTATAAATTACATCGATATTCTTTTCACAGCAGCTAGTGCATTCAGCGATACTGGATTAGTGACAAAAACAACATCAGAAACTTGGTCTATGTTTGGGCAAGCAATAATTGCTATTTTAATTTTACTTGGAGGAATCGGGATTTTTGCTGTTAAAGTATATGTAGTAAATTTTATATTAGGGCGAAAGCTTAAATTATCAACAAATAATATTTTAGAAAAGGAGAGGTCATCAAAAGATGCGGGACTTTCAAAAAAAACAATTACTATTTCTGTGTCAATAATTTTTATATTAATTATTTTGTCTTCTTTCATTCTTTCATTCATTTTCTATTTTCAAAAACCTATTACTGAGTCAATAAAACTTGATAATAATCCAGCCGGTAATTTAGGTTTATCAATAAGGTTTGCTATTTTTCATTCAATAAGCGCGATTAATAATGCGGGATTCGATATTATAGGTCACGATTCACTAGCACCATATTATTCTGTATATCTAGTTCAAATAATATTTATGATTTTGTTTATTGTTGGTGGTATTGGTTATCCGGTTTTATTTGATACTTATTCTTGAGTGGCACATAAAATCAAAAGAAGACCTGGAAAATATTCATTTTCATTATTTTCTAAAATAAGTACAATTTCATATTGTGTTATATCATTAATAGGTTTAATTTTTGCATTTTCATTTGAAACATCTAGCAATAGTAGTTTGCACAGTCAGATTACCCCATTTTGGCAAACTTCTAGAGATACAGGTTCAAAAGTTATGGCTATTTTTTTTAATACATTTTCAACACGTAATGCAGGATTTAGCACAATAAATTTAAACGAATTATCACAGCCCACAATTATTGTTTATTCAATTATGATGTTTATAGGTTCTGCTCCATCTTCAACAGCTGGAGGAATTAGAACAACAACAATAGCATTGTTAGTATTATCTATTTGATCAAAAATAAGGGGTGTTCCAAATGTTAGGGTTTTTAATAGAAAAATACCAAGAGAAACAACATACACAGCAGGAATAGTTCTTTTTATATCTATTTTAATCGTTTCTTTATCATCATTTATTTGTACATCTTCATTAGATTGAAGTGGAACAACACAAAATTTTAAATATATTGATATATTTTTTGAAGTATCTTCTGCATTCGGAACTACAGGTTTATCCACAGGATTAACTCCATACTTAAACTCTATTTCAAAAATATTTTTAATTTTAGTAATGTTTATAGGTCAACTTGGAGTTTCTTCTACAATTCTTGTTTGACATAATCGTAAAAATAAACAATATACAATTGATTATATTGAAGAAGATATTGCGATTGGTTAATAAAAGTATGAAAAAAAAGAAAATAAAAACATTACTTTTGGAAAACAAATCAACTTTTTTTTATTTAGTTTTTTCATCAATGATGTTATCTTTATCTTTGGTTGGTTCATTGATTTCAAATATTTTCCCTTTTATACTTGGTTCATCATTTTTAAGAATTGATATGGGAATGATATTCATATTTTTTACATTTTCAATTTGTGGTTGGAGATATGGAGTGTTGGTTTTGATTGGCAATTTTATTATACATCCCATTTTGCCAGGAACAAATATAGGTTTTATAGAACTGTTCGTTCTCGGTAAGACAATTTACATTATCACAACAATTATTTATATATCTATCACATTTGCAACTAATAAAATATTAAAAAATAAAACACTTATAACATCGCTTTTGATTTCAAGTGTAATTACAACGGTGTGTCTTATTCTATTGAATGGAATGATATTTACCCCCATTTTTCTTAATGTCATTTCTAATGGATATTATTCAAATAATTTCACTACATTGATGAAACAATATACTTTGAGTGATGAATTAAAATTAATTTTTATATTTCAAAATTACTGAGTAGGAATTATATTGGTGTATGGATGTTTTAATATATTTACATTAACACTATATTCTATAATAATTTCAAAAATTACAAAATATATTAAATTTTAATAATATACATCAACATTATTAATTTTAAATTCGATATTTATATTTTTTTTGTTTATAATTATATAGTTAATTATAACATTAATGATATTTATTTAAAAAATAAGGAGAATGTATTATATGAATTTACCTTTTATACCATCAAGAGAGATTATTGGTTTTGAAACTTCTCTTATCACAATTGAAGTTGGAAGAAAAAAATCAATAAATTCAATAAACACCGCAAAACATTTATTTGATAATAAAATTGTTATCATTTCGCAAAAAAAAATTGATGATGCAACAGTAAGTAATATTTCTGATCTTTATGAATATGGAATTCAATGTAAAATAACCAACACAGAACCTATTACTGGTGGTCATTTAAAGCTTAATTTAATTTGTGAAAAAAGAGTTAGAATAAAATCAATAACTTCTCTTGATAGTAATAATGAAGAGAAGTTAGATTTTTTTTCAGGAGAATTTGTTGTTGATAGAATTAGTAAAAATGTTAATGACCAAGAATTAGAAGTTTATATTGACAAAGTGGATACTGTTATAACTGCAATTTCAAAAGGCGACAATATGTTCCCTTCAAAAAATCTTTCAATTATAAAAAGTTCAATGAATGAAAAAAACTTTGTGAATAGTATAGCATCTGTATTTGATTTTCCATTTGAAGACAAGTATAAAATATTTGCAGCAAAAGATATCATTGAGCAATATAAGTACTTATTTACATCTTTAGTAGCTTATAAAAATATGCTAGATTTGGATGTTTCTCTTGATAAAGATATCAAAAAAAACTTAGATATACAACAAAAAGAATTTTTGTTACGTGAAAGAATGAAAGTTATTAAAAATAAATTGGGCGATGATGATACTGAGGAAAAACTAGAGGAAATTCTAAATTCAGATGAAAACAAACAAATATATCCTAATGAAGTTCTTTTTTCAATAAAAAAAGAAAAGTCTAGACTTAAAAATATGATGACTTCCTCTCCTGAAGCAAATATAAGTAGAACTTATATTGATCTTTTAACAATGCTTCCATGAAAAAAAACAACTATTGAATCATTAGATATAATAAAAGCAAAAAAAATATTGGAAGAGCATCATTTTGGATTAAAAGATGTTAAAGAAAGAATTATAGAATTTTTAGCAGTTATCATAAATAACAAGGAGCAAAATCCTCCAAAGAAAAAATCTCATAATTTTTCAGGAGATAGAAACATAGAAATAAATGAATCTATATTCCAAAAAGAAAATGGTTATAATAAAACAACGGTTCAAAATTCAGCACCAATTATTACTTTATTAGGTCCACCCGGTACTGGTAAAACATCTTTAGCTAAAGCAATTGCCGAATCTCTTGATAGAAAATTTATCAAAATTTCACTAGGTGGAATTAAAGATGAATCAGAAATAAGAGGTCACAGAAGAACATATGTAGGAGCTATGCCTGGTAAAATTATTCAAGCAATTAAAAAAGCTGGCGTTTCGAATCCTGTTATTTTATTAGATGAAATTGATAAAATGTCATCAGACTATAAAGGCGATCCTTCATCAGCAATGCTTGAGGTTCTGGATCCAGAACAAAACGCCAACTTTCAAGATCATTATTTAGAAATAGAATATGATCTCTCAAAAGTTATGTTTATTGCTACTGCAAACTATTATGAAAATATTCCAGTGCCTCTTTTAGATAGAGTCGAAATTATAGAACTTCATTCTTACACTATAAATGAAAAAGTTAATATTGCTAGAAAATATTTAATAGGTAAGGTTGTAAAACAAAATGCTCTAAAACCTGAACAATTCCAAATAACAGATGCTCAATTGGAGCATATTGTTAAACATTATACAATGGAAGCTGGTGTTAGAGATTTAACAAGAGTTTTAGATAAAATAGCAAGAAAAACAGCTTTAGGTATTGTCGAAAATAAAATTAAAAAAGAGTTTGTCGTTGATGATGATACAATAAAAAAATTCTTAGGAGTAATTAAATATACCGAAGATGACGCTGATAAAGAAGGTCAAATTGGTTCGGTTAATGGCTTGGCTTATACAGCTTATGGTGGAACTACATTGCCTATAGAAGTAACAACATTTCCTGGTAAGGGTGAATTGAAATTAACCGGCCAACTTAAAGATGTCATGCAAGAATCGGCACAAATAGCTCTTGCTTATATTAAGTCAAATCTTAAATTATTTAAAATAGATTTTAATTTTGAAGAAAGTACAATTCATATACATGTTCCTGAGGGTGCTGTTCCTAAAGATGGACCATCAGCAGGTGTGACATTCACAACATCTATAATTTCAGCCCTTTCAGGTAGACCTGTTTCACATTTAGTTGGAATGACAGGCGAAATAACATTAAGAGGCAAAGTGTTACCTATAGGTGGTTTAAAAGAAAAATCATTAGCTGCCTTAAGACATGGATTGAAAACAATATTTATACCAATGGGGAATAAGAGGAATTTAGCTGATTTACCTATTGAAGTTACTACTGACATAGAATTTATAGTTGTTAAAAACTATATTGAAATTTATGATAAGTTATTTAAAGACATTAAACCAAAAAAAATCTTTGTTTCTAAATTTAATCAAACAAAACCAAAAAAAGATGAATAATTTATTTTACATTTAGGTAAGGTATTATTTTTTTAAAATATAAAATTCCTGAAATAATACTCAAAATAGCCGCAATTATTAGGGGTATATTTAATAATAAAGTTTCTCACCAATTTTTATCCGAAATTATGGGTGATATAAAAAACAAAATCATTATTGCGATTGACTGAAAAACTGTTTTAAGTTTTCCATAAATAGAAGCTTCTATTTTTATTTGTTTAACTGCCGCAAGATTTCTAGACCCATCTACAACAATATCTCTTAATATAAATATTAAAATAAGTCAAATATATGAATAATTAAATAACATTAAAAATAATAATGCTGTTGTTGTAATGATTTTGTCTGCTATTGGATCAAATAACTTTCCGAAAGATGTCACTTGATTATTTTTTCTCGCTAAAAATCCATCAAACCAATCTGTTATCATAGCTAAAAAAAATACAATACCAGACAAATAAAATCACATTATTTCAGGAGACTTATAAGTTAAATTCTTAAAGTTTTCAAAATGTTCAAAGTTATTTGATCCTTTTATCAAAAAAATGGATAAAAAAGAAATGAAAGGAATAACAAAAATAATTCTTAATATTGTTAATTTATTTGGTAAATTCATTAATCTTCTCAATTTCTATATCATCTACACCATTTATTTCTGCATCAATATCATTAAGATCTGCAACGCCACTTTCTTCTTTATTAAATTTAGCAATCACTTTATTAAGAATGTTTGATTTAATTTCATTGTAGTTTTCATCAGTTTTTAAGTCTTCTTCAAGCATTAAAAAATATTGAATTTCTGTTTGACATTTTTTAGTTCAATGATTTGATTTAACATCAATTAATTTTTTTAAACTAGCGGCAAATTTAGGATCATAATCATCAGCTAAATAAATTTTTTTAAATAAATTTGATTTATAAATTTCTTTTAATAAATTTTTTGAAACAGTATTTATTTCTTTCATTGTTAGTACACCGATTGAAGGAACAAAATTTTCAACATTATAATTATTGACTTGCACAATGCTATTAATTCTTAAAGATATATCTTTCGAAGTTTTTTCTGTTATATTTTTAAGTTGTATTCTTTTATAAATAACTACTTTGTTTTTTTTCTTGTCACGAAAAAAACTAAAAACTAAAAATGCAATCATTGCTCCAAGCAATAAACCCATGACAAGTCACATTAATCAACCTTGCATAAAATAAACCTCCATTTTTAAAATACATAAATATATTAAAATTATATAAGAAAATTTGAATATAAACCAGTAATATTGAATATTTGATAAAAACTAATAAAAAACCATACAAAGTATGGTTGCATTTATAAGCCGCGTTCTGTTCTCTTTTATAAAAGAGATGTTAATTATTTATCTATGTTTCCATCTTATACTTGATTGAAATTCTCTAATATAAGTTCCCCTACCGAAATTTGGGTTTCTATCTCATGGAGTTTACCGCGTTTCACTCTAACTTAATAGACTCGTCTCTGTGGCACTTGTCGTCTAGGCTTAGGTTTATTAGACCTAACATGAACACTACTATCATCTCAGATAGTGATAGCGCGGACTTTCCTCTATATGATTTACACATACAGCAATTAACCAATGCATATTAATAATAACACTTTTTCGAAAAAGATTACTATATTAAAAAAGATGAGTATTGAAATTAATGTCAGTATTAATAACATTTTTTATTACTCCTCATATTAAAAGGTTTAGATATTGGTTACTATGCTTAATATTTATATTTGTGATATTAGTTTGTGGTTTGAATAATGAATTGTTAAATTTTAAGAAATAAGGTGATTTAATCTATTGATTTTTCCTATTTTTTATTATATTTATTTTTTTTAATATATAAATAATTAAAAATTACATATATCTATGAGGTAATAATGAAAAAACTTTTCAAATCATTAATGCTATCAATTTTATTAAGTGGTGCCTCTGCAGGAATTATTTATTTCATTAAATCAAACTCACTAACTTCAAACGAACCAAAACAAATAAAAAATGAACTTATAGCAACAATAACTGGCGCAGTTGAAAACCCTGGAGATTATATTTTTGAAAAGGATCAAACAATTAGAGAAATTATTTTTAAAGCTAAAATTAAAGTTTCTGCTGATATTTATTTGCTTGGCTTGAATGTTAAACAAACAGAATCATTTGAAATTATAGTTCCATATAAAATTGGATTAAAACCTAAATTAAAATATTCTGATATAGAAACTGTGAATCAATTAAAAGCAATTGGAATTAAAGAAACCATTGCAAAAGTATTAATAAAATATAAAAAAGAAAATAGAGGAATGACTACATGAAAAGATATTGACAAATTACCAGGAATTGGAGAAAAAACACTTCTTTTTTTAAAAGAAAATATTGAACTTTTATAGTGTTTTTTCTTTTTGCTGTTAATATAATTCTAACATTTGTATATTTTGAAACAAGGGATATAAAATTACTTGTTGCCATAGCAATATTATTTTTATTAATTATAACTATTTCATGAAAAGTATTTATATCAATGATTATTGTGATGCCATTTTTATTTTTTATTTTCTCCACTACTTATAACAGAACTAAAATAACAGAATTGAATGGTAATTACAAGATAGTTGCAGTGATATCACCTGGGTATGTAATAAAGCATAAGAATACAAAGATATTATTAAAAACAAAGGCATATTTTGATCTTGATGATTTAATTAATGTTAAAACCATTAACCTAGAAAACATAATACACAAAAAAGAAAAATATAGTTATTATTTGAAATCATTGGGAATAAAGTACATAGCAAACAAAGCTGATATATTAAAACTTAATAAAAAAACTTCAATACGCTCTAAGATTACAAATTATTTATCTCAAGGCCCAAATTTATATGTAAAATATATATCGCTAATATTAATTGGGAAAAAGAATGACTTAAATAAAGAACTTTATGAGAGAATAAAAACAATTTCAATTTTACATTTATTTGTTATTTCAGGATTTCATATAAATTTATTAATGGCTATTTTAGTTTGAATTGGAAAGAAAATAAGGATAAATAGTCTATTTTCATATATAGCTAGTTTTTTTACAATTTTTTTGTATTTATATGTATTAAATTTTCCGCTATCAAGTATTAGGGCATTTTTATTTTTAATTATTTTTCAAGTTAATAAATTTTTTTGGCATACTAAATTTAGTAAAATAAATATTTTAACTTTTATTATGCTATTAATATTTATAATAAACCCATTTGTAGTTTTTTCGCTTTCCTTTATCTTTACGTTCATTATTACTTTTTCTATTTTATTTGTTGTTGATATAAATAAAAAAAAAGGTCCTATTGTAATTTTGGTAGCATATTTTTCCTCAATAATGATAAGTATTTACATAAATAATGAGGTTAATATTTTAGGAATTGTTAATTCAATAATATTCTCTCCAATTATCATTATAAATTATATACTCTCATTTTTATTGTTCCCTTTTAAAGAAATTTTGAATTACTATTATATATTTATTGACAATATAGTGTGTCTATTTAATGAAAATAAATTAGTTTTGCAAGTCAATATTAACGAAGAAATTTTATATTCATATTATCTAGTATTTTCTTTCATTATAATTACTATAAAACATTATAGTATCAACAGGTGGAGTGACGTAAATAAAAACACCAATAATTTCAGACTTAGAATTTAAAGTTAAAGGTGATTTATTAATGTTATATTTTTGCAAGAAAGCATCATTTCCCTTCATGACAATTTGATAATAAGGTTCATTAGGATAAAGACTTTGTAGCGATTCTCTAAAAGTAGATGTAGGTCTTTCGCTTGAAATAGTTAGAGATTTTCTTTCATTGGGTTCTATTTTATCATTATTATTTTCATCAGTTCAGACTTTTATAGGCTTGGTGGTGTCAATATCTTTGATTGATTCATACTCGGTTGTATATCCTATTTTGTCATTATTCTTATTTAATGTTCATGTTTTATCCAAAATTTCTTTTTTTGCATTAATTTTATGATATTCATATTTGTTTTTTACAAATAAAATTTTTTTCTCCCCATTATTTTTAGTAGGCAAAATCAGCGCTTTATTTTGTTTTCCTTCTAAAAAACCTGTAAATTTAATTTCTTCAAAATTTTCTTTTTTTAATTGATATTTTGGTTCTATTTCTGAATCATTATTATTCTTCATTATATTTTTTAAATATATTTGTGAAATACCATAGTCACTTCCACTTATGTCATAATATGCTTTTCATAGCTTATCTACTGTTGAAGGAAGAGTTATTGTTCTATTTGTACCTTTATAATCACCACCATATGGATAATCTTCCAAAATTAAGTCATTACCAACTTCATATGTATTTTTACTTGTGTTAGTTATTGGTACATTTCTTGATATATCTTCTGCCATTGTGGATAAGTAGAATTGATTTTTAATCATATTACCTGTAAATTGAATGGTTTCATTACCAAATGAATGTTCATTAATTTTGTCTATAAATGTAATTTGTTGTAATTTTCTTGTTAGCAGTTCATCGATTGAAAAAATATAAGAGTATTTATTTGATGTAATTCGAAATTCTAGAGATAAGACGTCATGATAGGTTCAAAATGGAACTTGTATTTCAAAATTTTTATCATCTAAACCTAAATAACCATTATTATTTGATTCTTCATATAATGTTTTAGCATTTTTAAAACTTGAAACATACTCTTTATTTTGATTTTTTCCAATGTTGGCGTCGGCAGAATAATGTAAACTTTTTTCAAAAGCTTGTAAAAATTTTGTTGGAATATTTTTGTTAATTTTACTCTTGTTATTGTTTGGATCATTTTTTGCAATGCTTGTTATAAATGTATTAGCAAAATGGTGTCCATACTCATGAAAAATAGTCGGAAAGATTAAATTAATCTTTTGTTCGATTGGCAAATCATTATAGTATGGAACCAAATGTTTAATAGATATTTCAATTTCATTAGTGGCTGGACTATATTGACCAAGAACACCTTCATTAAGAATAGAATTATTGTTGATTCTTATTGATTTTAATTGCTCTATTTCGGGCCCAAATTGTAAATCATATTTTATTTTTTCATTTAATTTTTTAAGCCCCTCCATTCCAAAAAAATATTTTCCATTTGTTTCATTTTCTATTAATTTAACTGGTGTGTTTTCTGATTTATTTAAAGTAACAAATTCGCTATTTTTCGAGTCATCTTTAGGAGTATTATTTCCATGTTTCATAATTGTTGGAATAAATCAAGCGATAGCACCAACTGCAACAACAGATGCAGTTAACAAGGTGGTCATCAAAACCATTTTTAAAACTTTAATTTTATTCATAATAATAAATTATATATGATTGAAAAAATTAAAGTTTTATTCTATTAAAAATAATTGTGTTGCTATTAACAATTATTGAGTCAAATTTATTAAAGTTACCTATTAAATCAAAGTCTAGAGATTTAAGATTTAAGATTTCAATTATTTTTTTGGAGTTATTTGGCATAACAACATCAAGCATTGAAATAACTGCATATATACCATTTAAAAGCATATTTAAAACTTTTTCTAATCTAATCAACTCTGTTTTTAAAAGTCAAGGTGTTGTTATATCAATATATTTGTTTAATTCCTTAGCAAGAGTTAATGTGCAATTCATAGCCTTATCAATTTGAAAAGCAGTCAAATATGTTTTATATTCAACAAAAGTATTTAATATGTTATCTTGAATTATTTGATCCACTTCTTCATTTTTGTTAGTATATTTCACTGGTACTGTAAAAGATTGATGAATCATAGCAACAACTCTTGAAACTAAATTACCTATTGTATTTGCTAAATCAGAATTATATGTGTTTACTAAATTATTTTCATCAAAAATTCCATCATTAAAAATACTAATTTGGGAAATTAAAAAATATTTAATTACTTCAATATCATATTTTTTAATTAAGTCAATTGGATTAATTACATTACCTTTTGATTTTGACATTTTGCCACTAGGAGTAATTAACCATCCATGTGATAAAATTGTTGTTGGCATTCGAATATCTAAAGCCTTTAAAAATATAGGTCAATATATACAATGAAAACGAGTTATTTCTTTTCCAACAATATGAATAATTTCATTCCCATTTTTTCAATATTTTAAATAATTTTTAGATTCTCTGTCAATAGATCAATTTAATGCAGTCAAATAACTAAAAAGCGCATCTAATCAAACATAAATAACATGCTTTGGATCATTAGTAATCTTAATACCTCACTCAAATGAAATTCTAGTTATTGATAAATCTTCAATATTTTTGTCAATGAAATTTTTCTTAAGTTCATTTCATACTTTTTTTGGAATTATAAAATTTGGATTATTTTTAATATAATCAACTAATCAATTAGAGAATAAATTCATTTTAAAGAAATATGATTCTTCTTTAATTAATTCTAGTAAGTGATTACTGGTTGGGTGATAAAATTTGTCTTCTTTTTCAATTGCATCTTTTTTAGAAACAAATTCTTCATCATTTACTGAATAAAGTCCATTATAGTGACCTTTATAAATTAAACCTTTATCTAACATAAAATTAAAAATTTTTTCTACCGATTCTTTATGTTTAATATTTGTTGTTCTAGTAAAAATATCATAATCAATTTTTGATTGTTTTCAAAACAAAACAAAAACATTAGATTGCATATCTACATATTTTTGTGGAGCTATTTTTAATTCATTCGCTTTCTTTTCTATTTTTTGACCATGCTCATCAGAACCTGTTGAAAACATAACATCATAACCCATTTTAATTTTGTAATTTTTTAACACTCATGCAACTGTTGTTGAATATAAATGTCCAAGATGTAAATTTCCAGACGGATAGTAAATGGGGGTTGTTATATAGCAAGTTTTCTTATTATTCATTAGTTTTCCTTTATTTTAATTGGTTTGTAAATTTCAAAGACTTTGTCTGTATATTTGTGAATATTTTTGTTTTCAGGATGTAGGTAAATATTTTCTTCAAATATTGTCCCTCAACCTGCCTGAAATCTGGCTTCAACTAGTACAAGGTTTGGTTTTTGATTCTCTCTTGGCAACACCATTTTAACCCTCTTAGGTTCAAAGTTATACTTTCTCATAGAACTAAAAATATCTACAAGTCTCTCTGGTGGAATAACAAGTGAAATATATCCTTTTTGTTCTATTATTTTTGAACTACCTTCAAATATTTGATCAAGAGTAAGTTTAAATTCATGAGTTGCAATTAAAATTTCAGTAGATATATTTTTTTTAAGTTTCGAATCAGTTTTAAAAAATGGGGGATTGCAAATTATTAGGTCATATTTTATGCCTTGCTTTTTTGCATGTTGTTTTGAAAAAATATTAAAATCTTCATGAATTAAAGAAATTTGTTTTTCTTTGTTGTTTAGTTTAATATTAACATCAGCAAGTGCTATTGCTTTTTCTTGAATCTCTAGTGCATCAATTTTTATTTTTGAACTTCTTTCAGAAAGAAAAATACTTAGTGCTGCATTGTTTGTTCCTATTTCCAAAACGTTTTTAGTTCTCCTATTTATCATAGCAAAATTACCAAGAAGAATAGTGTCAACAGAATAGTTAAACATAGTTTTATCTTGGTATATGCTAATTCCTGATTCATATCCTAATGAATTTTTAACCCAATTTTCTTTCATATTCCTCATTTAAACTTTAATATTATTTAATTATAGTTTATTTAATCAAAAAGAAAAAAAATAACTCTTTGTGAGAGTTATTTTGATAATATTTATTTGAAATATTTTTTTATATATAAACTTATTTAATCTTCGAAACATCGATTAAATAAATTATTATTTTAAAAAGAAAGGTATTTCATCATCCTCGTCTTCAATTACATCGAATGAGTTGTCTTCATATGTTGATTTCTTGGATATAGTTTTGTGGCTGAATATTTGATTGTTTGATTTTTGTGGCATATTGTTTTGATTGAAAAAATTCGGTGATTGGTTATCATTAAAATTCAAGTTTTTAACTTCTCTTTTTCCTGATGTAGCAACAACCGAAACATGAATTTCATTTTTTAAGTTTTCATCTCTTCTAATTCCAAAAATAATATTGATATTTTCATTTGTTTGTTCTTTTATTTTTGTCATAATGAAATTTGCTTCCTTTAGTGAAACATCACTTCCGCCAGTTATATTAACTATTGCATCTGTTGCTTCGTCATTAAGTTGGTTTTCTAATATGTTAGAATTAACTGCTTTCATTACAGCTTTTTCAGCCTTATCTTTTCCGCTAGCTTTCCCTTGTCATATATATGCATTTTTTTTATTTTTAATAACTGAACACACATCTGCAAAATCAAGATTAATGTATGATGGTTTTAAAATAATGTCAGTCAATATTTGGATTGTATTTTTTAAGATTTTATCCGCCATAGAAAACGAGTCTTCGAAAGATATATCTGAGTAATTTTCTAATAGTTTATTATTAGAAACAATTATTAATGAATCTACAATTTCTTTAAGTTCTTGAATACCACTTTGTGAATTAGTATTACGTTTTCTTCCTTCAAAAGAAAATGGTGTAGTTACAATTGCAATTGTTAGTATTCCCATTTCTCTTGCGATTCGAGCAATTACTGGAGATGCGCCGGTTCCGGTTCCACCACCCATTCCTGCGGTAATTATTAATAATTTAGCACCAAGAATCTTATTTCTAATTTGTTCTTCTGAAGAGATCGCAGTACTTCTCCCTATTTCAGGATTAGCTCCCGCTCCCATTCCTTCATTGATTTCACTACCTAAATATATATTGTTTTCAGAGCCGATTATGTCTAATGCTTGTTTATCGGTATTTGCAAAAATAAATTTGACACCTTTAAAATCAGTGTTGATCATTTTTGCGACAGAGTTATTTCCACATCCACCTACCCCTAAAACCCTTATATCGATTATAGGGTTGCTTTTAAACTTAGTATTAATCATAATTTCTCCGTATTTTTTTATTTAGATAATAACAACATGTTATTTTTTTTATTCATTGATTTCAATCATCCTTTTTGTGGGACTGTTTCAGATTTTACATCAGTAATTAAAGCATTAACATTTGTTATTTTTTTTATGTTATCAATCATTTTTAATAAACCAAAAATCGATCTGTTAGTATATTCTAATAACAAATAATTTATAGGTCTTTTGTTTATAAATATTTTTTTATTTGATAAAACACTCTGGCAATATTCTTCGATTTCAACTATTTTTTCTATTCTCCCAATTATATTTAAAGTATAATTTTTCAATAATTCATGATTCATTTTTATAAATGTATCAATTTCAATAATTAATGTTTTTATAAACGATTTAAGAATTGAAGTTAGTTGAAATGCTTTAATAATAATATTTTTTTTGTGAAAAATAACTTTATTTAATAGCTCTTTATCTTTTGTAATAATTCCTTCGGTAATGATAAGATCATCAACTATTTTTTTAGATACCTTGAATTCTGCTGCCATTTTATCAACTAAGTTATCATAGTCATATGAAAGATTTTTTGTAACAATTGTAACTCCGTTTTTAGTAATTATTAAATTGGAGTAATTCTTTTCAACTTCTAAAGTTACTAAAGTATTTCCTCTTTTATTATTTTCCAAAATATATGGATTTGCGTTTGAGCTTGAATATATTTGTGCTATATTCAAATCTGCTTTGCTACAAATATCTACAATACTATTATAATAACTTGTTGATAATGTTGTCATTGAAAACAAAATTTCTAATTTGTCGGCCTTTTTTCCTATCGGTAATTCATGGTATTTTTTTGAAGAATTATCACTATTATCAATTAGTTTAAACTGAAATGGTTGAAATAATATAGAGACATAATCTTTTGAATTATCACTACTATAAAATTTTTTCATATTGGTTAGAGCATCAAAATAATCTGATTCAGTTATTTCTCTTTTATTTAAATTAGAAATCTTTTCACTGATAAGTTTTTGTTTAATTTTAGCTCCATGAGTCGCATCAAAAATAATAGAAACTGATGTAATCTTAGCTAAGATTAATTCTTCAATTTTAAAAATTGAATCTTTAATAAATTTAATTGTTAATATATTATCTATCGGATTTGTTGAGTCCGAAAAAATTTTTATATTTGAATCATTAAATTTTTCAATTGCTGTAATTAACATTTCTTTATTAGATAGCTTTATTAAAACTAATATTTCCTTTTCCATTTTATCAATTCCTTTATTTCAATTTTTTTAATACTCTAAGTTTTGCACTGCGTGAACGATTGTTGAAATCAATTTCACTTTGACTAGGCGAATATACTTTTACTAACCAATTCTTTTCCTCTTGTATTGGGATTTTCGGGTCCATCTTACTTTTTATAAGTGAGCCAAAAAAATTTTTAACAATTTTGTCTTCTATAGAGTGAAAAGATATTATTGCTAATATCGAGTCTTTCTCTAAAAACTGCATTGAGTCTTCTAGAAGGATTTTGAGTGATTCCATTTCATCATTAACAGCAATTCTGATAGCTTGGAAAACTGCTTTTGAAGGATTCTTCATTCTAACAATTTTTGCTGGTAGAGACTCACGCACAACGTTCACTAATTCTTCAGTAGTATTTATCGGTCTATTTTTTATTATGGCATTCGCCACTACTCTTGGTAGTTTTACATCTGCGTTATTTCTAAAAATTTCGACTAATTCATGTTCAGAATAACTATTTACAATTATGTGTGCATCTAATTCTTGGCTCTGATCCATTCTCATATCAAGACGGGCATCTTTTGAATAAGAAAATCCGCGGCTTTCATCATCAATTTGAGGAGAAGAAACTCCTAAGTCAACCAAAATCCCATTAACGGTTTTTATTTCAAGTTTATCTAAAACATCCTTAATTTTTATAAAGTTTGAATGAATTAGTTTGAAATTACTACCTACATTTGAAAGATAAGTATTAGATTTTATAATAGCTTTTTTGTCTTTGTCAAATGCAATTAGTAGACCTTTAGGTATTCTTTTCAAAATTTCTTTTGAATGTCCCGCTCTTCCAATTGTCAAATCTAGATATATTCCATCTTCTTTAATGTCCAAGGCTTGAATAGTCTCTTTCAATAAAACCGGAATATGATCCATTATAATTTGATTCCTTTTTCAAACATTTTAGTTGTAAGACTTGATAAGTAATCTTCATCTTCAAATTCTTTTTGCGAATTTATATAATTTTCATTGGATCACATTTGAATAACTGACCCAACTCCAATAAATACAACTTCATTTTTGATAGCGCTGGGAGCTAAATGTTGTTCAGATATGGTGAATCTACCAATTTTATCAAGTTCAACTTCAACAGTATTACCCAATATATAACGTGTATATTTCTTAATTAAAGGATCTATTGCGTTATTTGATTGAATTCTATTAGCAAACTCTTCAAACTGTGATTTAGATCTTATTTCAAGGTTTTTATCAGCACCAATTGTGATGTAAAAAACTTGACCCAGTTCTTCTCTTAGTTTTGGAGGTATTATAACTCTATTTTTAGAGTCAATATTCCTAATATAAGTACCTAAAAACATTACCACTCCTTCCCACTATCTACCATATTATACATATTAATAAGTGTTATTACAAAAAATAAAAAAAAAAAATAGGATTATTCCTATTTTTGTATTTATAAAATTAATAAAAGTTTTAAAACCAATTACTAGTGATCATTTAGTGCTTTATAACCTTCAACTTTTGCACCTTTGTAAAATCCACAAAACATACATGCTCTATGTTGTTCAATTTTTTGTGAACAATTTTTGCAAACAATTAAATTTAATTTTTCAAGAGAATCATGTGTTCTACGAGCGCG
>CAMQYR010000008.1 GCA_947039385.1 uncultured Mycoplasma sp.
TATGGAAAACTAATTAAACACACTTTAAAAAATGAAACAATCGAAAAATTCACAAGTGATATTGTTGCTATCATAAAATATAAAGACGAAAATAATGATGTTAATTTTCAAATAATGTTACGAAATAATTTAAATCAAATTAACAAAAAAAGAAATAAATTCAAAATCAACATTGAGAATAATAGGAGAATTTTAAATTTTTATAATTCCAATAAAAATTTATATTCAGACATTATTACCATTGATAATAACGTAGATGGATTGGCTTGTAAATTTAATTAATTAAATGCAGCCCATATATAATGTCTGGCAAATTAGAGATGAAATAATAAGACTTTACAATCAAAAAATGTAATTATAGAAAAAACAATTAACTATGTGGATAATCCTTATAATGCTTTGATGATGAATAATCAATATCACGAATATTTTGATAGAAATCTTTTTACTTTCAATATCAACAAAGGCAAAATGATATATCGCGATGAGGACAAAGATTATTTGTTTAAAAATATTAAATTTAAAATAATATAATAGATGGTAATTTATAAGTTTATTGAATATTTTTTGTAAATTATAATATTAGAAAATTTATTGGTATTCATTTTTAATTTCTAAATATTTTGATATCATTTAAAAAATTAATAGAAAAAAGATTTATGAAAGAAGAAAAATTAAATCTGCAAATAGAGTATAATTTAAAAGCAATGTAAATTGCCTAGCGTGAAAGTGGAAGAATTTTAGTTAGTTCGTCTGACCACGATAGATCAGAATAAAAACAAATAAGGAGCACAACTATGGCTAAAAAAATAGTTCGTATTGCTAAATTGGAATTTAATGCTGGTCAAGCTAAACCGGGACCTGAATTAGCGGGACTTGGAATAGTAATGCCAGAATTTACAAGACAATTTAATGACGCCACAAAAGATAGAGGAAGCGAGCCAGTCCCTGTTGAAATTACAATATTTAATGATAAATCATTTACATTTAAACTATTTTCGGCACCAGCTGCATATAAATTAATGCAAGCAGCAGGCCTTAAAAAAGGAAGCGCAAACTCCAAAACAACAATTGTTGGTAAGATTACAAAAAAACAATTAGAAGAAATAACAACTTATAAATTAGCTGACTTAAATACAGATAGTTTAGAAAGTGGTATGAAAATTATTGCAGGCACAGCAAAAAATATGGGAATTGCCATTGAAGGGTTTGATAATGTAGAAAAAATGATGGAAGATGCTAAAAAAGCATCTTTTGCAGAAGTTAAATCAAATATTGAACAACAAAAATTTGAAGCAGAAGCCGCCGCCGCCGCCGAACATATAGAATCTTCAGTAGAAGTTGAAGTTATTGGTAAAGCAAAAGAATTAGAAGGTAATGAATAATGGCTAAACACATAAGTAAAAATATTAAAAAATCTTTAGAACAATTCGACCAAACAAAAGAATATTCATTATTAGAAGCAATTGACATTATTAAAAAAATTTCTTTTGTAAAGTTTGATGCATCTATTGATTTGGCCTTTAACCTAAATTTAGATACAAGAAAAGCCGATCAACAATTAAGGGGTTCGGTTTTATTACCAAACGGAACTGGAAAAAAAATTCGTGTATTAGTAGCTTCAGATGATTCAAAAAATCAAGAAGCTTCTAAAAAAGCGGGAGCAGATATAGTAGCTTCGGGCATTGAATTGGAGGAAATACTAAAAAAAGGTATTTTTGAATTTGATGTTATGGTTGCAGAACCAAAAATGATGATTACTCTTGGAAAATATGGAAAGGTTTTAGGGCCAAAAGGACTAATGCCCAATCCTAAAACTGGTACAGTAACTCCAAATCCAGCAAAAGCTGTTGAAGAAATTAAAAAAGGTAAAGCTAACTATCGAGCAGATAAGGGCGGAATTGTTCATTCACTAATTGGGAAAGTATCAATGGAAACAAAAGAACTTGTTGAAAATTGTCAAACACTTATTTCGGTAATTAAAAAATTAAAACCCTCAACAATTAAAGGGGCATATTTAATAAGTTTAAATATTTCATCTACAATGGGTCCATCTATTCAGATAAAAATAGATTAATATTTTAAAAGTTTTTGTTTAGCAAAATGGCGATATTTTTTAGGAAGTATATAACTAAATAGTTATTTAAAGTTTTTAAGTTCAATTTTATTTAGTATACCATCTTCCTCTAGTTTGCTTAATTGATTTAATTCAACTTCTAATTCTTCAGCAATTTTAATGCTTGGTTTTGTGGTAGGACTTGTGGGAGCAAATAGCTCACAAGCTTCATTTGCTTTAATAATAGAGATGTTGTAAGTGTTTATATTTATTCCTATTTTGATAATATCCAATTTATCATAAGTTAAAAGAGGTCTATAAACAGGTAAATTAGTTTGTGATTGTACAGTGGACATTGCCTCAAGTGTTTGTGATGCTACTTGACCAAGATTTTCTCCATTACTTATGCCTAAATAATCATTTTCTTTAGCAATTGAAGAAGCTATTCTATAAAAACTTCTTCTCATTAAAATGATTTTATAAGCTTGTTTTGAAGTCATTCCAATATAATTCATTAAATCTGTATAACTAAAACTAAATAATCTAGATGAAGATTGATATTTAGTTAATGTTCGAATAATCTCATCAACTTTTTCCATGGTTTTTTTATCTGTATGTGGAGGGGTCAAAAAAGATAAAAAATCAATATGAACACCCCTTTTCATCATTTTAAATGCTGCAACCGGCGAGTCTATTCCGCCTGATATTAGATGTAAAACTTTTCCAGCAGTTCCGACCGGTAGACCGCCTAATCCGGGTATTTTATTTGAAAAAACATATGTATATTCTTTATGAACTTCAATATTAAATTCAACATCCGGGTTTTTAATTTTTACTTTATAATTAGTATTTTTTAAAACAAAGTCACCAAAATAATTATTCATCTCCATTGAAGTCATCTCAAATTCTTTGAAATTTCTTCTTGAAATACATTTGAATGTTTTGGAATTTTTATTAAACAGTTTTTTTATAGTTTCTTCAATATCTTTTACACTTGATTTGCAAACATAAACACCTGAATAAGAAGAAATTCCAAAAACATAATTTAAGTTTTGCATCGTTTTTATTGAATAATTAAGATATATGCGGTCAAAGGAAACAACAATATCTTCTTCACTTATTGAACAAGTTTTTTTTATATTTCTTGCCAGAGCTCGAATAAATGTCATTTTATTCTTTCCTTTTAGTGATAATTCACCATATCTTATTAATATTTTGTCATACATATTAGTTAACCCCTTTACTAAGTGAGTTTATAATATTGCTAAGAGCTATATTATAATCACCATCTAAATAATTATTTTCAGACAATATAATAAATTCATTAAGTTTTAAATCAGAAGATCTTTTAGGGGCCAATAGTTTGACAATTTGCTTAAATATTTTAGATATTTCAATTTTTAATCCTATGGTTTTCATACACTTAGACATCAACATCAACATTTTCTTATATTCATTTGTAATAATTGGAGCAACTTTTTCGGGTGTGTTCAAAATAATAGTAATAATTTTTTGTTTTATTTTTTCGATTTCTTTTAAGTTTTCGATTTCTTGAAGATCAAGAATAAGGTTGTCGTTTTTAATATAATAATTTATTGATCTTAATAAAATTGATAATCTATCAAATTTAAGTAAATTTGATTCTCCTTCTAAATAAAATAACTCAATTTTTCGTTTTAGTTCAACATATAATAAATAAAAACCCTTTACTTGGTAATAAAAACTTTTATATTTAAATTTTTTTGAAGAGAAACTTATATTTGAATTACTTTCGTCATTTTCAATTTTTTCAATTAATGAACTGCTTTCATTGAGATATTCTTCCAAATTACTCATATCTTTACCAAATTGAGAAAAATAAATTTTGTCAATTTCATAAGCTATTTTTACTTTTGATTTAAGCAATAAATAAAGCTTGGTTATATCATTTCTATACTTAATTATTTCTTTTTTATGTTTATTTATAAAATTAAATGAATCAATTTCTCTATTTATTTCATCATCTAAATTTTTTAAAGCCTCTAAAACCTTTTTTGAAAGTATTTTAGCCTCTTCAATAGAGTGTATAGTGAATAAATACATCAACCTTGTAATATCTTCATTAAGAGAAATTATTTGTGTATCAAAAGATAAAAAAGTAAAGTCACAACTTGTATTTAATTTTGCATTTGAGAATAATATTTTTAATTTTGAGACATATTTAGGTATTTGAAAAAAAATCATTTTTTCCAATAATTCACAACAATTAGCAAATTTGATTAAAACCAAAAACCTAATTTTGATATTATTAAAGTTGTCAATGGCATTTTCTAGTTCATTACTATTTATAAAGTTATCTAAAATTCCTAATTCATTCCTTATTTTTTCTAGTTCATTATGAACTAAATCATTCGATTTAGGACTATTTTTTCTTGGTGTGTTATTTTCAAAATTTATAAAAAATTCTCTAAGACCATTTTTATAAATAATCACTTCATTCCTTATAACCTTAATATTTCTTAAAACTGGGCCTACAATTTCAAAAAAATGAGAAGATAGTTTTTTAATTTCATGTTCATTTTTTCTAATTTTTAAAAACAATTTATTAGATGTTAATATTTGATATTTATTAGTTCTTGCTGCACCTTCTATTGAGAGTTTTAAGTTATTTTTTTTGAGAGTTTCAATTTCATAAACCATAGTTGCGGCGTTTTCGATAAGAACAGCATTATTATTTTTGTTTTTAATTAGACTTAAAGATCTCAATTCATTAGTATAAATTTGGTTTGTTAATGAATTACTTTCATTTTTACATTTAACAAAATAATTATCAAGCTTTTTCTTTTTTTGTTTTGCATATATATTTATTGAAAGTATAATGAAAAGTAAAATAATAGGTATTAGTAGGTAGAGAAGGTTGTATAAGTATAACATATATTTAATTATATTAAATTAAAACAAGTTTTGTTATTAAAACTTACTTAAAAAATAACACAAAAACTATTTTCAAGTGTTTTAAAAACATATAATAATTAAAAATAAATTAATTAGGAAGAGGATATTATGCAAGCGCCAAACAGTTCAATTTATTTCTTAAGCGAAAGAAAATAATAACCATTTAGATGAACGGTTTGGTTTGTTGGTATTAAAACATTATGGAAAATGAGACAATTATTGAATTTATTAATATAACAAAAGAATTTCCTGGAATTAAGGCAAATGATCACATTAATATTGCTATTAAAAAAGGTACTATTCATGCTTTGGTTGGTGAAAATGGTGCTGGTAAATCAACCTTAATGTCAATTCTATTTGGTATTTATAAACCAACATCTGGAATAATAAAAATCAATGGTTCACCAATTATCATGAAAGATCCAAATCAAGCCAATGATATAGGAATTGGGATGGTTCACCAACACTTTAAATTAGTTATGAATTATTCGAATTTTGAAAATATAATATTAGGTTCAGAATTTGAAAAAAATGGATTTTTAGACAGAACAAAATCTCTTATTAAAATACAATTACTTCAAGAAAAATTTGGATTAAAATTTGATTTAAACCAAAAAACAAACGATGCAACCATAGTTACACAACAAAAAATAGAAATCATAAAAATGTTATATAGAGATGCAGATATATTGATTTTTGATGAGCCAACGGCTGTACTAGCCCCAAAAGAAATTGTTGAATTTTTAGCTGTTTTAAAATTTTTAAAAAATAACGGCAAAACAATTTTGTTTATTTCTCATAAATTATGGGAAGTTATGGAAGTATCAGATGAAATAACAGTTATTAGACATGGAAGAGTGATAAAGCATTATGATTCAACAAATAATGTCACAACAGCCGAATTAGCCGACGCAATGGTTGGAAAACACCTTGTATATTCCAAAAATTTGGATCATACTTTTTCAAATGATTGTATTTTAAAATTAGATAATATTTCCATTAATAAAAAAGTTAAAAATCTAAATTTAGAAGTTCATGCTGGCGAAATTTTAGCTATTGCAGGCGTTGAAGGGAATGGACAAGAAGAATTAGAATATATTTTGTCCGGAGTTAAAAAACCGATAAAAGGAAGAATTTTATTAAAATTAAGACCTAATCTACAAGAAAAAAGCAAAAATTATAATATAGAATATAACCAATTGGAATTGATAAATAATCGTAATTTTTATATGACTGATATAACTAATTTTTCTTCTAAAAACAAAAACAAAAGCAAAATATCAGTTATTCCTGGAGATAGACATAAACATGGTTTAGTTCTCGATTTTGATATTAATGATAATGCAATATTAAGGAGTTTATATGATAAAAAATTTAGTAAATTTTCAATAATAAATAACAAACAAAAAAATATATTTTCTAAAAAAATAATAGATTTGTATGATGTCAGAGGATCTAGAGAAGGAAATGCAATAGCTAGATCATTATCTGGTGGAAATCAACAAAAAGCAATAGTTGGAAGAGAACTTTTAACAGATCATGATTTAATTGTAATTGTACAACCAACTCGCGGATTAGATATAGGTGCTATTAACATGATTCATGAAGAAATAATAAAAGAAAAAGAAAAAGGCAAAGCAATTTTATTGATTTCTTATGAGTTAGATGAAATAATTTCTTTAGCTGACACTATCGCAGTAATAAATAAAGGCAAAATAGTGGGAATTAAACCTGCAAAACACTTTGATAGAAAAGAAATTGGATTGTTAATGGCCGGCTTGGACCACACAGGGGAGTTATATGAAAAATAGTTTTTCGTTTACCACCATTAAAAACTATTTTAATAGTGAAGATAAAACTTCTGGAAGACGACGTCTTTTCAATTCTATATGATCGCTTATTTTTGGAATTTTAGCTAGTTTTTTAATCATTCTTATCACAGGCAATAATCCTTTTGAAGTATTCAAAACAATATTTCAAGACTCTATTGGTCAAGAAACCAGATTTATTACAACAACAGTTGTCTTTATAGTGGCAACACTTGGAACTGCAATGTGCTTTAAATCAGGAATTTTCAATATAGGAGTTTCGGGACAAATGATGGCGGGCGGAATGACCACTATATTAATTTTAAAATTAATAGGAGTATCTTCGGGTACTGTTGTATTATCAATCTTTATTTCAATATTAATAGGAGGGTTAGTTGCTTTTTTTGCCGCTTCATTAAAAGCATTTTTCAACGTTAATGAAGTTGTTTTAACCATTTTGCTTAATTGAATAATTTTTTATATAATTAAATTTATTATAAAATCAGAATTTCCTGGCTTGACAACTGCAACAAGTGTATCTCAAGGTTCAACTGAAGCATTTGTGTTGCCTGCGTTTTTTCAGTCAATAGAATGAATGGTAATTTTAAGCATATTTGGCGGGTTAATTATTCTAAGTGTTTGATTCATTTTTACAAAAACAACATTTGGTTATAAAATGAAAATGCTTTCTATGAACAAAGATGCTTCAAAATATTCAGGCTCAAACGAGAAACTTATGGTTATTGTAATAATGACAGTAGCAGGATGTTTCGCGGGATTTGCAGGATTTTTGTATTATAGTGAATTAGGTCAAATAACCGCTTCTTTTGAACCTCTAAGCATGGGATTCGACACAATAGCCATTGCTCTTTTGGTTTATAATAATCCGTTCGGCATAGGAATTTCATCTATTTTATTCACCGTTATAAAGCTTGGTTGCGGAATTCTTTCGGCAACATTTGAACCATTAAATCAAGATTTTGCTCAAATTATGTTCGGTGTTATTATCTATATTGCTGCCATAAGTAAAATTTTTGAAAAAATAAATATATATTCATATTTTAAAAATGTTTTTATATGTACGAAAAATTCCGATTATAGAAAAACTTTAAAAATATATTGAGCAAATATTTTGTATATAAGAAAAACAGCAAAAAAAAATAAGTCAAAAATTAAACTAATTAAAAATTCAAATAGAAAAACTTGAAAGTCAATTAAAAAACATGCTGTGTCAAATGCGGCAGCCCTAGACAAAAATTTACTATTAAATGGAAAAAACATAAGTAATTTAAATGTTGAACAACAAGAACAATATTTTCTAAAAATAAATTTAATAAAAAAAGAAAAAGATCAAGCTCTTTTTGAAAGTCAATATTTTGAAATTGCAAAAATAAAAAATTATACAAAAACATTAAAATTAGAAAATAAAAATATGCTTAGAAATATTAAACAAGAAACTTTAAGTTACTCAAAATCAAAAACAAAGAAAGAGGTTAAAAATGCAACTATTTAGTTCAATTATTGTATTGGGAATGATTTATTTAGGGATTCTTGCTGTTTCTTCTATTGGGTCTATAATTTCTGAAAGAGCAGGGATTATTAATATTGGTATAAATGGAACAATTATTTTTGGTGCTACTGTGTATATGGTTTTTGCAAGCTTATTTTCGGACAAAGGTAACATTGAAGCTTCTCCATGACTTCAGATACCATTATTTATTATTTCAGGAATTTTTGGTTCTTTATTTTCATTATTACATGGTTATGCAACAATAAAATTAAAGGCAAACCAAATAATTTCTGGTATTGCTATGAATATTTTAGCACCAGCAATTACTCTTGTTATTTTACTAATTTTTGGTAGAGCAAATACAATGAACTACTATGTTCCTGAATTATCATTAGGAAATAATTCTAATGGTGAACTTACAGGAATAATTTCCTTAAGTACATTTACTCTTATTGTGGTTGTTGTTATATCTTGAGTAATGTTGAATAAAACAAAATGAGGATTAAGATTAAAATCGGTTGGAGAAAACCCCCAAGCTGCCGACTCTGTTGGAATAAATGTTAATTCATTAAAATGACAAGCAATATTAATTTCTGGATTATTAACTGGACTTGCCGGAGCAATGTTTATGGCGTCAGGAAGATTGTCGGGAGGAGTAACATTTAAAGGTTCTGTTCAAGGATTAGGATTTTTATCACTTGCAATAATGATTGTCGGAAGATGGAAAATACTACCAGCTCTTTTGGCATCAATTTTATTTGCTATTCTTTTATCGGTTAGTTATAATGAATTAATTCCAAAACAATATGACAGTTATAAGTATTTATTATTATCAACTCCTTATGTTTTTACATTATTAGCAATGGTGATTTTTGGCAAGAAATCAATTGGACCAAAAGCTGCCGGAATTCCATATGATAAAACACTCAGATAAAGAAAATAACTATTAGTGCTCATATTTTTTTTAATATACTTAAAAATGTTATAATTTTGATATATTTTTTAAAATAAATAAAGGAATAACTATGAATCAAACAGTATTAAATAGGAATATAATACAAAATATTTCATCTATTCCCGGAATACTGGGTTTTTGCAATATGGAAGAAAATAATGATGAAATAAAAGACTCCAAACTATGAGGAAATTCAACAATAATAAATATTCTAGATGGAAAAGTATCTTTATATATAGCTATAATTATTTCTGTTGATTCTAGAGTTAATAATATTTATAAGCAAATTAAAGAGCAAGTAACTTTTGACCTTAATAAGAATGAGTTAAAATTAAACAAAATGAACATATATATTAAAGGGGTAAAATAAATGAATAAAATTTCCTCTAATGATTGAAAAGAAGCAATTATTTCTGCTTCAAACAGTTTGCAAAATCAAAAAAATATAATTGATTCTTTAAATGTTTTTCCAGTTCCTGATGGTGATACTGGGACCAATATGTCTTCAACAATCAAAAAAGCAGCTGACTCTTTAAAAATATCCAAAACAACAACATTAACAAAAATGCTAGACAACATTTCCAAAGATATGTTATTAGGTGCAAGAGGAAATTCTGGTGTTATTTTATCTCAAATATTTAAAGGATTTTCCTTAGGGTGAAAAAATCTTGAATCTTTGGAAACCAAAGATATTATAAAAGGTTTTAAAAAAGCTTCTGAAATGGCATATGCTTCAGTTATAAATCCTATTGAGGGAACAATATTAACTGTTATTAGAGAAACATATGAAAATTTGAAAAAAAATATTAAGCCATCTATGGATATTATAGAAATATTCGAACTTGCTTTAAAATATGCGAGACAAAGTTGTGACAATACCCCCAACTTATTGGCTGTTTTAAAAGAGGTTGGAGTAGTGGATTCGGGCGGTGAAGGATTAAATGTTATATTAGAAGGAATTTTAAAATCTCTACAAGGAAACCCTATCCAAATTTCAAAAGAAGAATTTCAAATGCAAAAATTTACAAGTGAATTAGAAATTTATGATGGTGAGTTTGGATATTGTACTGAATTAATATTAAAATTAAAATTAGAAACAATTACAAAATTCAATAAAACAGAATTTATTAAAAAATTATCAAAACTAGGTAATTCTTTAGTGGTTGTTCAAGACGAAGAAATTGTGAAAATTCATATCCATACACTTAAGCCAGGCGATATATTAAATTACTCACAAAAATTTGGAGAATTTGATGCAATAAAATCTGAAAATATGACTAATCAAGCCAGTGATACTAGATCTAAAATCCAAAATACTAAACCAACCAAAACAACAGGGAAAAGAAAATTATCGGCAATAATTTCGTGTAATAGTGGGGCTGGCATAATTGAATTAATGAAAGAATATGAATGTGATTATATTATTGAAGGTGGGCAAACAAACAATCCATCAGCTCAGGATATTATTGATGCAATCAACTATATTGATGCGGATAATATTTTTATCCTTCCTAATAACTCAAATATTATTTTAACTGCACAGCAGGCTTCAAAAATTATTAAAAATAAAAACATTAGAGTTATATCCACCAAGTCACAATTAGAAGGTATAACAGCAATGTTAAACTTTTCATCAGAATTAAATTTTGAGGAAAATTTAGAAGAAATAGAAACTTCATTAAAAAACTTAATTACAGGTAAAATTACAGTAGCTATAAAAGACACTAAGATTAATAATGTTAAAGTTAAAAGTGGAGAATTTTTAACAATTTTTGAAAATAAAATTATAGCTAGCAAAAAGGATATTATTAAAGCATCAGAATCTCTTTTAAAAAAAATGCTTACACACAAAAAAGATGCAGAAATAGTTTCTATTTATTATGGTACTGATTCTTCTAAGTTGGATGCAAATGAATTAGAAAAATATATAGTTTCAAATTATGATGTTGATGTTGAAATTTTTAATGGAGATCAACCAATTTATAATTTTTTGATTAGTGTAGAGTAGGATTATGAAAAAAATAGCTTTTGATGTAATGGGAAGTGATTATGGTGTTAAGCCAGCTATTTTAGCTGCAATGACATTTGTTAATACATTTGATGATTATTCAATTACTCTAGTTGGAGATGAAATAGAAATAGTCAAATATTTAATTCCACATGAAAGAATTAATGTTGTTCATAGCACTAATTCTGTTGATAAAACATCCAATTTAAGAACAGCACATATTGACAAAAACTCAATGAATATATCTTTAAACCTTTTGAAAGAAGGTTTAGTTGATGGATGTATTTCGCCAGGAGATTCAGCAAGATTAATGATTTCAGCATTGTTTATTTTAAAAAGAATCAAAGGAATAAGTAGACCGGCATTTATGCCTATTTTTCCAACAATTAATAAAGGGCAAAAATTTATTATGTTAGATGTTGGTGCAAATTTAGAAATTAATTCAACTCATTTAGTTCAATGAGCAAAATTTGGATCTATTTTTGCTCAAAAAATACTAGAAATTAACAACCCAAAAGTTAGCATTTTAAATATTGGGTTAGAAAAAAATAAAGGATTTGTTGAGCATCAAGAGGCCGATCAAGAATTAACTAAATTAAAAGAAAACAATGAAATTAATTACATTGGATTTATCGAAGCGAGAGAATTATTGTCTGGAGAAACAGATGTAGTTGTTACAGATGGTTATGCAGGTAACGTTGCTTTAAAGTCAATGGAGGGGGCAATATTGAATTTTCAAAAAATAATAAAAAAAAGTTTAACGGCCAATATATTCAGAAAAATTAATGCATTTTTTTTAAAAGGAGCATTCAAAGATATAAAAGAGCATCTAGATTATCGAAATGTAGGTGCAGCTTGAATTATAGGTATAAATGGCATTGTTATAAAATGTCATGGTTCATCTGATGAGAAAGGGTTCTTAGGCAGTTTAATGCAAATAAAGAAAACAATAGATTCTAATTCACTAGAAGAAGTTAAAAGGACTTTATAGCAAATGAATATACCGGATATAAAAAAATTTTTGGATGAAAAAAAAATTATTCCTAAAAATATTCAGTTTTATAAGGATGCCACAACACATTCAACGTTTTCTAATGAAAATAAAACATTCAATTCATATGAAATGCTTGAATGACTAGGAGATTCTATAATTCAAGCAAAATCCTCAATAATTATATTTAATCATTTTCAAAAATCAAATATGACTCCAGGTAAAGCAACAACAATAAGATCTATCAATGTTAAAAACAACATGTTAGCCAAGATAACCAAAAGTTTGGGGTTGAATAAATATTTATTATGTTCAAACAACAAAGAAGAATTAATCAATAATCAAGATATATGTGCGGATTTATTTGAATCCTTTGTTGGGGCGCTTTATCTTGATCTAGGAGATAGTGCGGTTGATACATTTCTAAACAAATATCTTGCTCCCAAAATAAAATTAACTGACACAGATAATTTAAAAGACTTTAAAACTAAGTTTCAGGAGCTTATTCAGTTAACTTCTACTTCACCAATAACATATATTTCAAAAAAAACGCCTAAGCATATGTTTTCTGTTAAATTGATGCATGAAGCAAAATGTTACGGAGTTGGCATTGGTAAAACTAAAAAAGAGGGTGAAAATTTAGCTGCCAAATTTGCACTTGATATTTTAGCAAAAGGAAAAACTTTTAAATAATTCAATATTTAGTTTTTTTATTCTTTAACAAAAAAATGTATTATTATTTTAGTAAAGAATTTATTACTTAGTTATTTAGATGGAGATAAAAGGAATATTATGAAATTAATAAGGGTAGAAGCAAAAGGGTTTAAATCGTTTGCGGACAAAGTAATACTGAAATTCACAGGTGGTGTAGTTGGGATAGTTGGACCCAACGGTTCAGGTAAAAGTAATATTAATGATGCTATAAAGTGAGTTTTAGGTGAACAATCATCAAAAGCTTTACGCGGAGATAATATGGAAGATATTATTTTTGCTGGTTCTAGAACTGAAAAAGAACAAAATAAATGTGAGGTCTCTTTAACGTTTGACAATTCTGAAGGAAAATTATCTTTACCACACCAAACTTTAACAATATCTAGAGTTTTGGAAAGAGGAAAAGGTACTAGTGCTTACTTCATAAATGATAAAATTGCGAGATATAGAGATATAAGAGAAATAGCTTTAGAATCAGGTATTTCTAAATCCTCATTAGCGATTATTTCTCAAGGAACAGTTTCTGATATTGCTCAAGCAACTCCCGAAGAACGCAGAGGTATCATTGAAGATGCGGCCGGAACCAGCAAATACAAATCAAAGAAAATTGAAGCTTTGAGAAAACTCGAGAAAACTCAAGAATCATTAGATAGAATTAAGACTGTTGTTTTGGAATTAGAAAAACAATTAACTCCTCTTGAAAAACAAGCAACAAAAGCAGAAATATATTTAAATAAATCCAAGAAATTAAAAGAAGTTGAAGTTGGTTTATTGGTTTATGATTTATCAAACTTTTATGTGAAGTTAGAAGATTTAAAATTAGAATTAAACGGAGTTCAAGAGACAAAAGAAGATTTGGAATCGAGAATTAATGATGATGAATTATCTGTTGAACAAAATGTTAATTACAAAGTAAATTTGGAAAAAGAAATTAGAGAATTAAATTTAGACCTAGAAAAAATAAATGAAAGTTTATATAATTTAGAAGTACGTTTTAATAACGAAGAACAAAAAAGAGAACTAATTATTAGTGGGCAAATTCAGGTAGCTGATTCTGAAAAAGTGAATGCTATGGAGGCGCAACTGGCAGTTTATGCATCTGAAATAAAATATTTTGAAAAATGAAGTGAATCTTCAATTAATAATGTTCGCAACAAAAAAGAAGAAGTGAATGAATTTGAAATTAGAATTGCAACTTTAAGATTAAAATCTAACACTATGAAAACCAATCTTTTAAAGGTGAAAACCAAAGTCGATGTTTTGGTGGACCACAAAGAAAATAAAACAAATTTATTTAAAGGTACAAAAACAATTATTGATAATAAAAGTTTATTTAAAGGAATGCAAGGAATTGTGTCAGATATAATAAGTGTTCCTGAACAATATTCTTCAGCAATTGAAGCAATATTACAAAATGCATTACAACACATAGTTGTTGATATACCAGAGACAGCAATTAAAATGATTGAATTTTTAAAAAGTAATAATGGAGGAAGAGCAACATTTATGCCTCTTTCTTCTATTGGAGAAAAAGAAGTTAGATCGGATTATTTATTAAAGATTAACAATGTTCTAGGGTTTATAGGGGTGGCTTCAGGTTTGGTTTCAGTTGATGATAAGTTTTCCAAACTTATAAAATTTTTATTAGGTAACACAATTATTGTTGAAGATATTCAAATAGCAAATAAAATATCTCATTTAGTTGATAAAAAATATTTAATTTCTTCTCTTGATGGAGATTTAATTAGAGTAGGCGGAATAATAACTGGTGGAACTAAAATTAATAATTCAAATCTTCTAGGTATAGAAGAGCAAATAAGACAATTAAAAGAAATTATGCCTAGTTTATCAAAAAGCATTGATATTGCAAATGCTGAAATATCAAAATTAGAAAATATAAAAGAAGAAAAACAAAGTCTAATTAATGAATTAACTATTGAAATAGTTAAAAGTAATGAAAAACATGAAAATATCAAAAAACAATTTTTAGATTTGAAGGCAGATTTTGAAATACATGGCAAAAAAACGCTTAATATCGATTCTTTAGAAAGCATTGATAGTTCTTTAAGTGATTTAAAGTCTAGCAAAGTAATAATTCAAGCAACATTAAGATCTAAAGTGGAAAAATTAAAACAAGTTGACGCTTCAATTTCAAGATGAACAATTGATAAACAAGAATTGGATAAATCGCTAAGATTAATTATTTCAAATACCAGTGAAAAAATGAATGAAAAAATAAAAGTTGAATTTTATATAAAAGAAGCCACAAAAAGATTGGGCGAACATTATCATTTAACTCTTGAATCAGCTAGAGAAAATTTTAATCTTTCTTTAGAATTAATGCAAGCACGCGAAATTGTAACTCAGTTGAAAACTGAAATTGATGAATTAGGAACAGTCAATATTGATGCAATAAAACTTTATGTCGAAATAAAAGAAAGGTATGATGAAATATACAAAAATCAACAAGAATTAGTTGAAGCTAAAAGCATTATTTTAGAAGCCATATCTGAAATGGATAAAATTATTATTTCTAAAATAACTTCAACATTAGAATTAGTTAATAAAGAATTTAATGGTGTTTTTCAAAAAATGCTTGGTGGTGGTGAAGCAAGAATTTTTCTTGTAAATCCGCAAGATGTTTTGGAATCTGGTGTTGATATTCAAGCACAACCACCCGGGAAAAGTATTAAAAATTTAAAACTATTTTCTGGTGGTGAAAAAGCCTTAATAGCTATATCATTATTATTTGCAATAATAAAAGCCAAACCATTACCATTGTGTATATTAGATGAAGTAGAAGCTGCGCTTGATGAGGCAAATGTTGTTAGGTATGCCGAATTCTTACAATCATTAAAAGAAAAAACACAATTTATTGTTATTACTCATAGACATGGAACGATGTCAAGGGTTGATGATTTGTTTGGTGCAACAATGCAAAAAAGAGGCGTCACAACTTTTTTTAGTATAGAATTAAAAAAAGCAAAAGAATTAGTTGAAAATAACACACAAGAAACATTTTAGAGAATATAAGGAGCAATAATGTACAAAAATAAATTCACAGAAATAGAATTAGAAAAAGCCGTTTTATTAGTTAAACAAACATTTATGAAAAATATTGAACATAATCTAAATTTAATCAAAGTTTCTTCGCCATTATTTTTAAATAAAACAACTGGTTTGAATGATCACTTAACAAACGATGGAAAACCCATTACATTTGTGTATCAAAATACAGAGTGTGAAATTGTGCAATCATTAGCAAAATGGAAGAGAGAAGAAGTTAATAGACTCCACTTAAATGTAGGCCAAGGAATATGAACTAATATGAAAGCCATTAGAGCCAATGAAGAAAAACTTTCACCATATCATTCTTTGTATGTGGAGCAATTTGATTGGGAAAAGGCAATTTCAAAAAAAGACAGAACAATTGAATATTTAAAAAAAGAAGTTAATTTAATTTATGCTTCTTTGAAAAATACAATTACTGAAATTCAAAAAACTTACCCTTTTTTAAAAAACACTATTCCTAATGAATTAACTTTTATTACAACCGAAGAGCTTTATATGATGTATCCAAAATTAAATGCAAAAGAAAGGGAGAATGAATTTGCCAAAAAAAGTAAAGCATTTTTCCTCATTGGTATTGGTCATAAATTAAGTCATAACAAACCACATGATGATCGAGCCGCTGATTATGATGATTGAAATTTAAATGGCGATTTAATATTATTTAATCAAATGCACAATAACGCTATGGAACTTAGCTCAATGGGTATTAGAGTTGATTCAGAAGCCTTAATTAATCAAAGTATTATTTTAAATGAATTTGATAAACTTAATTTTGAATATCATGAAAAAATTAAAAATAATCACTTACCACTTACAATTGGGGGCGGAATTGGTCAATCAAGATTGGTTTTATTTGTTTTAGAACAATATCATATTGGAGAATTTCAATCTTCTTTTTGACCACAAGATATTATTGATGAAATGACCAAATTAGAAGTAAAGTTAAAATAAAATGCAATTCAAATTGAATTCAACATATAAACCTTCAGGTGATCAACCAAACGCAATTAAAAAATTAATTGATGGTGTTAATGATAATAAGAGAAATCAAGTTCTTTTAGGGGTAACGGGGTCTGGTAAAACTTTTACCATTGCAAATGTAATTAATACCATTAATAGACCGGTGTTGATTTTATCTCACAATAAAACCTTGGCTTCACAACTTTATAGTGAATTAAAAAATTTCTTTCCAGAAAACAGAGTTGAATATTTTATTTCATATTTTGATTATTATAGACCAGAGGCTTATTTACCTCAAAAAGATGTTTATATAGATAAAACTTCGCAAACCAACCAGGATTTAGAAGTGATGAGAAAAGCATCTTTGAATGCATTATCTACACGCAAGGATTCTATTGTTGTTGCATCTGTTGCAGCAATATTTGGGTCTATTAACCCAGATGAATATAAGGCATCATTCTATAATATTAAAGTTGGTATGGTTGTTAAACGGAACATTTTTTTCATCAATTTAATAAAAAGACAATATAAAAGAAATAATGTGGATTTAGTTTCTGGTTCCTTTAGTGTTAAAGGCGATGTTATTGAGTTAGCTCCAGGGTGAACTAATGAGTATTTAATTAGAATTGAATTCTTCGGTGATGAAATTGAAAAAATAGCAAAAATAGATCCTTTAACAAAAAAAGTCAGACAATTTTATAATGAAGTTGTTATTTATCCTGCAGCAATATATTCTGTCCAAGACCAAACAATTGATCGCACCATAAATTTGATAAAATATGAATTAGAAGACCAATTAATTTTTTTTAAAAATAATAATAAATTATTAGAACATCAAAGATTAAAAGATAGAACCATAAACGATATTGACTCTTTGAAAGAATTTGGTTATTGTTCTGGAATAGAAAACTATTCAAGACACATCGATGGAAGAGATCCAGGAGAGAAACCATTTACAATTCTTGACTATTTACCCAAAGATGCATTAATTATAATTGATGAATCTCATATGATGATTCCTCAACTAAATGCAATGCATAATGGAGATAGATCAAGAAAACAAAACCTTGTTAATTATGGATTTAGACTTCCTTCTGCATTGGATAATAGACCTCTTAGATTTGATGAATTTGATAATTATAAATTTCAAAGAATATTTGTTTCTGCAACGCCGGGAGATTATGAAATTGATTTAGTGGAAGGTGAAATAGTTTCTCAAATAATTAGACCAACCGGATTACTAGATCCTACTATTGAAGTATTCCCTTCAGAAAATCAAATTGAAAATATATATGACAGAATACAAGAACAAATAAAGAAAAATGAACGTTCTTTTATCTTAACTACAACAAAACGAACCAGCGAAGAACTCACTAAACATTTTCAATCATTAGGAGTGAAGATAGCATATATTCATTCTGATTATAAAACTTTTGAAAGAAATGAAATATTACGTAAATTAAGAAAAGGTATTTATGATGTTATTGTTGGAATAAACCTTCTTAAAGAAGGAATAGATATTCCTGAAGTGTCTTTAATAATGGTGCTAGATGCAGATAAAGAATCTTTTTTTAGATCGAAAAGAAGCTTAATTCAAATAACCGGGAGAGCCGCTAGAAATGTAAATGGACATGTCATTTTTTATGCAGACGGAATAAGCAAAAGTATGAAAGAAACAATTGAAGACAACAATTACAAACGATCAGTTCAAGAAAAATATAATAAAGAAAATAATATTATTCCTAAAACAATAATCAAGCCTATTCCAGAGCCCATCCAGGGTCATAGTTTGCAAAGTGCAATAGATCACGTTTTAAATACAAATAATAAAAAAACTAAAAAAGTAGAGACAAAAAAACTTATAGAAGGTTTAAGAAAAGAAATGAAAGAAGCTGCTAAAAAACTTGAGTTTGAAAGAGCAACAGAAATAAGAGATATCATTATAGAGTTAGAAGCAGATTTATAATTTTCTATATTATTTTTATTTTAAAATTATTTGAATAAGTATATAATTTTAAATATAAGTTTTATTTATTATTTTTATTAATTAAATATATTATTTTGTTTTAGAGGAGTTTTATTGTGGGGAAAATAGTTATTGGGTTAGATTTAGGAATAGCATCTGTTGGTTATTCTGTTATGTTAGTTGAAGACAACCAAACCTCTTTATTAGAAAGAGGTTCTCATTTATTCCCAATACTTTCTGATCCTAAAACTCTTACAAAGCCCGGAGGATATGGAGCTGCTTCTCGCGGGGAATATAGAAGAACAAGAAGAACTATACAAAGAAGGAAACAAAGAAGAATAGATTTTGTTAGATTAATTAATGATTATAAAGTTAATGATGTTGATAAAAGAGCAAAATATTCAAATATTTTTAATTTTGTTGCAAAAGAAGAAAAAAATATTTCATATCCTATTTATGAATTAGCTGTTAAAGGGCTAGAGGAAGAATTGACTCCTAAAGAACTCTTTAAAGTTCTTTATTCTAAACTATCTTTTAGAGGTGTGTCATATCATTTTGAAGAAGAAAATTTAGAACAACCACTATCTATTGAATTATTAAATATTTTAAAAAATGTTGGTAAAATTAGAACGCCAAATGCTAGAACAAATTCAACTAATAAAACGCTAAAATTTTCAATTATTAGAAATAAAAAAGATATTGAAAAAATCATTGATAATTGCTCATATCTAAAAGACACAGATTTTAAAATTGATTATTTATCTATTTTTGAAAGGGTAAGAGATTATGCAAAGGGTGCCGGATCTGAAAAATCAAGAACAGATGGAGGAATTTTCAAAAAAACTAGAGATGCAAAAGGAAACATTGTCAACTTATCAAATATGTGAGAAGAATCAATTGGTAAATGCCCTATATATCCAGAAGAATATAGATCTTTGAAATGTCAAGCATTACCCGAAATTGCAAATCTACTTTCACAATTAAATTCAATTAAATATAAAATTAACAATACAATTTATTATTTAACAGAAAAACAAAAAAAAGAAATAATAATAAATGTTATAAAAAAATTTGAGGTACCAACTCCAAATAGAATTACAAAAATAATGGATTTACCAAAAGGTATATTATTTGGTTATCCCACTTCAAAAGATAGAACAAAACCAAATATTGAAAAATGTGAAAATCTTATTAGATTATTTAAAAATAAAGTTTTAATCTTTAAAAATTGAGAGCAGTCTCTTCAAGATATTAAATTTACTGATGAAATTTTTGCTAAAATTTTGATAAATTTTTATAATAAAGATGAAATTATAAACGCAAATAAAGACTACCAATTATCAATTAAAGAAGTTAAAATGGAAGACAAAGATAAAGTAATTAATAATTATGAAGAATTTTGTTGTCTTAATCCATCTTCCAAACTAGGAAAATCTGAAGAAGACACTGTAAAATTACTTGAAAATTTTCAAAAAAATAATATTAGTGGAACTCATAAATATTCATTAAAAGCAATCGAAAAGTATATTAATAAGAATATAGATACACAAAAAACGCAATCAATTTTTTATTTAAAAGAAACAAAAGAGTTTAAATTAAAAGAATATAAATTTAATAAATGAAGTAAATATATCAACAATAGATTAATGGATGGTGTGGAATTTATATCTCCAAATGTAAAAAGTTCTATGAGTGAAACGTGTAAAATTTTTAATAAAATATTAAAAAAATATATATATAATGGACCACAACATTTTTTGGATGCGCTTGTTATTGAAACCACCTCTGATTCTAAATATGCTCTACATGGGTTAGAAAACAATAGGGAAATAATAAAAACCCAAGAAAAAAATCTTAAGGAAAAAAATGAGATTAGAAAAACACATCCTTATATTAAGGATTCTGCAATAGAAAAAATAATATTATTAAGAAGTCAAGATCATGTTGATTTATATGATGGAAAACCAATTCATGAGCAAGATGTAATTAATCATCCTGAGTCTTTTGAAATAGATCATATCTTACCAATTAGCAGAACACAAATGAATGACAGAACAAACAAATTACTTACTAAATCATTTAACAATCAAGCCAAAGGTAATAAAACTCCTTATGAATGATTAAGTAGTAACCCTAATTTTAATGCTCTTAAAATTAGATGAAAAAGTATTTTTGAAAAAACAGATCCAATAAAATTAAAAAACCTGCAATTAGAAAATTTATCTGCAGATAGAGAAAAAAAGTTTATATCTAGAAATTTAGTTGAAACTCAGTATATTATGAAAAGAATTAAAAACGGATTCTTAGCATGACAATCATTCATTTTGGAAAATCATTCATCAAAAGATGTGAGAAATCAAATAAATAATTTAGAGGTTTTAACAATAAGCGGTAGTGCAACACAACGTTTAAGAAAAGAAAAATATTTAAATATAAAAAAATCAAGAGATATATCAGCTGAACATCATAGCATAGATGCAACTATTTGTGCTATTTTAGGAACATTACCTCAATTTAGAAATACTATGAAATCATTTATTAGAGATATAGATAATGAGACTGGAGAAATTAAGTGAGTTTATAATGATTTAAAACCAAAAGATATTTTTAGTTATTTTGTTATACCACAAAAAATTTGAATAAATTTTAGTGAAATCATTGCAAATTCTCCTTGGTTATTAAGTTACAAATATATAACTAAATTAGATAAATATAATACTATTGATGAAAAATTAGAAGCTATTAAAAAATGACATACACCCAAAATATCTGGCGAACATATTTATGGTTGGGTTAAAAAAGAAAATAAAAAATTGACAAAAAAAATAGTTAAATTAACAGATTTAAAGGATGGAGATTTTAAATACTTAAATGATATATTTAAAAAAACATATGAGGATTCTTCTTGTTTAAATTCTAAAAATTATTTTGAAGCTTTGAGAAAAATATGAGAAAAATATTATAATAATGACAAAAAAAATCCATTTTTATTATATATGAATGATTATGCTAATAGCGATCAAGAATTTCAAATTGCTAGCAAATTAAATCAAATAAAATTAATAGACGGAAAGTTAAATTCAAATATAACAAGAATGACTTTTATAGGTGATCAAAAAAGTATTGGATTGGATTTATCTGGAAAGATGGCTAAAAATGCTTTTATGAGTAATTTAACTACAAAATGTATATATGTTGTTAAAGATCAAAAAGGAAAAAAATCTTTTTTAAAAGAGGATTGATTGAATAAAGGATGAAAATATCATTTAGATAACAACTTAAAAATCATTGATATTATAGAAATAGGTACAATTTATAAAATCGAAGGTGATTTGTTTAATAATAATTTAGTTAAGGTAACTACTTTTAATGTGAGCAATAGCTGTCTACACTTAAAATCCATTCATAATAATAATTTAAACGAAATCGCTAAACCATATAATTCTTTTTCAAAATTAAACTCTAAAATTTGTAATACAATAATTATAAAATAGTTAAAATGAATTTGTATGCCATTCTAGTTAAATTTTTGCAACCATATTTTTTTCAAATTTAAGGTGGCATCTTAGTTAAATTTTTGACTCATTAAAAACATGTCTCACTTAAAACATATGAAAATTTAGTTTTAGCTTAGTTAAATTTTTGACTCATTAAAAACATGATTGAAAAAAACGAAATAATTAGTAATGTTTTAGCTTAGTTAAATTTTTGACTCATTAAAAACTGGTGTCTCTTTCACCTATACATATTATAAGTTTTAGCTTAGTTAAATTTTTGACACATTAAAAACGCCAATGGAGTAGCTATATAAGTTTTAGCTTAGTTAAATTTTTGACTCATTAAAAACGGAGGAATAGTTTTGGTTGTATTCTTGAAAGTTAATCCCTTAGGAGGCGCTTTTGGTGTTGTTTTGACTACTTTTTCCACTACATTTATCACTCAATCAATTTCTTTTGTTCCTAAATACATATATTTGAAAATTTTAAGAAAAGAAAAAGTAGAAATTAAAGAAATTATTATTGATTCAAAACCAAAAGAAACTAAAAGAATTTATCCAAAAATAAAAAAATAAGGAATTTCCTTATTAGTTTATTTTTATATAATAATCATCAAGATTTGAAGCATAAGAAACTATAATTTTTGCATAAACATTTCCATCTTTTCCTGTTTGTCTTTCAAATATTTCTTTGATATAATTTATATTAATTGCTTTTTTTTCAACTCTTTCGCTACCATAATGTACTAATCAACTAACTATAAATTTTGGTTCTTTATCTCATTGTCATTGTTCGACACTACAACTAACAACACTTAATGGTAATGCCACAATTGAAACCGCCCCTAATCCTAATATATATTTTTTCATAAAAATCCTCCTTTTTTTATTTTATTCACTCTTTTTCATTATGAAACAATTTTATAACTTTTAAACTTTTAAACCCTCATTGTCAAGGAAATTTATCAACAACATAATCATAATTTTTTCTATTAATTTGTAGTATTCAAGTTTTAACATTTTCAAAGTTTTTCTTATAAAAAAATGCTTGTGCCCTAGAAACATTTGAAACAATTAGATCATTCCTTGTTTTAATTTCTATAAGTATTATTTCCCCCTTTTTGTTCTTAACAAATAAATCAACAAAACCATATTCCTTTGTTTTTTCATTAATAAAGAATTTTTCAACTGAGACAATTTTCAATTCTTCAACTACTAAAAATTTTAAAAATGTTTCAAATATTTTCTTATCTTTTTCATTTCCTATTAAATCCATTTCCCCAAAACTTAAATACCAATTCTCTATATTATCCATTAAATTATTTCCATATTCTGCCGCTTTTTTTAATGCAAATTCAGGGATATGAGAACCATATAAACTATTAGTCAAACTTGAAAAACTTCTATATGGTTCTTTATCTTTTGGATTAAAATAAAAAGTTTTATTATTAATAACCCTTTTTATTATTAAACACTCTTCACTATTTAATCACAAATGATAGTCAAATTTTATTAACTCCTTAATTCTATGAGTTTTTGTTAAATAACTCTTTAAATGCCCCTTATATGTTGTTTCCTCACTCATTACATTAACCCCATCATTTCTTTTTCTTCTTTTGTTGTTGTTTCTTCTTCTCAAAACGGATTCTCATATTTTAAATATGTTCGTTTTAAATTAGCGGTTTTTAATCAAATTAATTTATTGCTATTAGCTAGCTCTTCAAATAGCTGTCAAGTTTTAGCTTAGTTAAATTTTTGACTCATTAAAAACGTCTTTCATCTTCCAAAATTTCTATTAAATGTTTTAGCTTAGTTAAATTTTTGACTCATTAAAAACCTTATAGAAGAATCAGGATATATACTCATTGTTTTAGCTTAGTTAAATTTTTGACTCATTAAAAACGTGCTATAACAAAAGAGTTGACAGATGTTGTTTTAGCTTAGTTAAATTTTTGACTCATTAAAAACTTTAGTGGAATAAGAATAGCATTTAACACGTTTTAGCTTAGTTAAATTTTTGACTCATTAAAAACTAGATTCGTGTCTTAATTCAAATCATTTATGTTTTAGCTTAGTTAAATTTTTGACTCATTAAAAACGAGGATTTACACAATTTAGCGACAAATATTGTTTTAGCTTAGTTAAATTTTTGACTCATTAAAAACCTAATAGATTAAGTAATTGAAGAAGACTAAGTTTTAGCTTAGTTAAATTTTTGACTCATTAAAAACTAATTTATCTTTTGATGGCGATTTTATAGTGTTTTAGCTTAGTTAAATTTTTGACTCATTAAAAACTGTTATTTTCTCTACTTATATTCTTTATAAGTTTTAGCTTAGTTAAATTTTTGACTCATTAAAAACGGATGGTATTCCAACATTTCGTCTCAATAAGTTTTAGCTTAGTTAAATTTTTGACTCATTAAAAACATCTCCTTAGTAACTAACTCCTTACCGAAAGTTTTAGCTTAGTTAAATTTTTGACTCATTAAAAACTTTTTAATTCTCCTCAATAAAATGTATATAGTTTTAGCTTAGTTAAATTTTTGACTCATTAAAAACTAGAAGTTTCACGATTAACCAAAATCCATTCGTTTTAGCTTAGTTAAATTTTTGACTCATTAAAAACCTAGTAGATTTTTACAACAATCAAATGAAAGTTTTAGCTTAGTTAAATTTTTGACTCATTAAAAACGATACATTTTTTCTTCTACTTTGTTTCAACGTTTTAGCTTAGTTAAATTTTTGACTCATTAAAAACATTTCGAGATATGATTGAATAGATTTAAAAGTTTTAGCTTAGTTAAATTTTTGACTCATTAAAAACTTGTTGAGGTATTTAAATCTCCTTGTAAAAGTTTTAGCTTAGTTAAATTTTTGACTCATTAAAAACTCGATTCGTGTTTTATTTCGTATCAATCTTGTTTTAGCTTAGTTAAATTTTTGACTCATTAAAAACTTTAAACTTATTAAATTCATTTTCTATTCGGTTTTAGCTTAGTTAAATTTTTGACTCATTAAAAACATTTAATAGTCTCACATTCCATTCTTTATAGTTTTAGCTTAGTTAAATTTTTGACTCATTAAAAACCTCACACTTTAAATACTCCATAAAAATCTGTTGTTTTAGCTTAGTTAAATTTTTGACTCATTAAAAACCTACATCTTTTAAAGTATAATATCTAATTTGTTTTAGCTTAGTTAAATTTTTGACTCATTAAAAACACTTGCTTTAAATGTTTTACAGCATCGTTTGTTTTAGCTTAGTTAAATTTTTGACTCATTAAAAACTGTATCTACTATTTGACCTAATTGTATTGAGTTTTAGCTTAGTTAAATTTTTGACTCATTAAAAACGATCTTACCATATTTTCAACTTCTATATCGTTTTAGCTTAGTTAAATTTTTGACTCATTAAAAACCACACTCAACATTTATTAGTTTCTTTCATTGTTTTAGCTTAGTTAAATTTTTGACTCATTAAAAACGAGGATTCACGCAATTTAGTGATAAATATTGTTTTAGCTTAGTTAAATTTTTGACTCATTAAAAACTCCGCCGCTATACTATCTGTATCCGCATAAAGTTTTAGCTTAGTTAAATTTTTGACTCATTAAAAACTTAACACTTATTAAATTCATTTTCTATTCGTTTTAGCTTAGTTAAATTTTTGACTCATTAAAAACTTTCTAATTCCAAAGCTTATACTGATTATGGTTTTAGCTTAGTTAAATTTTTGACTCATTAAAAACCTTAAACTTATTAAATTCATTTTCTATTCGTTTTAGCTTAGTTAAATTTTTGACTCATTA
>CAMQYR010000009.1 GCA_947039385.1 uncultured Mycoplasma sp.
CGAGATAATGAGCGGTGACTGGAGTTCAGACGTGTGCTCTTCCGATCTCTTCGCCGTTGGTGTTCTTCCTAATATCTACGCATTCCACCGCTCCACTAAGAATTCCGCTTACCTCTATGTAACTCTAGTTAGCCAGTATCCAGAGCGGGCTGGGGTTGAGCCCCAGTCTTTAACTCTAGACTTAACAAACCGCCTACGAACGCTTTACGCCCAATAATTCCGGATAACGCTTGTGACCTATGTATTACCGCGGCTGCTGGCACATAGTTAGCCGTCACTTTCTAATAAGGTACCGTCAGGCTTGAATCATTTCCTATCCAAGTTTTTCTTCCCTTATAACAGCAGTTTACAATCCGAAAACCTTCATCCTGCACGCTGTGTCGCTCCATCAAGCTTTCGCTCATTGTGGAAAATTCCCTACTGCTGCCTCCCGTAGGAGTCTGGGCCGTATCTCAATCCCAGTGTGACCGATCAGCTTCTCAGCCCGGCTACATATCATCGTCTTGGTAGGCCATTACCCTACCAACTAACTAATATGGCGCATCCCCATCTTCTAGCGAAGCAAACGCTTCTTTTGTAAAGTTATCATGCGACATCAATATGTATTCGGTATTAGCTACTGTTTCCAATAGTTATCCCAATCTAAAAGGTAGGTTAGATACGTGTTACTCACCCATTCGCTACTAAGTTTAAAAAACTTCGTTCAACATGCATGTATTAGGCACACAGCTAGCGTTCATCCTGAGCCAGGATCAAACTCTCATATAAAATTGACAGATATGGTTTCTTATATCCAGTTTTCAAAGAACTACTATTTATTATTTATAAAATAAATTACATTGTTTTCACTAATGTTTTTTAATCATATCACTAATCTTTAAAAATATTCAAAAAAAAATAAAATATAGACAATATTAATAATTAAAGCTAAATAACAAGATAATATATTTTATGTTAATACTAAATAAAATTAATTAATTTAATAAAATTCTTTTTCTTGTTCAATTTGATAAAAACTCCATTAAATTGTGCTTTATTTTTAGAAACACGGAATCTTGAAAAAGAATCAAATCTCATTTTTTCATAAACTTCCTGAAAATTTGCACCAATAGCGCAATTTGATGGACCAGTCATACCTGCATCAGTAACAAAAGCTAAATTATTTTTAAAAATCTTTGCATCGTTTGTTTGAACGTGTGTATGTGTTCCCACAAGAGCATCTACTTTTCCGTCGAGATAAAGCGCTAAAACATTTTTCTCGGATGTTGTTTCAGCATGAAAATCTATAAAATGAAAATCGGACTCATCAGTTTCTATAATTTTATCAACGGAATCAAAAAAAGAATTTGCAAACTCCTCTCTTCATGGTGGAAGTAGTTTGTTAAAGGTAATACCCATTAAAGAAGTAACTCTTAAGCTAATTCCATTAATGTAAAAAACATTACTTCCTCTTCCGGGGTAATGACTTTCAATATTTAGTGGTCTTATTATATTATTGTTATTTATAATAATTTCTATATCTTTTTTTGCTCATACATGATTTCCAAGAGTAAATACATCAACACCACTCTTCATTAATCTTTCATAATCTTTTTCAATAAGGCCTTTTCTACCCGATACATTTTCTGACTGAGCAATAACAAAATCAATTCCTAATTTTTCTTTGAGTTTTGGAAGTTCTTTTTCAATTTTTTCAATACCAGGATTTCCAAATATGTCTCCAATAAAAAGAATGTTTAAATTTTTCATATGTTATATTATATTATTGTTTTAATTTTTGTTGCACTTTTTCTGAAATTGTTTTATATAAATCTTCATCATTTTCCAACACTAATCTCATATTTATTTTACCTTGAGCTAAATTATTACCTTCATAACTATATCAAGCTCCCTTTTTATCAATCACATTAAATGCTTCTGCTAAATCTACAATTTCAGAGTGTTTAGAAATACCTTTGGAAAAAATTATTTCTGTTGTAGCACTTTTAAAAGGAGGTGCTAATTTGTTTTTAACAATTTTTATTTTAACTAAATTTCCACTAATGTCATTTCCTGAACCAATCGAAGAAACTCTTCTTACTTCCATTCTAAGAGTCGAATAAAACTTAAGAGCCCTTCCTCCCGGAGTTACTTCTGGTGAACCAAAAATGACCCCAACTTTTTCTCTTATTTGATTAATAAAAATTATTGTTGTTTTATTTTTATTTAAAAATCCCGTTATTTTTCTTAATGCTTTAGACATAAGTCTTGCTTGTGCTCCAATTGTTTGATCACGCATTTCGCCATTTAACTCAGCTTCAGGAACTAGAGCTGCTACTGAATCAACTATTATTAAATCAATATGCCCACTCTTAGATAATATATCAACAATTTCCAAAGCTTGTTCTCCTGAATCTGGTTGAGATAATATTAAATTATCTGTGTCAATTCCTAAATTTTTTGCATATTTAGGATCTATTGAATGTTCTGCATCTATAAACGCTGCTATTCCTCCATTTTTTTGAATTTCTGCAATTGCATGCAAAGCTATTGTTGTTTTACCTGAAGATTCTGGTCCATATATTTCAATAACTCTTCCCTTGGGATAACCACCAATACCAATAATATGATCAATAGCTACAGATCCAGATGAGAACACTTCTGTTTCTATATTAGGTTTTGCTCCTAACAACATTATCGATTCTTTGCCAAATTTTTTTTCAATAACTTGAATTGCATTCTTTATTTGAATTGATTTCTCACTTTCAGATTTAGATGCAACCTTTTTTATATAATCTTTCTTCAACTTATTAGAAACAATATCTTTGTCTTCTTTATTTTTTATATTTTCTTCTATTTTCATTTTTCTCCCAATATACAATGTTATAAATTACCTAAACTAGCAACAAAAAATATTTTTTAGTTAAAATTATCTTTTTTTAATAAATTTTTAAAGATTTCAAAGGCAAAATCCACACTTTTTCTTATTATTTCTTCTCTTGTACCATTGAAATCTAATTCATAAACTTTATCGTTTAAAGCAATAAAAACCAATCCGACCCTTTTGTTTTCCATAGATATTGGTCCGGCATTACCTGTAAAAGAAAAACAATAATCAACATTGAAATATTCTTTTCCTTTTAATGCCATTTCAAGTGCTGTATTTGAATTAATTACACCATTGCTAGTATTAATTCCTATTTTTTCCTTAACTTCATTAGAATAAGTAACTAATGCACCTTTAAAAAATTTGCTTGCTCCTGGAATTTTCACAATTCTAGATACAAATGCACCTCCAGTAAATGATTCAATTGAAGCAAAAGTGATTGTTTTCATTAAATAATTATATTTTAAATATTAAATTTATTATCAAATTCAATCAATGCTAAATCATCCAATTTAACTTTAAATGTTATATTGGTTAAGTCGCCCTTAATAAAAGAAGCAATCTTTTTAATTTCATATATTCCATTTATTTTTTTAATATTTGTCATAAATTCATTAATTGATTCATTTTCTTTTAATGAAATAGTAATATCTCTTTCTTTTAAAGGGAAATTAGCATATTCTATAAATTTATTACTTTTTATTGAAATATCATCAATTATTATTTCACCAAAAATAACATTATTTTTAGTGAATTGGGGGTGTATTTTGCCTATTCAGCCAACTTGATTATTATTATAAAATAATCCGGCATTGTAATTAGGATGAAGAAATTCTAAATTTAATTTTTTAATCTTTAAATTTGTTCCATAAATTTTGAATACATCTTCAACCATTTCAGAATAAGTTTTAGTGTCTGAAGCTAGGCAAAGTGCTTTTTTATTATTAATCATTCCAATATCAAAAGCATTGATATTATTCATTTTGCGTTTGCTATTGTAGGAAAAATATTCATCTAAAACAAGTGCCATAGAGTTTCTTATAGAGTTATGTTCTTCAGAAATAAATGTTAGTAATGATATTTTATTTTTAAATAAAAATGGATTAAAAGTATTTTTTTTGTTATTAATTAAAGTGTATGATCAAAATTGAACATAACCCATCATTGAACACATAAATGCAAAATCTCTAAAATTAGAGATTTTGTTAAATTTAGATGTTGGCTGTGTTGCGTTAAAATTATTTAATCCATAAAACCTAAATATTTCTTCAACCATATCCTGCATTGTTTCAATGTCATGTCTATATAAAGGAATAATTATTTTTATATTATTTATTTCAAAACCAAGTATTTCAAGCGATTTTATACAATTAATATATTTTTTGCTTTCAACAATATTAAAACCTGCATATTTATTTAAATAATCTTTATCAAATTTAATCTCTTTTTTTTCAAGGTTTACTTTACCAATACTATTAGAAAAATGTTCTAGTTTTGTTGACATAAAGTTCAAAGCAAGAATTATAGATCCTCGAGAAATAATTTTAGAACAATTTATAGACGACTGATTTGAAATTTTTAAATTACGTGCAGCTATTCTAACTTCTTTAGGATCTAAAGATGAAAATTCAAACATAATGTTTTTAGTATTTGCATTATATTTATATTTATTGGATTCTATTACTCCTGCAATCGATAAAATGTTTTCGCCATTTGTAACTATTAGAGAGTCAATAACTTCTACATCATTAAATAAAAAAATAGATTTTTTTGCTAATGTTATTTCCCCACTTATTTTTTTTTGATCATAAATCCTTGAAGAAACTCCAGTCATTATTAAAGAAAGCGAAGATAAATCTATAGCATTATTTTCAAGTTTAATATTTGTTTTTAACAATAAAATTCAATCACTTAAATTTATATTAATTGAATCAACACTAGATTCAATACAAAAAATTGAATTGTTTTTAAATGGTTTTGTTTTTAATGATGATTTTTTAGTTTCATTTTTAAAAGTAGAAATGTATGGTATAGTTTGGAAATATGCTGATAATTCTCAAGACATAACAATATAAGAATTAGCATCAGATCTATTTGTCAATATGGATATATCAATAATATTATCATCTAGTCCAAGTTCTACAATAGGGTCTTTTTCCAAAGAAATTTTGTCAAATATAAAAATATCATTTGCTCATTCTTTTCTACAGTTTTTTTTATCAAAACCTATTTCTTCAAGAGAAGTTAACATACCTTCTGAAACTATACCTTTCATTTTTTTTGCTTCAAATGTCACACCATTAATTCCAGAACCAGGAACAAACGCAATTAAATAATCTCCAACTTTAACATTGCTTGCAGTTGTTTGAATAATTCTAATTTTGTCTTCAAATTTAATTTCACAAACATTTAGTTTATCACTTTCTTCATTTTTATAAGTCTTTAAAACAAAACCAAATTTAATTCCATGAATATTGCTAAACTTGTTACAAGATTCAACCTCAAAACCAATGCTATTAATTGCATACAAAATTTCATTGGTTGTAATTCTTTTGTCAAGAGAAGCAAGTTCTCTTAGCTTATTTTCAGAAAATAACATTTTAATAAACCTCTATCTTTCTCATTTTATCATGAAACTAATTTTTAAATTGTTTCAAAAATCTCAAGTCGTTTTTGTAAAACTCTCTAATGTCATTTATTCCATACTTAATCATTGCAATTCTTTCAATCCCTACTCCAGCTGCAAAACCTTTTAAATTATTAGTATAACCAGCCATTTTTAAAATTTTTTCATTAAGCATTCCTGCTCCCAATATTTCAATTCATTTGTTTTTAAAAAAAACATCAACTTCCATAGAAGGTTCAGTAAATGGGAAAAAAGAAGGTCTCAACCTAATTTCAACTTCTTCTTCAAATATGTGAGATAAAAGAGATTTTAATGTTCAAATTAAGTTTTCTATATTTAAATTTCCAACTGAAACCAAATCTACTTGTGAAAATTGATGAGAGTGAGTTTGATCATCTTCGTCATTTCGATAAACTTTACCAATTGTAAATGAAGAAAAACTATTATTTTTATTTTCTTCTAAAACTCTTGCTGTCAACCCTGTATTATGAGTTCTTAATAAATTTTCCTTATCAATATAAAGAGTATCTTGCATATCTCTTGAAGGGTGATCCTTAGGAATGTTCAACTTCTCGAAATTATATTCATCAGATTCAATTTCAATTCCACTATTTTCAAAATATGAATTTTGAAAAAATCACTCCCTAAATTTATTGGTAATTAATGTAAGCGGATGAATAAATATAGGATTTGTTTCATAATAAAAAATATCATTTTTGTCATTTTTTATTTTATCATCTATTTTCATTTGATCTAATTCAATTATTTTTTGATCCAAAAAAAATATGATTTCTGCTTTTAATTTAGTTATTTCCATACCTATCTTTGTTTTTTCTTCAGAAGATGTCTTTTTTAATTTTTGTTGTAATGAAAAAATTAACCCATCTTTTCCATAAATTTTATTTTTGACACTTTTTAATTGCTCAAATGATTTGATTGATTTGATTTCTTTTTCTATTTCCATATTATTGAAATTATAAAGATAATATTTAAAAATATGTAAAAGAATTTAATTTCTTTTTCTTTATTTTAAAATCAGGATCATATTTTTCTACTACATTTCAAAATTCTAAAGAATGATTTGAATGTTTTGCATGGGAAAGTTCATGAATAATAACGTAATTTATTAATTCAAATGAATAAGCAGCTAATTTTGTTGAATAATTTATTTTTTTATTTTTTACATAATTTGAAGCTCAAGAAGTTTGCTTTATTCTAATGCTAAATTCATGATGATTGACATTCATTGTTGTTTCTCATTTGTGTTGATGATTTAATAAATATGAATTTAATTCTTTTTTATAAATTAACAAAATAATATCTGTTATTGATTTTTTATTTATTTTGTGGTTTTTACCATCAAAAACTAAATATTTATTTATTTCATTTTTACTTGAAATGATCTCAATTACCTCATATGATTTTAAGACACCAAATAAATAAAATGTTTGGTTATCCAAATTTATGTATCTTTTTTTAAAATTATTTTTTTTAATTTTGGATAATTTCTCCAGATGTGCATTTACAAAATTTATTATGAATTTTGTCGTTGTTTTAAAAGGTGCAGAAACAATAATATCGTTGTTTGAATTTAATTTAATATAAATATTTTTAATATTTTTTTTTACTATGTTTACATCTACTAATTCACCATTTAAATTAAATTGTAAAATCAATATTATCAACTTCTTTCCCAAATGATAATAATAATTCGCGGTCTACCGGAGAAGTAGTTTGGTGATCTAAAAGCGAATAATAAATTCGTTGTATTTCAGACATATTAATTTTAGGCATTAATTGATCATTTATTGCATTTAAAGACATTTCAATTTCACTTGATTTAATTAACAATACATGAGCCGGAATATCTGTACACCTTAATTCTTCAGTTCTAGTGTCAAAAATAACCATTGATAACATTGGTACTTTTAAATTTGTAATCTTAAGTATGTGTTCAATATGTTTATCATTTTGCATTATTGGATTTTTTATTTCATATCTTTTCGGTCCTAAAAGTTTATATCAAGTTTTTTCTAAACCTTTGCCCTCAATTATTCCATTAATATTTTTCACCTCTACAATAATCATAGCTCTTGGTGTAATTAAAATACCGTCAACTTCAAATATTTTGTTTTTGTTATACTTAAACATTGATGAAGGAATATAATGTGCATTATTACGCATTGCCCACGATTCCATTAATTTATTCACTTTGTTTTCAGCATCTTTACCCAACCTATCTGTTAAAGATTCTTTGATCTTTTTCTTTTTAAAAAATAATATTAAAGAAATCATTAAAATTAAAATCATTAAAAATAATGAAATAGAGATACCAATTAAATATTTTATTTGCTCAGGGGTCATACTTAAATCTCCATATTTAAATATTTTATACAAATTATATAAAAATATTAAAATTTGATATAATTTTTTTACTTAAATAATTAGAAAGAAAAATTACAAATGGCAAATATAAAATCAAAAATGACACGAATTAAAACTAATGAAAAGGCTAGAATCTCAAATGCCGCAATGAAATCAAGAGTTAGAGGAGCAATCAAAAAAGCTAAGATAGCAGCTATAGAAAAGAATCCTAAAGTAAAAGAAATTGTCTCAGAGGCGCATAAATTAATAAATACTTCTGTTTCAAAAGGTGTTTTTCACAAAAATAATGGAGCTAGAAAGTCTTCAAGACTTGATGGTTTTGTTAAGAAAACTCTTATTGCATAAATTTATCTTATTATATAATTAAAAAACTCCTTTAATATTAAAGGAGTTTTTTATAATTAATCATCAATAGAGTTTGATGTAGGAGTGACAACAGATCCAACAACAACATATTTAGAATATAAATCATCAAGATCTTGTATTCCATTTAACCTTCCATGAAACACTATTTTTCCACCATCCAAAATAGTGGCAGTATCAGCATATTTTCCAATCTCTGATAAAATATGAGAAGAAAGAAATATTGATTTCCCTTCATTTTTGTAATTTTCTAAAGTTTTGAATAGTTCAAGTCTTGCAAGCGGATCTAAGTTGGCTGCAGGTTCATCCATTATTAAAATATCAGGATTATGAACCATTGCTTGAGCTAAAAGAATTTTCTTTTTTTGACCAGAAGAAAAAGATTTTGGTTTTTTATTTTGAAGATCAAGCATATTTAATTCTTCTAGTTTGCTAGTAGTGAATTCTTTTGCCTCTTTCTTGTTTAAACCTGACATAATTGCCATTGATTCTAAATAATCTCTTGTAGTGAATTCTTTTGGAAAAATTGCAACTTCAGGTACATAACCTATTTTTCTTTTAGCAAAAACCGAAGTGTTTTTATGACCGTCAATTAAAATTTCACCAGAATATTTTGCATATGCACCAACAATTGCTTTAATAGTTGTTGTTTTACCTGCACCATTAGCACCAATAAAAACATGAAATTCTCCTTTTCTAATATTAAAAGTTATATCATCAATCGCTGGAGTAGGTCTTTTTTTATATTGTTTTTTAAAATTTGAAATAGAGATCAATATTCCATTATCATCATGATTATACAGTTTTCTTTTCAATGTGTTTTCATCTTTTTTAAGCAAAAATTAACTTTTTGATTATATTCAAAATTAGAGAGAACGCCTTCTAATTTTAAAAACAGTAATGCTTCTTCTATTTTTAAATTATTATCTTGAGACATTATGAAAAATCCCTTCTATAATAAACAATTATTGTGATCGAAAGAATAACAAATATAACACTAGCTCAAGAAGTAGTTATTGCTAATGAAGTAATCTTTTCCCCATCATTAGTAAAAACAGTGTACTTTTCACTTGATGAAATTTTATTTATCAAAGGCTCCGGTCCATCATCATATTCAACTCAATAATCTATGCCTAAAAAACTACTTTTCTTATGATTAGAAATAGTAACGAAATTATTATTACCAATAAATTGATCTACTCATTTATTTTTTAGATAATCAACAGTACTAAAATTGTCTCTTATTTCTTTTATTGAATATAAATAGAAAAATAGTCCTATTGCTTTTTTTTGTAAATCCTCTGAAATAATTTCTTGATTATCTGGCGGCTTCAGCTTCAAATGAGATCTTAGAACTTCATCAAAAGTTGTGTGTGGAGATGGAGTTAATTCATTCAATAATTTTTCTGCTCGATTAAAAAAAGATGTAAAACCATTATTGTCTTCAATAGATGTAAAACCATTATTGACCTTAAAATTTTGAAAAATTTCTTTAAATAATTGAATTAATTTTTTGTAAGTCGTAGTTTCTTTAACTTTATCATTAAATAAATTTATATTTAATGATATAGGAACATTACCTAAATTTGTGATGGTGTTTTTTACTTCAAAATAAAAGTCATCATTGTTAGATGAATCAAAAAAGAAGTTATAATCTTTATAATTATTAAACTTTACTTTTTGATCTTTCTTAAGGCTACTCTTATAATCCAAAAAATTAATCTCATTAAATTTTAAAAACTCCGGTTAGCTGGCAATCTTTGTTATTCCGGAAATGGGGTTTATAAAATTATTTAAATTTGAAACTCAAGACAAATCACGCTTATCATTAAATGCTTTTTCAATTGTTTTAATATGTTTTGAATTTAAAGTGGATTGCATTCTATTACCTTCAACGATAATTATTTTTCCATCATCAGTTTTAATAAAATTAGGATTAAAATTGATGTTAATATTTTGAGATTTCTGTTTATTTAGTTGCCCTTCAAATCCATTGTTAATTTCATACACCGCAATGACCGGCGGCAATACATTTGACAAAATTAAACCCAACCCTAGAAAGCTTGAAGAAAATGAAGTAACTAATTTTGTAGAAAATTTTAGTGAAAGTAAAATCGAAATAGAACCAAACAAAATATAAATCAATAGCATTGAAAAATAATAAATAGTTATAATCTTTATAATTGAAAAACTATTGGGAATCATGTTAGAAGAAATAGACAACCCAATTAAAAGTGCAAAATAATTTACAAGACATATAAAAAATCCTAAAAATAAAAAATAAAAAAATCTAATCAAAATGATTTGCCATCTCTCAATAGGTTTAGAAACAATCAATATTTCTAACCCTTCATCAGATATATCCTTAAATAAGTTCAATGATTTTATCGTTGCAAACATCACTATAATTAAAATGGAAGTAGATATAATAAATGGATAAAGGATGGGAAAAATTGAAAGATTAGGTTCTTTATTATTAGTAGGGAAAAATTTTAATACTAAAGACATAACCAAAATAACAACGAAACTTATAATTGGGAAAAGTATTGTTGATTTTTTCTTGAAAATATATTTATTTGTAAAAAAGAAATAAGATAAAAGTGGATTTATTTTGTTTTGAAAAAATTGCTTTTCATCATTCTGTAGAATGATATCACTTCCATCTAATGAAGTTGTTATAATAGTGTCTTCATTATAAACTTTTAATTTTTCATGTTTCGTTTTTTTCATAATAATTGTAATTATAAAACATAAATTATTAATTTATAGTAAAATTTGATGAATTTTAAAAATCTTCAGGAGTATTAATTCCTGACATGAATAAATTACTATAAAATCCCTTGTCTTTTAACAAAGATTTGTGATTTCCCTTTTCAATTATTTCGCCATCTTTTAAAACTATTATTTGATCAGCATTTTTAATTGTTGATAGCCTGTGTGCAATAACAAATGTTGTTTTATCTTTTGCCAATCTTATCATAGCTTCTTGGATATCTTTTTCTGTTTTTGTATCAATTGATGATGTAGCTTCATCAAGAATTAAAATATTTGATTTCTTCAAAATTGCACGAGATATTGCTAATAATTGTTTTTGACCTTGTGATAATTCATCAGCATTATTTGCTACAATTGTTTCATATCCATCTTCAAGAAGTCTTATAAAATGATCAGCATTAGCCATTTTTGCAGCTTCCTCGATTTCTTCGTTAGTAGCACTTGGGTTAGCATGTCTTATATTATCATAAATACTTTCTTCAAAAATAAACGTGTCTTGTAAAACAACTGAAACATCATTTCTTAAACTTTCCTTTGTTATTGTCTTTATTGAAACACCATCAATCAAAATATCTCCATCTGTTACATCATAAAATTTAGTTAACAAATTAATTATGGTAGTTTTACCAGAACCTGTCGGACCAACAATGCCAATCACTTCTCCAGGTTTTGCAATAAATGAAATGTTTTTTAAGACATTCTTCTTACCATCATATGAGAAGTTTAAATCTTTTATCTCAACATTTCCTTTTAAATTACCTACTTCAATTGTTTCGATTTCTTTGATTTCTTCATCCTGAACAAATATTGAAAAGGCTCTTTCAGTTCCGGCTAATGCAGTTTGAATTACATTTAGCAATTGAAATATTTGAAATGTTGGATTTGTATAATTTCTTAAAAGCATTGAAAATGCAAGCACCAAAGAGAATGCTCTAACACCATTTGTTTTACCTGAATTTAATGTATTATTTATTAAACCAAAATTGATATTGTTTTTTGCAAATAAATATGCAACACTAAGCATTAAGAGAGTTGATGAAGCAGCAATCAAGATATTTCAAGGTGTAACGACACCAGATAAAAAAGAAGTACTTCTATCAACATTTTTAATTTTTTCATTTATAACTTTAAATTCAATAATTGTTTCTTTCTTTTTATTAAAATTATTTATAACTTTTTGTCCAGAAACAGTCTCTTCAACAAATCCATTTAATTCACCAATATATACTTGTTTTTTTAAAAAGTTTGGTTGTGCTTTTCTGAGAATTAAAACAATAAATGAAAATTGAATTGGAGCAATAGCAACAATTATCAATGCTAAATATGGTGAAAAAATAAACATTGATATTAACATCAATATAATTTGGAATGAACTAGTTAAAAATTGAGTTACATTTTGAGTTAGAGCATTTGTAATATTATTAACATCATTTGTCAATTTTGACATTATATCTCCAGATGGATTACTATCAAAATATGATAATTTCAATTCTAAAATTTTATCAAATAAATCTCTTCTAATTTGTTTTCCAATTGTTTGAGCAAGTTTTGTCATGATAAAAACTTGTAAAGTTGATATCAAGAAAAATAAAATATAAGATCCAATAATTAAAAGTGAGTAGGTTAAAATTACACTTTTTACTGGTGATTGCCCCGGCATCATAAGATGCGAAGATATATATTCTGTAAAATAATATTGGCCAAATATTGCACCTGATAAAATACAAGTTGATAGAAAAGTTGTTATGAAAATAACAATCATTTTTGATTTATAGTTACTTATGTAAAAACCAATAAATTTTAAATTTTTTTTAATATCTAGTTTTTCTTTTTTTATTGTTTGTGACATTTACTTCACCACCTTAAGCAACTCATTAACTTTTTTTTGGCCCATTTGTGAAATTGCAATATCCCTATATATATCATTATTTTTTAACAAATTAGCATGATTATCGAATCCATTAATTTCACCTTCTTCAATCACAATTATCCTATCAAGATTTTTTACAGATGAAATTCTTTGAGCAACTATTATTGTTGTTGAGTCAATAAAACTCTTAATATTTTTTTGAACTTTTGATTCCGTAACATTATCTAATGCACTTGTTGAATCATCAAAAATTAGTATTTTAGACTTTTTAGCAATTGTTCTTGCAATAGAAATTCTTTGTTTTTGTCCACCAGAAAAATTTTTACCTCTTTGTTCAACTAATGATTCTAATTTGTTTGTTTTTTTGCTAATAAACTCTCAAGCTTCACCAACTTTTGCTGCCTCTTCGGATTTTTGAATTATTTCTTCATTTGTTAAATCTGAATTTAACCCCATTGCAATATTAGATTTAATTGTTCCTGAAAATAAGGTTACTGTTTGCATTGCTATTGAAATATTTTTATTAAGCTCTTCAAAACTCAAGTCTTTAATGTTGATATCGTCTATTAATATTTCGCCTTCTGATGGATCAAATAATCTCCCTATTAAATTTATAAATGTTGTTTTCCCAGAACCGGTTCTTCCTATAATCCCTATTCTTTCGTTTGGATTTATTGTTAAATTTATATTATTTAAAATTGGAGCTGATTCTTTGTGAAATTTATATGAAACATTCTTAAACTCTATTTTACCATTAAATATTTTTTGATCAGAATTTGATATATACTTAATTGAATTTTTTCAATCTAAAATCTCTTTTACTCTTTTTATAGATGGAATTGATCTTGAAATTTGTATTGTAACCATTATCATAGTGATTAATCCAAATAACACGTTCATTAAGACTGTTATAAATGGAGCTACAATGAATATATCGTCACCTTTACTATTTGCTGCCATTGTCAAAACAACTATTATTGATATATTTATTCCAGATTGAATTAGGGGCATGACAACACCCAAAATTTTATAAGCTTTCATAGTTGAATCAGCAAGAGACTCATTACTTTGATTAAAATTTGATTTTTGATTTTCATTAAGATTAAAAGCTTTAACAACTCGTATACCCAATATTGTTTCTCTCATACTTTTATTTATTGAATCTGTATTTTTTTGAGATTTAGAAAATTTGGGTATAGCCATTCCGATGGCTATAATCATAGCAAACAAAACAAAAGGAATTATTGCACCATATATTCAAGCTAAGCTAGAATAACTAATTGTTGAAATTACTAACCCATAAACAAATAAAAAAATACCGCTTACAAAAAATCTCATTCCAAACAAAAAACTAATAGAAATTAATTCAGTATCATTAGTTAATCTAGTTACTAACGAAGAAGGTGAAATTTTATCAATATCTTGATAAGATAAACTTTGGATTTTTTCATATGTTTTCAATCTCATATAAGCTATATAACTAGTTGAAGCTCTTGAAGTGAAATAAATGCCAATTATTCCACAAATAAATCCTGCAATAACCATCCCAGAGTATGTTCCAATTAATTGTTGAATTGATAAACCATCAATGTCAAATATATTATGATTATTTTGATTTGAATGTCCACTAATTTTTTCCATCATTTCCCCAATAAACATAGATTCTGTTATTGATTCAAATGATTGTAAAAATATAAAAAAAATTGCACATAAAACATAAATTATTGTCTTTTTTTGAAATAATTTTAACATAATAATTCTCCCTTTAATTAATAATAATAACACTTTATAAATAAAGCATTTCAAAATATAACCTATTTTATTAAAACTTTTTCACATCTTTGGCATAAATCATATTTATTTTTATTAATCGAAAAATGATTTCAACATCTTTGGCATTTAATTGAATTAAAAGATGAAATATTCAACGATTTACCTTCTTCAAATTTTCCTACCATGAGAAGTTTTTCGAAATTTAATTTTTTTAAAAATGAAGAATTTAGCTTCATAATAACAGCCGCTTCATTGGTTCTCTTAATTTTACCAATTTTTATTTTTGATTCAATCTCTTTATATATTAAATCTTTGATATCAAAAAAATCTTTTCATTGTGTTTCTAACTCTAAAGACTCGTCTTCATTGCATTTATAAAACCCTTCTAAATGTAGTGATTCTAACTTGTTTTTTTTATTAAAGAATGAATAAGCTTCATCAGTGGTTGTAGGAAGTATTGGTGCTAAAGAGATCAATAAAAATTCAAGTATTTTGTATAAATTATTTTGAATCATTAATCTTTCTGGATTATCTATATTTTCAGCATAAAGAACATCTTTAATAATTGATAAATAAAATGAAGACAAGTCAGTTATAAAATTATTTATATCTTTAATTATGCTTATAAAATTAAAATTTTCATAATGTGATTTTATTTTAATTTTTAAATTTTCTAAACGCTCTTCAATCAAAGAGTGAACGTCATTTTTTACCACATCTTTGTATTCATAATCATTTAAATTTGCCAATAAAAACCTTAGTGTGTTTCTTATCTTTCTATATATTTCAATATTTTGTTTTATTATGTTTTCGCCAATTGTTACATCATTAGAATATTCGCTATTTGCACTTCAAAGCCTCAAAATATCTGCTCCATGAGTAGAAATTATTTTTTTTGGATCCATAACATTACCTTTTGATTTAGACATTTTATTTCCTTTATCATCAAGCACAAAACCGTGAGAAAGCAAATTTTTATATGGTGATTCCCCAAGATATGCTACAGAATTTATCAAAGATGAATTGAATCAACCACGATATTGATCAGAACCTTCAAAATATAATTCAAATGGTGGTTTCTCTCCAAGTATATCTGCAGATATGAAAGATGATCCTGAATCAAATCAGACGTCCATAATATCATTCTCTTTAGTTCAATTTTTTTTTCTATATTTTTTAGGTAAAAGGTCATCCACAGATTTTTTATATCAAATATTAGTTCCTTCTATTGAAATTATATTTATTACATAATCAAATATTTCCTCATTGATAACCACTTCTTTATTTTCATCATAAAACATAATAATAGGAACTCCTCAAGATCTTTGTCTACTAATTGTTCAATCATTTCTATTTTGAATCATTGTTGAGATTCTTTTGTAACCTCAATCAGAATAAAATTTTACATCTTTAAGAGAATTTAATATTTGAGGTTTAATTTTTTCTATAGAAACAAATCATTGTGGTGTTCCACGAAAAATAATTGGCTTATTTGTTCTTCAATCATGGGGATATGAATGTTTGATAAACTTAAGAGATAGTAATACTTTTTTTTCATCTAAAAACATTCCAATATTTTTGTTTGCATCCTCATAAAAAATGCCAGAAAATTGAAGACCTTTTTCATTAATTATTCCATCATCTTCAATATGCATAATCATATTTAAGTTGTTTTTCTTACCTATTATAAAATCGTCTTCACCAAATAATGGAGCTATATGAACCAATCCTGTTCCAACATCTAAAGTAACATGGTGTCCCGAAATAACAGGAGCTACTATTCCCGGTAATATTGGAACATTATATTCAATGCCTATTATATGATCTCCATTAAATGTAGAAATTATTTTGCAATCTTCTCACTTAAAAATTTCTACAAGAGATGGAAGCAATTCTTTTGCAACTATATATCTCATTTCATTAACTTCTACCTTAACATATTCAAAATTGATATTAACCGCAACTCCCGCATTAGCAATAAGAGTTCAAGGTGTTGTTGTTCAAATAATTAGTTTCTCACCCACTTGAATTGTTTTGTTACCTTTCGAAACATCAAATGAAACATAAATTGATGGAGAGCGATAATCATGATACTCAACTTCAGCTTCAGCTAGCGCTGATTGAGAAGAAGGAGATCAAAAAACAGGTTTTAATCCACGATAAACCAGACCATCTAAAGAAAGTTTTTTAAATAATTTTAATTGCTCAACTTCATACTTTTTATCTAATGTAATATAATATTTTTCAAAATCTGAAAGCATTTGCAAATCCTTGAATTGATTTTTTTGAACCTCAACTTGGCTAAGCGCATAATTTTTAGCAGCATCTCTTAGCTCTAAAATATCCATGCTTTTATGAGAAACTTTCATTTCTTGAAGCATTTTATTTTCTATAGGTAATCCGTGTGTATCTCAACCAGGAACAAAAGGAGAATAAAATCCATTCATCATTTTATATCTTACAATTATATCTTTTAATATTTTATTAAATGAATGACCAATATGCAATGATCCATTTGCATATGGCGGACCATCATGTAAAATAAATCTTTCATTTTCTATATTTCTTTTTAATAATTTTTCGTAAATTTGTTTAGATATTCATTCTTTTCTATACATTGGTTCTTTATCATTCAAATTAGCACGCATAGAAAAATCGGTTTTAGGCATATTAAGTGTGCTTTTATAATCTTTCTTTTTCATTTTTAATCTCCAACTATTATTTTTAATTATAAATGAAAACATTTTATTTTTTCACTTAATAGAATATTGAACTATATTTTCTACTAATTTTAAATAATTTATAGCAAAAAATTGAGAAATAATGTTTTTTTATTAAAAAAAAGTTTTTTTAAATAAAACTTACAAAAAAAACATTAGTTGTATGGAAGGAAGTATATGAATTTAATACTAATATATTTTGCATTAAAATACAAAGGAGACTTTATAAATATTTATAATGCATTAAAACATAAAGAAATTGTTGATCCTGAAGAAATTGACAAATTAGAAAAAAGATTAAAAAATAAAGAATTAAATGTTATAACTATTCTTGATGATGGATATCCTGACTCTTTAAAAATAATTGGAAACCCTCCTTTTGTATTATTCTACCAAGGAGATATTAAATTGTTAGAAAAAGATGGTCTTTGTTTAGTTGGCGATAAAATTTCAACAAAAACTATTAGTTATATGAAACAAGCCATTGAGCAAACTTCCAAAAATAATATCCTAATCACAAATTATTTCAAAGGATTAGAAGAAAATATTATTAATTATTACATCAAAAATAACAAGTCAATAATATTTATTTCATCAAATGGATTAGAAGAACCATACTTTGCAAATAAAATAGAATCTATTAAAAATAATCTTATTATTTCTGAATATCCTAATGGAGTAAATATAAATAAAAAAAGATTAAAAGAAAGAAATAGACTAACTTCTGCTTTAAGTGATGCATTAATAGTGTTTTCTTCTAAAAAACAAAGTGGGATTATGAATTTAGTAACTAATTTTTTAGAGCAAGGAAAAGAAATATATTGTTATCCTGGTGAACAGGAAGACGATGACGGTAATAATAACTTAATTAGAGATGGAGCTAATTTAATAACATCAATTGATGACATTAGTTCAAATATTGATAAAGAAAATTGCGAAAATTGCAACTAAATAAAAACATTATTTTATTTTACTGTTCTTTTTTTAATAATTACTTCACTTATTGATTTGGGTGCTTTTTCATAATGATCAAAAATCATTTGATAATTCCCGCGTCCTGATGTCATAGTTCTTAAATCTGTTGAATAACCAAACATTTCACTCAAAGGAATTCCAGCTTTAATGACTGATGCACCATCTTGGCGAGTTTCATTTGTTTTTATTTGACCTCTGCGACGAGAAACATCCCCCATTATATCTCCAAAATATTCTTCAGGAACTATAATAGAAACATCCATAATCGGTTCAAGAATCACTGTAGACAATTGCTCTTTACCATTGGTAAGAGATTTTGATGCCGCAATTTTATAAGCCATTTCTGAAGAATCAACATCATGATATGATCCATCAAATAAAGTTGCTTTTATATCTATCATAGGGTAACCAGCAAGAATACCTGAAGACATTTTTTCCTCAAGACCCTTTTGAATTGATTTAATATACTCTTTTGGAATTTTACCACCAACAATTTTATCAATAAATTCAAAACCTTTGTCTTCATTTGGTTCAAATGTAATTCAAACATGACCATATTGACCCTTACCACCAGATTGCTTAATGTGTTTTCCTTCAATATTGGCTTTTTTAGTTATAGTTTCTCTATAAGCAACTTGAGGTGCTCCAACAGTGCCTTCTACACCGAATTCTCTCTTTAAACGATCTACAATTATTTCTAAGTGTAATTCCCCCATACCAGCAATTATAGTTTGACCTGTTTCTTCATCTGTATAAGTTCTAAAAGTTGGATCCTCAGCAGCAAGTTTTTGCAATCCTAAAGAAAGTTTCTCAGTAGCTGCTTTTGTTGCTGGTTCCAATGCTTGTGAAATAACAGGTTCTGGAAAATTCATTTTTTCAAGAATTACTTTTGGCTTTCCCTCAGCAACCAAAGTGTCTCCTGTTGTTGTATTCTTTAATCCAACAGCTGCAGCAATATCACCAGTTCTAACTTCATCAATTTCTTCACGATTGTTTGCATGCATTTCAAGAATACGACCTATTCTTTCTTTTTGTTCCTTAGTTGAATTATAAACATATGATCCTTTTGAAAGAACTCCAGAATAAACCCTAAAAAATGTTAATGTACCAACATAAGGGTCTGTCATAATTTTAAAAGCAAGAGCAGAAAAATCTACATCATCACTAGCTGATATTTCAATTTCTTTATCTCCTAAATGACCTTTTATAGCAGGAACATCAAGAGGAGAAGGTAAATAATCAACAACCGCATCAATCATTGCTTTAACACCTTTATTTTTAAAAGCAGTTCCACAAACGGCAGGAAAGAAATCAGAGGTTAATGTTGCTTTTCTTATAAGCAATTTTAACCTTGTGGCATCTATTTCTTTTCCTTCTAGAAGATCTATCATTAATTCTTCATCAAAGTCAGAAATAGCTTCAACAAGTTCATGTCTCTTAATTGTTGCAATATTAACTAAATTTTCAGGGATAGGAATTTCTTTGCCAATTTCGTCAGGAGAACCATCAAAAGTTCATGCTTTCATTTCAACTAAATCAATGTGGCCCAAATATTCAGTTTCTGTACCAATATTTCATTGAATAGGAACAGCGTTTCCACCCAACAATTTTCTAACTGAATCAACAGCACTTTCAAAATTTGCTCCAGCTTTATCCATTTTATTAACAAAAACAATGCGTGGAACTCTATAATTAGTTGCTTGTCTTCAAACCGTTTCAGTTTGAGGTTCAACACCTGATTGAGCATCTAAAACCGCAACAGCACCATCCAACACTCTCAAAGAACGTTCAACTTCAACTGTAAAATCAACATGACCCGGAGTATCTATAATATTAATTCTTTTATCTTTTCAAAGAGCTGTAGTAGCAGCTGAGGTAATTGTGATTCCGCGTTCTTGTTCTTGCGCCATTCAATCCATTTGAGATTCACCAGTATGTGTTTCACCAATTTTGTGTATTTTGTTTGTATGTAAAAGTATTCTCTCTGTTGTTGTTGTTTTACCAGCATCAATATGAGCCATTATTCCTATATTACGATAATCTTTAATATCAAATTTTCTTGCCATTATTCCCTCTTTTTTTCTATTTTATCCATATATAATATAATATAAAATTTAATTCAATTTCATCACACCAAATAATTTATTATATTTTAAAACTCAATTTATATATAATAAATAATTATCATCTAAAATGCGCAAACGCTTTATTAGCCTCTGCCATTTTGTGTGTATCTTCTTTTTTCTTAACAGAACCACCAGTGCCCTTAGAAGCCTCAATAATTTCGTTAGCTAATCTAAGATCCATTGTTTTTTCAGATCTAAGTCTAGAATAGTTTATTAATCATCTTAAAGTAAGCGTTTGTTTACGGCGCGCTGAAACTTCAGAAGGAACTTGATAGTTTGTACCACCAATACGTCTTGTTTTCACTTCTAATTGAGGAGTTATATTTTCCACAGCTTTCTTGAAAACTTCTATTGGATCTTCATTTGTTTTTTGTTTTATTATTTCAAAAGCTGAATATAAAATTGATTCTGCAGTTGATTTCTTTCCATCAAGCATAATAGTATTAATTAATTTTGTAACTATTTTCGAGTTAAAAATTGGATCACTAAGCACTTCACGAACAGGAGCTTTTCTTTTTCTTGACATATTTTTTTCCTTTCAAATTATTTTTTAGTTTTCTTTAGATTTCGGTTTTTTTGTACCATATTTAGATCTAGATTTATTTCTATTATTAACACCGGCAGCATCTTGTGTGCCTCTAACAATTGTATAACGCACTCCAGGTAAATCTTTAACTCTTCCGCCTCGAATCAAAACAACAGAGTGTTCTTGAAGGTTATGACCTTCACCAGGAATATAAGCTGTTACTTCCATACCATTTGACAATTTAACCCTTGCATATTTACGAAGAGCTGAATTGGGTTTTTTAGGTGTCATAGTTGCTACCCTTGTACAAACCCCTCTTTTAAATGGTGATGGTTGAATTGTTGATTTTTTATGTAATGAGTTAAATCCTAAAAAAAGAGCTGGCGACTTTGTCTTACGAACTTTAGGATGTCTTCCATCATTTACAAGTTGATTTATTGTTGGCATTTATTTCCTTTTATTTTCTATTTATATATATATCTACAAAAATACACATTGTAGTTTTTTAATTATACAACAACTTATCCTAGTGTATCAAAAATTATTTTAATTTAGGTTTTGATCTTCATCGCTTTCTTTTGGTGCTTCGCTTGCTTCTGGTGTTGTTTTAAAAGATTGTGAAACCATCAAAATAATGTTTATTAATTCTGGTTTTTTCATGTCCTTGTTTCCTGAAATTGACAACTTATCTGCCAATTTTCTTAATTGTGAAACTGTCATTAATTGCAATTTTGTTTGTCTTTGTGCTTTTTTTTCAAATTCTTGACTAGATGTTGCATCAATAGTATTTTTTGAATTTACTGGTTTAGTATTTTGATTTTGTTGAAAAGGAAACCCAAATGGAAATTGGTTTGGAGCAACTTGGTTTGCTCCATATTGACCACCATTTGCTTCATAAAAAGCGTTTAATTCTTCTTGTCTTTTGGCTATAAAAAATAATCTTTTTATTTTTTTAATTTCTCTTGAAACTAAAAGCCAAACCGGAATAATTAAAAATGGCAAAATAAACACTAAAACCATTATTCAATTTCCTGAAATCAAATTAAAACCATATATAAATTGTTGAACTAGATTTGAAAATGAAAAAAATGAAACAAAACCAAGAAAAAAAGATGAAATAGTATCTAATTTTTCAAATGATTTTATTTTATAAGAATTAAATACAGAATAAGTAAAATATATCAATGATAAAAATAAAAATATAGTCATAAAAATTAAAATTATAGTATTTTGTCTAAAAAATATCTTTGGATCTTTAATTTTAATTTTTATAAAATATGTTATCATAAAATCAGAATAAACATAACATATTATAGTAACTGACAAATAAAGTGAAAATAAAACAAATAATGATACAATAAAACTAATGATTCACACTCTATATTTCTTTTCATTTTCTCAAAGTTCACTAACTTTTTTAAATTCTGTTGAATTTGCAACACCTGGAAACATATAACCTCTTTCATTACATTAATTAAAATAATTATATCAAATCTATAAATCTAAATCAATATTTTGAAAAAATTCTTTTGGTAATTCGGTTTCTATTTCTATAAACTTTCCAGTAATGTGAATAAAAGATAATTTATAGGCATGTAGTCTTTGTTGAAAATCATCCAACCTTCTTCCATATACCGAATCACCCACAATAGGAAAGTTAATATACTTAAGATGAACTCTAATTTGATGAGTTCTACCAGTCTCTAATTCACAACGTACCAAAGTGTAATTGGGATATATTTTTTCTGGATAAATATGAGTAATAGCCTTTTTAGAATTAATTTTTGTTACCATCATTTTTTGTCGATCATTTATATTTCTACCGATAGGAACATCAATATGAATAACATCATTCAACATTTTCCCAATAACTAACGCTTTGTAAAACCTATTAACTTTGTGTTCCTTAATTAATTCTGCAAAATATTTGTGTGCATTGTTTGTTTTGGCTATTAAAATTAACCCACTTGTATTCTTATCAATTCTATGAACTATCCCAGGCCTTATAGTTCCGTTCAAATCTGAAAGATCTTTCAGATGGAACAAAAGTGCATTAACTAGCGTTCCATCTTTGTTCCCGGGGGCAGGATGGACAACCATACCACTTTTTTTATTAACAATAACAATGTGTTCATCTTCGAAAACAATGTCAATAGGCAAGTCTTGTGCAATCATTACAATTTCTTTATGCGGTTTTTCTTTAATAATTATAGTTTGACCCTCATTTATCATAAATTTCGGCTTTCTAACTAAAATGTTGTCAACATAAACACCATATGTATCAATAATTTCTTTAATTTCATTTCTTGAAAAGTCACTATTATCAGCAATAAATTTATCAATCCTAATTTTTTCTTCACATTTTATAACAATTTCTTTATTTAATAGCATATATTCATAATAACATAATTTAAAAAAATAAAAATGTGAATCAACCTTTATCTACTATTTTGGATTAAAATACATGATATAATTTATTTGTTGAATTTAGTTTCAACGAATCTATATTAAAAGGAGTAAATATGAAATTTGATAAAGAATGTAAAAAAGAATGTTCAGAATGTAAAAAAGAATGTTCAGAATGTAAAAATGAATGTTCAGAATGTACATGCTCAACTAAAAAATAATTTTTACATTAAAAATTAAATAAAAAAGACTCTTAATTAAAGGTTTTTTTTATTTAAAATAGTTGTTAAAATACTCACAACATTATAAATTAATTACTATTTATAATAAGTCCATCTACTTTTCCTTCTAGTTTTGAAATAGACATTATTTTTACATTAACAATATCTCCAACAGTAAATTTAAAATTGTCATTATATAATTGTAATTCATTATTTGAAATATTGTAAGGTCCATTCGGAATGTTTGTTATATGAACAAAACCACAGATCGGAAGAGCACACGTCTGAACTCCAGTCACCGCTCATTAT
>CAMQYR010000010.1 GCA_947039385.1 uncultured Mycoplasma sp.
GATTGATTAAATGCAAAAGATTTTTCTATAAAATTAAAATCATTAAGAAATGATGCTTTAAACTCTTTAGATTTAAACAACTTCAAAGTTAGATATGAATTTACTAATTTGGGTAAAAAAACATATTGATCAAAAGAAGTATATGGAGACTTACAAGCTGTTGAAAGTTATGTCACAAAACCCCTAGTCACAACTTCGATTATTAGAATATTAGATTTTAATAAATATATTAGTGACGTGGCAAATGTTAAACTTGAAGGTGACACAACAAACATTAAATATATAATGGGTGCACTGGATATAAATGAATTAAAAAGATTAGGTGTAAAAATACAGTGAAATTATTGAAAAACAAATGTATCTGGAGATTATATACGTTCAGGTTGACAAGATATTGCGCCCTCATCTGTCGCTATTTTGGATAATCCTGCCGATCCTACTGCTTTTCCAATTGCAATCAAATTTGTTAAAATTATGGCAACAAACACATCTATTGAATTAAAAAACATTGTTAATAATAATTTAGAAGATTTAAATGATATAGAAGGTTACGAACCTAATATATTAGGTTTAGTAGAAAAAATCATAATTAGTGACAAATGAAGTAAAGAATGATTTGTCAAAGGTATTAATGGTAATGTAATTTCAATGAATGTTGAATTTGATTCAGCTAAAGCATCTAAACCAACACTTAATCATTTAGAAATGCAATTTACTATAGGTAATGATGAAAATAGTGGAGTAATTCCATGATCAAATGCAAAAGATTTTAAAGCAGAAATTATAAATTACAATAAAACAAAAGATATATTAAAACCAGAACTTAACATTTTCGCTAAATTAGTATTAGTTGGTGGAACAGGTATAAATTCAGACATGATTGGTAAAACTCAATATTTATGAGATAAAACAATTGCAAAAGTTTATGACAATAATAATGGTGTTAATGGAAATTATGACCAAACTGATTCTAGAAATTCATTCTTAAGAGCTTATTCAAGAATTCAACCAACATGAGCAGATTCTTTAAGTGCCGAAGGTAATTTATCAACATCAGTCCAAATTTTAAGTGATAAAAATCAATTTGTGTTAAAGTACTATGCAGATAGAGGGATAGAGTTACAAGTTAGTCCTGATAATGGTAAAACATGAACAAGTATTACAGCAATGGGAACACAAAATTTTGATGCTTCAATTTCAAACAAAATGCAATTCAAATTAAAAGTTGTAGATGTTACAAAATATGAGATGTATTCTGATGATCCAAAGATTATTGAAAATAACGGAGAAACTACAGCAATAGTTACAAAACCAATTATTGCTAAAAAGGAACTTGTAGGAATTAAAGCTAATAATTTAACTGATAATAAATTACTAAGTATTTCAGGTACAACACATGACTTTGTAATTAAGGAAGACCCTAAATTATATACAGATTCAGGACTTTCTATAGTTGATGCAAAAACATTTTTTGAAGTTAAATATACTTATAATGATCAAGATTGATTAAATGCAAAAGATTTTTCTATAAAATTAAAATCATTAAGAAATGATGTTTTAAACTCTTTAGATTTAAACAACTTCAAAGTTAGATATGAATTTACTGATTTGGGTAAAAAAACATATTGATCAAAAGAAGTATTTGAAGGTCTTCCAAGTGGAGTTTCATCTAATGTTATAAAAACTCTTGACACGAAAAAAATAATCAAAACCTTAGATGTTGCATTACAAATAGAAGATATTGCTAATGTTGTTAAAATTACAGGTGATACAAGTTCTCTTTTATGATCTGGTATGGATTCTATTGTAGCTATTGAAAAATATGTTAAAGTAGAGTATGGTTTTTATGATAAAAACTTATCATATGTGTGAACTGACAAAAGACCTACTTCTTTATATACAAAAGACATACCTACTGGTGAAAATAATTTTCCATTGGCTATTAGATTTTCACCTAAGCCTATAGATATTGGTAAAGTTGAGATTGGTTCAATACTTAAGGATTTATCTTTTTTACTATCGAATACTACAATGGGTTATGAAGTTGATGTAAGGCATATGATAACAATTATAAAATTTGATGCTTCAAACTTAGGTAAATCAATAATATTTAAAGGTCCATTTAATGATTTAAATAATGGAGAAAGTCAAGATGTTGTAGAATTAAATGCAAAAAATATTGTTCCTAAAATTTTTAGAAATAAAGTAGAACTAAGATATGAATTATCAATGTTTCCAGGAAAGCATTTCACTTTTATAGAATTAAAAGCAAAATTAAGTTCTTATTCTCTTGAATTTTCTAATAGCACATCCGGGTTAATATTTTTTGAAAATTCTATAATTCATGGAACAACAACAATAACTGCTAAATTTGTTTCTAATGACCCTGCTTATCAAATTGTTGCAACACCAAGCAATTTTGCTTTATTAGATACTGACAAAATTGTAACAAAAATTGATTTAAGAGAATATGTAAAAGTATTAAGAACAGTTAAAGTTGAAACTACAGGGCAAACATCAAGCCAAATTGGAAATCTAACCATTCCCCCTATGTCTCCAGGCAATATATTATTTGGTGGAAAAACATTTTTAGAGATTCAACAAATTTTAAAACCCGTTATTGATGTTGAATTTAAAGCGCCAGGTTATAATGGTGATAAATGAGTACCTTTATCATCTATAAACTCTCTAAACACAAATAATGACTTGTATGTTAGATTTGTTGTTAAAACTAACATAAAAGGTATTGAGTTGTCAATTGAAAAAAATAATGATTGATCAGCATTTGTAAATAAAGGAATTAAATTATTGGTTAATTTGCCAAAACAAATTGTAACAAATCATAAAGATTTGACTAATAATATAAATTTAAACGGTAATACAAATGCATTAATAATAGATGATAGTAAAATTTATTCTGATTTAATCCTTTTAGATCCAACATATAAAGATAAAATTAAAATTATGTATTCAATAGGTAAAACACCGATTTCATTAGATGGAATAAATACAGAATTTTCGAAAATTGATTTCATTAATCTATTATCAAAATACAAAATTGATATTAAGTTGATCAATAAAGAAATAACAGCAAGATATGCTTTAGCTGATGGAATAAATCCTGATGATTATGTTGTTCAAGATAAACAAACAGCTATTTTAGATAGCAATAATGTTGATATTTATATTCACCCATCAATATATTATGATGTAGCAAAATCAATTAAAGTAGATGGTACATCCTCTAATATTATATGAAGTAATGAATTAACAAAATTACAAGCAATTCTTTCAGAAGGCTTAATAATTCAATTTACAAATGTAAAAGGAGCGGCATTAACGGATCCAATAAATTCTCCAAATTGAGTTGATAAACCATTAACTTCAATAGATCCTAATACTAAGTATTTAGCAATTAGGTTTGTTGTGAAACAAGGATTTGTGTTTGGAGCCACAAAAGAATTGGTTCAAATTAATACCACAACAATTCGGTCAATAGTTGTTCTTCAAGCAAAATGATTAAGTTTAATAAAATTATCAGGAAATACAAAAGACATTGTATTCGATTTAAAAGATTTTAATGCAACCTTAAAAACAAATTCAGTTGCTGGAATTAGTGATATTGTTATTCAATATTATTTTGGTGGAACTCCAAATATTGGTATTGTCTCTTCAAGTAAAGACGGTTGATATACTGAAAAACAAATTACAAATATTTTCTTGAATTTAAAAGGTGCTAAAAATGATAAAGAATTAATTTTGTTTCGTGATTCATTAAAAGCAAGATATTCACTATCGGACAAAGGTTCTAAGAAATTTATATTAAGTATTGATGGTAAAGAATATTTAGATCAATATGCCCTTGGTTCACCAACTATAGATTTAGTTACACCAACCAATAATAAATCTTTTGAAGGATATATAAATATGGATTTATTTCCGACATTTAATAATAATAGTTTTAATATTTCTGGTACAACTGTAAAACCCGAGTTGGAAACAACAAACAAAACTTTAATTGAACAGTTTAAATACTATCAAAAAAATACTCCGTTTATTATTTACTACTCAAATGATGCCAGTGATTGAACAAACAAAAGTCAAATAATATTTGATCAAAGCGGTTTTAAAACTTCATTCCTTCCAGGGTTTAAATTTAAACATGATACATTTGGGAATATTCTACCAATATTCTTTAAATTAGAAGCTATACCTAAATATGGTGTTTGAGAAAAAGATAAAAAATTATTAGATGGTAAAATTATTACAATTAAGAATATTAATTTGATAACAGTAATTGATAATCCGATTAAAAATCCTATGTATCTTGAATTTGATGGATATCAAGAATTGGGAACATTTAAAGTATATGAAAAAGGTGTAGGAGAAGTTACTTCTTCTCGTTTGAATGCAGGATACTTGAATACAGTTCCGCTTCCACTAAGGTTGGAATACAATGTTAGTGATTATATATATGAAACAAGTGAATTAGAAAAAATTATTAATATTAAAGATGATGAAACCGTTTGATCAACAACAATTCCTAAAAATTTATTAGTAAATCAATATGTTATTACTAGAGTTGCTATTAATAATCCAAAATATCAATTTAATGACACAAGCACTTCAATGATAACAAAACAGATAAGAGTAAAGGGACTAATGATTCATGCTGATTCCCTAAATATTGATCCTAAAATATTACTAGAAAATGTTAATAATTATGGTTATGTTCCGTTAGATGGTGTGTCTATGATAAGTAAAGCACAAATAACTTCTCCTAGTAAATTTAAAAATGATTATTTGGGTGCAGATTTATTTGTTTCAATAGACTCATCATTTTATGAATCAACAAGCGGAATTGTGTTATTTGATGTTAATGGTATTCCAATTATTAAACGCGATCCCAAAGGAGCAATATCAAAAGGTTTTTATAAAGATTTTTTAGGAAATGATATTAAAGATAAATTTGGTAAATCAATTCCTATTTATATGAAAAATGATGGAGGAATTTTAATTCCTGCTGCTCCATTAAGAACTGGTTTGTGAAAAACTCCTCAAAATATGATTGATGTAATGGGTGAACCAGGAACATTTTCTCAGTTAAATCCTGCAGTTAATGAAAGGTGAAAATTATTTCAAAATCAATATGTTAAATTTTCATTTAAACCAAAAATAGGAATCGGTGGTAATACTGACCCTGATTTTAAATTTGATACTACAACTCCAGTTTCTCCTGAAATTCAATTGAAAAACATTAAATACCCAGTTCAAATGAATGGAATAAATTATAAATTTAATGTTGATGTTTCAAAAATAAAATATGTACCAGACTCAATAACTACTGAAAATCCTAGTAATACACCTTTCAATGGATCATCTCATATTGATCCTAATACAATTATTGAAGCCTTAAGAACTGTAGGAGTATCAACTCCAACTAAATTAACCGGGAAAAATATTGAAAATCAAGTAAATATAGATTCAAATGGTCTTTTAAAAATACAAATGGTTCATAGTTCTGTTGGTAAACCTGATGTCACTTATCCTGGTTTGGATATTTCAAAATTCTTCTTTTTGAAAAATGGTGATACAATAAAAATTGAGTTTGCACCAACTAATCAAAACTTCGCACAATCTAATCCATATACACCATTAATCATTATTGTTAAAGGACTTAATGCCAAGGCGCCAGACAAAGAAAAATTCAGATTCTTGAGAGCTCAATTTAAAGGTCAAATTAATGGTGGTGGTTTATTCAATATTAGTGTTAGCAATCCAGAAAAACCATCTCAAACTGATAAAGATGTTTTAGGTGATGATTTATGATTTGAGTATCAAGTTTGAGATGATTCAAAAACAATTAAAACGCCGTGAACAAAAAAACCATTGACTAATTTGAAAAATGGTGATAAAATAGAATGAAAATTAGTTAATAAAAATGCAATTTTAATTAGTGATTACTATAACACTTTAAGATCATATTCTTCTAATTTATTAAGTTTTAGGGTTGTAAATGTTATTTCAGATAATGAAAATACTGTTAAAAATGGTATTGGTTCATCAATTAATGAAAACCCAGATTTAGGTAATGTTCCTCAATATCCAAAATTATCGGGTTGAGAAGTATCTGGATTAAAAGAAAAAATTATTATTGATCAAAATGAACAAAAACAATTTCAAGAAGCAATAGAATCATTTAAACCTTCATTTAGTGGTGTTAATGGTTTGGGAGTATTGAAATCTAATATAAATAATAACGATATTAATGATCAATCAAAAGTAATGTTTTCTTGAAATACTAGTGGAAAAAATGGTGAAAGAGTGATTAATGAATTTAGTAAAGCTAATTTATCAAATGGTGATTTTGTTTGAATATCAATTATACCTGCGAATAGTGATGAAGCTTTAGATGATACAAATAAATTATCATCTAGAGCATGAAAAGTGACTGGATTAACACAACCGACAAATTCTTCTGCTGAAAGTTTGATAGTTTCTTTAGCGGTTGTAGCATCAACTATTGCATTAATTGGGGTAATTGCACTCTTGGTTTTTGTTAAAAACAATAAAAAAATCGATAATAATAAAAGGTATAAAAAATAAAATTATTTTGAAAACTCTAAAACATTATAAGATATATTTTATACAATTTAATTTTGCAAATTAAATTAATATAAGTTTTAAAACACAATAATAATATTTAAGAATATATGAAGCTTTATGCCATTATTTTTGGTATAACCCTTATTCTGATAATAATCTTTTTATTGTATTTAATTCATATGTAGTTAAGATTTTTTCTACTTTTTCATTTAACAATTTGCCAATTTTTATATCAGGAATTTCAATATTAATATTTAAGAATAATTCTAATGTAGCCAACCTTTTACACATAATTGCAATCTCTTTATAAGCAGCAAATTTATCTTTTTCATGTTTGCTTAATTTATCTAAGTTTAAATATATATCTTCTATAGTATTATATTTGTTTAATAGACTTATAGCTCCTTTTGAACCTATTCCTTTGATTCCTGGAAGATTATCGGATGGGTCTCCTGCAATACCCTTATAATCTGGTATTTGATAGTGCTCAAATCCATGAATAGATTTAAAGTTATTTATATCTTTTATTATAAATTTTTTTGTTTTATAGTCTTTTGTTATAACACAAACATTATTGTCAATTAATTGTAATAAATCTTGATCATCAGATCAAATTAGTATGTTGTTATTTGATGAAAATTTGGTTGTCAAAGTAGCTATTAAGTCATCTCCTTCATAACCAATCATTTCCATGTGTTTAATGTTCATGGCATCCAATATTTCAATAATGATTTTTTTCTGTTCAAATATTTCAATTGGAGCTTTAGCTCTTCCAGCTTTATAATTAATATATATATCGTGTCTTTTAGTTTTTTTACCAGTATCAAAAGCTATGAAACAATGTGATGGATTGTTTTTGGTTATTACTTTTATTAAAGATAAAATAAATGTATGTGTAGTTGATGTATCAAGACCATATGAAGTTGTCAAAGTATTGTGAGAATAATAAGTAGCAAAGAAACTTTTGAATAACAATAAATTTCCATCAATTAATAGTATTTTATTTTTCATTCAATATCTTTCAACCCATTAGTCTTATATTTGATTTAATAGTATTTTTGTTTTTAATTATTTTACATTCGACCAATGAACCTATTTTAATATCCTTGAAAGAATTCCAGTTTGGAAAAAAAATAAAAATATCTTCGCTTCCGCTACTGTCACTTAAAGTAACTATACCAAACTCTAATCCATTTTTATCTTTTTTCCCATTTTTAATATTTTCAACAAATAAAACAATTTTAAATTCAACATTAAATGATAAATTTTTGAGTAGGTTTTTGGTTTCATATTTAATTGTAGGGAATGCATTAAAAACAGTTCCTAAGTATTGATTTTCATAATTAATTTCTTCAAGAATATTTGGCTCTTCCAAAATTAAGTTTTGTTCTTGAGATAATTTAAAATCAATAACTAAAGATTCATCTTTAGTTACAATCACACAATTTGCATAAAGTTTTGCATTAATTAAATTAGCATTTAGAGTTGCAATATTACCAAATTTTCTCAATGAGTTTGATCTAATTAGTATATCGATAATTGAATCTCCAAGTTTCATTCTTTTAGATCTAGATATAAAATTATAGAAACTAGTGTACTTTCCAAATTCTTTTTTATCATTCAAAATTTTTTCATTTGCTATTTTACCTAAACCTTTAATAATCAATAATGGAAGAAAAATTTCCATTCCTTTATTATAAACTTTATTTCTAGAGTCGTTTACTTCAGGACTAATAATTTTATAACCTCTGCTTCTTGCTTCAATAACATATTTATTAATTGTATCTTGGCTTGGAAGAGTCGAAATAATAGCTGTATAAAATTCAATTGGATATCAAGTTTTTAAATAAGCCATTTTATAAGACAAAGTAGCATAAGCTACAGCATGCGATTTATTGAAACCATATTCTGCAAATTTTTCTATTTCATTATAAATGCTTTCAATTAATTTTAATGGGTGGTTCTTGCTAAGAGCTCTAGTTACAAAATAATTTTTAAATATTGCCATTTCTTTTTTATCTTTTTTGCTTATTGCTCTTCGCAAAATGTCTGCTTGACCAAAAGACATTCCTGCAAATTTTTGAGCTAGTTCCATAATTTGTTCTTGGTAAATGATTATTCCATAAGTTGGTTTAACAATTTCATCATATTCCATAGACAAACAATTAAAGTTTTCTACATTAAACTTTCTTTTTATATATGTTGAAATATTTGACATTGGACCAGGTCTAAATAAAGAAATAATTGCAACTAAATCTTCAAATGAATTAACATTAACTTTTCTCAAGGTATTTATCATTCCTGGCGACTCTAATTGGAAAATACCAACCGTGTTCCCATCAGATAATAGTTTATTTGTTCTATCATCATTAATAACAATGTTTTGAAATAAAATTTTTTTACCAACATTTAAAGATATTTCATCAATTATTGCATTAATAGTTGATAATGTTTTTAATCCTAGTAAGTCAATTTTTAACATTCCTCATGATTCAAGATTTTCCATTGAAAATTGTGATATTAAAGAACTTTCTTCAAATACTACAGGAATTTTACTTATTAAATCAGTTTCTGAAATAATTATTCCTGCAGCATGAGTACCTCTTTGTCTTGGAAGATTTTCAATTCTTAGAGCTTGTTCATAAGCTTTTGTATAAATTTCTTTTTCATTTATTTTTGCTCTAAATGGTGCAAATTTTTTAAAAGCTTCTTCCAACTTCATATCCAAAGGTATTAACTTAGTGATTACATTAACTTCGCTATTAGGGATTTCCAGAATTCTAGATACATCTCTAAAAGCGCTTTTAGATGTCATTCTTGAAAATGTTATAATTTGTGAAACATTATCATAACCATATTTATTTTGAATATATTTAATTAAATTTCCTCTTTTATCATCTTGAACATCTATATCAATATCAGGCATTGTTATTCTTTCTGGATTCAAAAATCTCTCAAAAATTAAACCATAATTTAGAGGGTTAATTTCTGTTATATTTAGTAAGAAGCAAATTATAGATCCTGCCGAAGAACCTCTACCAGGTCCAAAAGAAATTTTGTTTTTCCTTCCTCATTTCATAAAATCTCAAATAATTAAAAAATAATCAGAAACCTTTAATTTATCGATAATTGATAATTCATACTTTATTCTATTTTTAACAACATTAATATCATTGTTGGCAAATTCATCAATTTTGTTTTTAAAAATATCTTGAGTTATTTTTTTTAAATAACTCAATGAATCTGTTCCATCTATATTAATGAATTTTGGGAATAAAGAAATAATTTTAGGAAATGAAATATTACATTGTTCAGCAATTGAATTAGTTCTTTCTATTATTATTTTATCTATAGTACTTTCATTTGTAAAACCCGGAAAATTGTTTTTTTGCTTATTATTATTTTTACTCATAGAATTTAAGATATTGATAGTTTCATTTTCTGAACTTTCCAGAATTATATTTTCTTTAACGATAATTGCATTATTGTTTTGAATATTTGTTGAATTAAAATAAAAATTATTTTTATTTAATAATTTTTTATTTCTATTTATAAAACCATATGTTGGGTGATCTATAATAAATAAATTTTCTTCATTTATTTCATCAATATCAATATTTTGTTTTGTTTTCAATGAAGCAAGTCTAATGAGTTCTTGGAATCCTAAATAATTTTTAGCTAATAATATTAATCTAAAGTTTTCAACATCTAAATCAATTCCAATAATAGGTTTAATATTATTTTTTTTACATAAATTTATAAATTTATCAACTCCATACATATTATTGTGATCTGTTAGAGAAAGAGAAGTTATATTGTTTTCGATAGCATATAAAATATAAGAATCTAATGTAACGCTTGACTCTAATAAGCTATATTCACTATTAAAGTGCAAGTTAATAAATTTAGACATATAGTAATTATACTTTATTAAAAATTAAATGAAAAATATGATATTGATATGTATTTTGTTATAATGATATAATAATTAAAGGAATTTATGAATTATTATAATATGTATAACTCTCAGAAACAGAAAACCGAATCCACTCGTATGCCTGTAAATAGCGACCAAAATATGAATCGGCAATCTACTTTAAATCATTCATATAACAAAAATAATAATTTTAATCAAATGGCCCAACCTCCCGTTATGTCTATGAATAATCAAAATATAAATATACCAAATATTTTTCAGCCGCAGCAACAACAATTACCTAGAACATTTAACTCAATTTATGGTCCAAATGTAGATAATGCATTCCAAAAAACAATTCCAATGACGATTAATCAATTTCGACCAGATTTTAGTAATCAACAAAATCCAACATTTAAATCACAATACAATAATTCACCTAATTATCCTATTGAACCCCTTGAAAATAAATGATCTTTGCAACAACAAAATTTTAATGCACAAGAATTTTTTGGATTTGATAAATTGTTTAATTCACTAAGTGGTTTAGTTAATGTAATTAATGAAACAATAAGCAATATGATAAACTATCAACAACAAAATTTATCACCACATCAGCAATATGATCAATATAGTAATAGCACATATTTAAATCCACAATATTGCAACAATCCTTCTACATCAACTTCATATGAACGTCCTTTCTATTTTAAAAAATATTAAAATAATATTTTATATTATTTGTTTTTCTTTTACCACTTTTATTATATTTAAAAATTATTTATGTATAATATAAATACCTTGTTAATTAAGTTAATAATTTTTATACATTTATATTTTAAAAAGTTGATTGAAATTTCGAGAAGAAAAAATAAAAAATAGAAAAGAAAATAATAAAATGATATTTAAAGAAATAAAAGAAATAAATGAAAATGTTCAAAAAAGTCTAGAAGAAATGGGTTTTGTTAAAGCAACACCAATTCAAGATGAAACATTTAAAGCGGCGTTTGCTGGAAAAGATATAATTGGTCAAGCGCAAACAGGTACAGGAAAAACTGGTGCATTTGGAATTCCAATTGTAAATATGATTAATGAAGAATCAACAAATATTGAACATTTAATAATTGCGCCTACAAGAGAACTTGCTTCTCAAATTCATAAAGGTATTCAAAGTATGGGAAAATTTTCTGGTGCAAAAGTTTGCTTGATTTTAGGTGGAAGTGGTTATGACAAACAAGCAAGAGATTTAAAAAACAAACCTCATATAGTTGTAGCTACTCCTGGTAGAATTAATGATTTACTTAATAGTAGAAAAATATCACTAGAAAATATCAAAACATTTACATTAGATGAAGCGGATGAATTATTAAATATTGGGTTTCAAAAAGATATTGAAAATATAATATCTTATTTACCAAAAGTTAGACAAAATTTCTTTTTTACAGCAACATTTAATAGGAAAACAAAAGACTTGGCCTCAATCATGACTAATAATCCTATTAGTATAAATGTTTCTGAAGGTTTAAAATCAGCCGCAACAATTACACAGGAGCTAGTAGTTATTAGAGAAGGTAAAAAATTATCTGTATTAATTAAATTTCTTGAGTTGTATAAACCGAAATCAGTTGTTATTTTTGGTAGAACAAAGAGAAGAGTAGATGAATTAAATGAAGCCTTAAACCAAGCGGGATATTCAAGTGCAGCAATTCAAGGAAACATGGAACAAAGAGAGCGAACTTTTGTTATGGATAAATTTAGAAGTCATTCAAAAACAATTTTAGTTGCAACAGATGTTATGGCTAGAGGAATTGATGTTGATCATATTGAATGAGTCATTAATTTCGATTTACCTCAAGAAATAGAATATTATACACATAGAATTGGTAGAGCGGGTAGAGCTGGAAGAAAAGGATATGCTCTTTCTTTAGTTAAACCTGAAGAATTAGAGCACATTAAAGAAATTTGTTCAAAAACTGGTTCAAAAATTAATGAAATTCAAATTCCAAGCGATATTGAAATTAGAGAAGCTTGAAAAATGCATCTTGCAGATTCTTTACGTAAAATTGTTGATGAATTCAAAGAAGATGATTCAGAATATCCAACATATTTAGAGAAAGATTTGTTAAAAGACTATACTCCAGAAGAATTATCTATTTTACTAGCTAAATATATTCTTGACAAAAAAACATCATCATCAAAACTATCTTTAACTCCAGAACCATCTGTTTCTTCAAAAGGAAATAGAGGAAGAAATAGAAGTTTTGGAAATAGAGGTCGCAACGGTGGAGGTTCTCGAGGTGGAGAAAGAAGAAGTTATGGTGGAGACCGTGACAGATCACAAAGTGGAGAAAGAAGAAGTTATGGTGGAGACCGTAACAGATCACAAAGTGGAGAAAGAAGAAGTTATGGTGGAGACCGTAACAGATCACAAAGTGGAGAAAGAAGAAGTTATGGTGGAGACCGTAATCTTGGTTCATCATTTTCATATGGCGGAGAAAAAAAATAATTTAATGAATAAATTAGGTTATATGTGACTTTTAAAATATAGTTAAAAATAATATTTATTTTTTAAAAAACAAAAACACTTCTTAATTAAGAAGTGTTTTTAGAATGGGCAAATTTTTTTTATATGGTGGGAACGAATGGGCTCGAACCATCGACCTCACGATTATCAGTCGTGTGCTCTAACCAGCTGAGCTACGCTCCCATATTATATATAATAAGCAAATAAAATTTTACTTATTATATTAACGTTTAGAAAACTGACGTGATTTTCTAGCTTTACGTAAACCAGGTTTTTTACGTTCTTTAATTCTTGCATCACGAGTTAACATCCCATTTGTTTTAAGTTTAGATCTATAATCAGCACTTGATTCTATTAATGCTCTAGCAATACCTAAACGAATTGCACCTGCTTGACCAGCTAAACCTCCACCTTTTACGTTTACATTAATATCTCATTGATTCATTAACTCTAAAATTTCTAATGGTTGCATAGCATCTTTTATAAGGATATCTGATCTTAAATATTCTTTAGATTCTCTTTTATTAATTATTAATTTTCCGGTTCCGGGTTTAATTATAACTCTAGCAGTGGAAGATTTTCTTCTTCCTAATCCTCTATATTCTATTTTTTCTTTTGTCATTATTTAACCTCTAATTTCATAGGCTGTTGAGCTTTTTGTTCATGTTCTGGGCCTGCATAAACATATAAATTTCTATATTGTTTGCTTCCAAGTTTAGTGTGAGGAATCATTCCTTTTATTGCTCTTTCAATAATAGAAATTGGTTTTTTAATTCTTAATTCAGCTGGGTTAGTTGTTTTAAGTCCTCCTGGATAACCAGAGTGAGAATAGTAAATTTTATCTTTCTCTTTATTAGCAGATAAAATAATTTTATCTGCATTAACAACAATTATATTATCTCCCATATCAACATTTGGTGTAAATGTTGATTTATTTTTACCTCTTAAGTATGTTGCAGCTAAAGAAGCAAGCCTTCCTAAAACTTGACCTTCTGCATCAATAACATATCAATTTTTGTTTACTTCTTTATGTTTAACAATTGTTGTTTGTCTCATATAGACCTTCTTCTTATTTATATTTATATAGCAATTATATGGTATTTACTAAATGTTTAAAGTAAATTATGCTTATTCATTATACATTATTTTATTATTGAAAGCAAAAAAAGAGATGAAGTTTCAGCTCGTAATATTCTCTTACCTAGTGAAACAACTTGAAAATTAAAATTTTTAGCTAGTTCTATTTCAAAATTATCAAATCCACCTTCCGGTCCAACCAATATAATTACATCATTATTAATTGAAGTAATTTTATTTTGATCATGTTTTTCATGAGCAATAATTTTATTTTTATATTCCATTTTTAATACTTCATTGAATAAAATTGGAAGTTCAACTTTCATAATTTTATTTCTAAATGCTTGCTCACATGCATTTTTTGCAATTTCATTTCATCTAGCTTTTTTAATTAGAGATATATTTTTATATTTTAAGTTAGTGTTTTTTGTAATCATTGGAATAAGTTTTGTTGCTCCTAATTCAGCAGCTTTTTGAATTAATCATTCAAATCTTTTAATATTTATTAATGAGGCACACAAAACAACTTCATTTTTATACTCATGATCTTCTTCTAAGATTTCAATAATCATTGCAACATTTCCTTGTATTTTACAAACATAGAATATTTCCTTGTAAATACAAATAATATTTTCATTTTTAATTCTAATTACCCTTAAATGGTTTATTAATTCTTTTGGTAATATAAAATGATCTTCTTCTTTATCATCTACAAAAAATCTATACATATAAAATATAATACTAAAATTAACTAAAATTAATTTAATGTTTTCTTTATGTTATAATTTTATAATTATTAAAAGGTAAAACAAGAACAAAAAATGAAAGTAGAAATATCAGTAAAAACAGAAGACGTAATTGCTAAATCACAATCCATAATTTCCAAAGTAGAGCTTATTATAAATATAGTTCTAGGAATATTTGTGGGTATTATTGTTATTGCTTTGGTAATTAAGGGAATATTATATTCTTTGTCAAAATCGAAATCTGCCAAATCATTCATAGTTTTAGGAGTTTTTTTAATAATATTAATTGTAATATGAATTACATTATTTTTATTAAAAGATTCGATCATAGATACTTCTGCAAGCATTTTAACTAATTTGATTAATAGTATTGTAGATAGTTCTAATGTAGGTGCTTTAATAGCAAATTAACAATCACACCTTAGCCATAAGCTAAATTGTTTAAAAATAAATGGAGATTTTCAAAATGAGTAGAAAACAAAAATTAAAAAATGAATCAACCACAGAACACATTTATGATGTTGTTATTGTTGGGGCTGGTCAAACAGGTATGACACTAGCTAAAACATTGATGAGACGCCAAATTCATGTTTTGTTAATTGATGAACAAGAACCCGGAATCAAATCAAGCATTGATATAAAACTTTTTTCTATTTTAGCAAATAAATATAAGGGTACAGAACCTAAAAATTTTCTTTCTCTCTTCCCTAATGAATTAGAAAAATTAAAATTAATTGCAAATAAATCATTTGACCAAAATATATTTATTGATTCAACAGTTAGATTTGTAAAAGGAAGACCACGAATATTATCTAGCGAACAAATCGAAGTTAATGACGAAAATTTTAAATTTAAAAAACTTGTCTTTGCAAACGGTTCACATTATGAAGAATTAAGCTTACCGGGAATTGAAAAAGAAATGTATATTAATCCAACAGAAATAAGCAAATTAACTTCTTCAATTGAAATTGTTGCTATTTATGGATCTGATTGAGTTGCACTTGAATTGGGTCAAGCGCTTACAAAAATAGGAGTTAAAGTATATTTTGTAGATAGTAATATCAATCCGTTTAATGATTTTGATGATGAAATTGAATCAGTGCTAAGAAAACAATTTAAAAACAATTTAATGGATTGATGTTTAGAATCAACAGTAATAAATCATCAATATGTTTCGGATAATGTCATAAAAATATCTTTAAAAACTGATTCACAAGAATATGACATTGAAGTAAACAAAATTATATCAACAAATAATAGAGTTTCAAATACTGGTAATATTGAAAGTTTTTCAGAATTACATAAAAATAAAAAACAATCATTTATTATTGATGCTTCTTTTAGAATGAAATATCATAGAAACTTTTATGCAATAGGTGATGTAAATGGAATTCACATGAATCCTAACCAAGGATCTCAACAAGCATTTCTTTTAGCTCAAAATTTCTTGGGAGCAAGAAATGTGTTGGACATTTATGACTTCACGTTTTCTATTAATATTGAACCATCCATTTCTTTTTATGGAATGAATAAAATCCAAATAGAACACTCACAAATACCATATAATGAATTTATTTATGAATTCCGAGATGATTATAAAACAAATATCAACAATCAATTAGGAAGAATAAAAGTATTTACAAACAAGAAACATGAAATATTAGGTGTATTACTAATTGGAGATAAGTTATCAGAATTGATAAGTTTATTTATTATGGCAAAACAAAACAAAACAAAATTTCATAAATTAGCATGATTAAATTTTCCGTTTTTCTCTAAGGCTGAATCTATTAAATTAGCATCATTGGAATACTATTATGAATTCATTCTTGATGAGAGCAAATTAAATAAAGACAAAAATATCTTCAAACATTATTTTGCAACAAAAAGACAAAAATAATTTGAAAATTTAAATATTATTTGTTTTTAATAATTAAACTTTCTTCATTCATTGAAGTGGGTTTGGGAATATTTAAATAATCTAAAATTGTTGGAGTTATATTTGCAAGTTTGCCATCTTTTAATTTAAGAGATTTATCTGTTGTTATTAGCATAACAGGTGAAGAGGTGTGTTTGGTTGCGGGATTTCCATCTCCATCTTCAGTTATTTCAGCATTGCCATGATCTGATGTAATGAATTGAATACCACCAATTGTTTCTATATTTGTTTTTATTCTTCCTAATTGTTTATCTAATACTTCAACTGCTTTGATAGCAGCTTTTAAGTTTCCTGTATGTCCAACCATATCAGGGTTTGCATAGTTCATAATAATAACATCAAAATCACCAATAATTTCAAGTAATTTATCAGTTATTTTTTCTGCCGACATTTCAGGAGCATCTGCATAAGAATTAATTTTTAATGAGTCAATCATTATTCTTTTTGAATTTGGATAAACAATATCTAATCCACCATCCATAAAAAATGTAACATGTGCATATTTTTGAGTTTCTGCAATTCTTAGTTGTGTTAGTCCATTTTCTGATAAAACTTTTCCTAGAGTGTTTTTTACTTCCATTTCAGCATAAGCAATAATAGAGTTAATACCTTCATATTTCATCATTGAAACAAATTTATTGATTTTAATTTCTTTAGTAGGTTTGGCTGTATATAATTTTGAACCAATAAATAAATGAGATAATTGTCTTGCTCTATCCGGTCTAAAATTAAAGAATATAATAGAGTCACCATCTTTAATAGAGTCACCATTTTTATTAATTGCTGGAACTAAAAATTCATCAGTTATATTTTCTTTATATTGAGATTCAACATATTCAATACTTGATTCGAAAACGTTATTTGATACACCAATAATGGCATTGTATGCTTTATCATTTCTATCAAACATTTGATCCCTGTCCATTGCATAAAATCTACCAGAAATTGAAGATAAAATATAGTTATATTTTTTTAATTGATTTTCCAATTTTTCAAGAGAGGTAATTATGCATTTTGGAGAAACATCTCTTCCATCGCCAAATACATGAACACTTAGATTTTTAACGCCATATTCATATGCTGCATCAATTAATAAGAATAAATGTTCTTCTAAAGAATGAACTCCACCATTTGAAAGTAATCCCATTAAATGAAGAGTAGAACCATTTTTAATTACATCATTAAAAGCTTCAATAAATTTTGCGTTGGTTTTATATCTATTTTCTTCAATTGCTTTTCCAATTAATGATAATCCTGTATAAACTATTTCTCCAGCCCCAATATTCAAGTGGCCCACTTCACTATTGCCCATTTGACCTAAGGGCAAGCCAACAAATTCACCAGATGCTTGAATTACAGAGTGTGGATAATTTTTAAAAAATTCATCAAAAGTTGGAGTCTTAGCAAGCGCAAAAGCATTTCCTTGTTTCTCTTTTCTTATTCCTAATCCATCAATTATAGTCAAAACTATAGGTTTTTTCATATACACCTCACTCTATTTAAAATAATTATAATACATATAATTATTATTTTATGGAATATAAAGTATCATTTATAACAATGAACACATTTGATACATCAAGAATTAATAATCAATTAATCAAAATTGAAAAAATAAAATATCCTGTTCCGTTTACAGTTGTTAATCCAATTAAAGAAAGTAAAGATTCAAAGATTATAATTTTTATGAATGGACTTAATGGAGATCGAGCTTGACTAAAATTTTTTAATCATGATGTTTTTGATGATAATTTTTTATTGTCATTTGATCAAAAAGGTCAATCTCAGAACAAAGAAAAGCCATCACAAATTTTTAGAAAATTAGTTAAATATAATTTAAAAATAATTGAGTATATTTCAAGTAAATCAATTTTGAAAAATAGAGACATAATTTTAATTGGAGAATCTTGAGGAGCAATAGCAACTATTTTAATGATAAAGAAAATGCCAGAATTTTTTAAGGGTGCTTTGGCATGAAATATTCCGGGAAAAATTCCGCCAAGGAATATACAGTCAAATAAAAAAGAATTATTAGTTTTATCTTTTAAAACAACTTTTACACTTTTAACTGGAATTAATACTAAATCGAAAATTTCTTTTGATGAAAGATTAACATCAAATAAATTGTTAATTAGAGCAAGCAGAAATTCTGATAAAAAATATGACAACAATAAGACATCAATTGCAATATATTTTTCTATGTTTCCAGCTTGAAAAATATTAGTAAAAAACAATTTTAAAATTCCTTTTATTTATGTTCAATCATTAGAAGATGTTATGTTGTATGAAAAAAAATGAAAAAAAATAAAAAATTATAAAAATGTTGTTAGTTTTAAAAAAGGACATCATATTTTATTTTTGGAAAATAATTCACTATTACTTGGAGATGAAATTAAAAAATTGGTTGACTCTTTAAAATAATCACAATATAAAAAATTAAGCAGTTAGTTTTGTTTTTTGTATAATTATTAAAGCAATTAAATTTTCAAATTATTGAAAGGATTAAAATGGATAAACCGTTGATATCTATTTTAATTCCTTGTTATAATGGGGAAAAATTTATTAATCAATGTTTAAATAGTGTTGTTAATCAAACTTATAAAAATATAGAAATATTAATAATGAATGATGGATCAACAGATAACACAGTATCAATGTTATATGAATGAAAAGAAAAAGATCATAGAATAAAAATATTTTCCCATTCAAATGTTGGGGTAAGTCAAACGAGAAATGAGTTATTGAAAGTATTTGGTGGTGATTATTTTTCTTGATTAGATATAGATGATACTTTCGAGATAAAAAGCATTGAAACTTTATACAAGAATTCATACAACGGGAAAGCTGATATTGTAGTTGGTAGAACGAATGGTGTTTACAATGATGGTAATTTAAAACTTCCTTATTTCCCACTTTGAAGAAGAAAGAAAAAAATGACTAATCTTCAATATGTAAAGTCAAATATTTGTACTCCATGATCATCAATAATAAGGAGCGATTTTTTTAAAAAATTAGATGTAGAATTTTTTCCCGGAAGAGTATTTGAAGATATTGGACTAATGCCTTATGTCTATTTGAAAGCAAATATATTTGTTGCCATAAATGACACAACATATAACTACCATAAGTATGATGTAAAATATGGTAATATTACTAATTTTAAAGATAAAGCTTTTCTTAAGAGAAATGATTTGTTGGTTATTACAGATTCACTATTTAGAAAATTAAATTTAGAAGGTTGAAACAGAAATAGAGAATATAGAATAGCGATAAATGGAATTTTTTTCGAAATATTAATACTTAATAATATTCTAATTAATAGTTTTACAACTGACTACAAAATTCGTCGCTTGTTAAAATATAATGCATATAATTTATTAAAATCTTTTGGTTGAAAATTAATGTTTAGTAAAACCCCTTGAAAAACTTTGGGTTATATATATATAAGAATATCATATATTAAGTTTTTTAAGAATGGCATTATTTTTAAAAAAACATTTCAGGCAAACTTAATCCCTTTTATTCCTCAAAAGCAAACATTTAATAGTTATAGTAAATCTATTAAAGTGTATTTATATACATCAGATATTAAAGAATATAAGGATCTCAAAAATAAAATTATTGAAATAAATGAAGATGATTTTATTAAAAATAATAGTTTAATTAATTCATCAAAATTAAAATATATTTTAATTAAAGTTAATAATGCAAATTTTGATAATTTTACTAAATATCTTGACTATCAAAACATCAATGGAATAACTATAAATAGTCTAATATTTGAAATAAAATATTTTAGAGAAAATGAGAATTTTTTAATCATAAATATTGAATATGAATATTCTGATGTTTTTTCTAAGAAGAATCTAATTAACCAATTACACCAATTGAATAATTTAACAAGAAGACCACTAATTTTTTTAAAATGTAAATGAGATAAAAATTTAGTTAGAGAAACAAAACAATTGGTTGACTTATTTATATTTTTTGATAATGAAATTATTAAAGTAAAGCATATTGATAATACTAAGTTAATTGATGTAAAAGTAAGCCCTTCATAATAATTCTTTATGTATTATAAAATTGTGTTAAAAAATAATTTTATAAAAAGAAATTTTAATATTAGATTTTCTTAATTTTTTTTTAAAAATATCAACTTATATTTTATAATAGAAAGTGTAATTAAATATTTAAAGGTTTATAAAAAAGAGAGAGCACTTCAAGAAATTGGTGTTTTTAGTTAAAAATTTACAGTTGAATTATTGTTCATTTATTTAGGGAAAACATATGAAAATCTCCTTCTTTTTACTCAATAGAATCTTTTTTATTGCAAAACAACAATAAAATGAAAAGAAATGTTAAAAATAAAAAGTAAAAAAACAATAAATGATTTATAATATTTGTTATAAATATAGATTATTTTAATCATATGTAATGGAGTATCACATGAAAAAAACAATAAGAGAATTAAAATTAAAAGATAAAAAAGTTTTAATAAGAGTGGATTTTAATGTGCCTATTAAGGATGGAGTCATTACTTCTAATAAACGTATATTAGCTGCTTTACCAACTATTAAATTTGCTATTGAGTCAGGAGCTAAAGTAATTTTACTTTCACACTTAGGGAGAATAAAAACGGTTGAAGACAAAAAAACAAATTCTTTAAGACTAGTTTCTGAAGAGTTAGTTAAACAATTAAGAAAAGGTGTTGAATTTGTTCCTGATACAAAAGGTGCTGTTTTAGAATCTAAAATAAAACAATTAAAAGCTGGAGAAGTTTTAATGATGGAAAACACAAGGTTTGAAGATTTAAATGGGAAGGCAGAGTCGAAAAATAATCCCAAACTTGGTAAATACTGAGCAAGTTTAGGCGATGTTTTTGTTAATGATGCATTTGGAACAGTTCATAGAGAACATGCTTCAAATGTTGGTATTTCAAAATATATAAAAGAGTCTTGTATTGGTTTCTTAGTACAAGAAGAATTATCAATGCTAGCAAAAGCAATTTACGGGAATAAAAAACCTTTTATTGCTATAATTGGTGGAGCAAAAATTGCTGATAAAATTAAAGTAATAGATAATTTAATTGATAAAGTTGATTATTTAGTTATAGGCGGAGGAATGGCTTATACTTTTTGTGTTGCTCAAGGAATAAATATTGGTTCTTCTTTAGTTGAAGTTGATCAAATTCCTTTGGCAAAAGAATACATGAAAAAATATGCACATAAAATAATTTTGCCTATTGATTCAGCATTGTCTTATAATTTTGCAAATAATTCCCCTTTATATAATTTAGATAATTCTTTAGAAATTCCTAATGGTTATATGGGACTAGATGTTGGACCTAGAACTGTTAAAGTGTTCAAAACAATATTAGCTGGTGCCAAAACAGTTATTTGAAATGGTCCAATGGGAGTTGCTGAATTTGATAATTATAAACAAGGTACTGAAGCGGTTGCTAATATAATAGCAGCACAACCAAATGTATTTTCCATTATAGGTGGCGGTGACTCAGCAGCGGCAATTATTGATTTAGGTCTTGAAGATAAATTTACTCATATTTCAACAGGCGGAGGAGCTTCACTACAATTTTTAGAAGGTGCTGCATTACCTGGTATTGATGCTATTCAAGAATCAAAACCTCTAGTATCTAAAATTATAACTCCAATAAAAGCGCTTCCTGAAAAAGCAATTACTTCTACTAAAACTTCATTTTTCGGAAGATTGTTTAAAACATCTGAAATCAAAGTTTCTAAAACTCAAACAATTTCAAAACCAGGTTCAACTCCTATTACACCTACAATATTGAAAGATTCTTCAAAAGAATTAACACCTGCTCAAAAAGCACAAGATCTATTGAAACAAGGAACTCCAATTTCAGGAAC